>NZ_JBEOKT010000001.1:0-421424 GCF_040278685.1 Pontibacter populi
GTCAGCCTGCTGCTGAACCGGGTTGCAAAGGTAACACCATTCAGGCGATGTTTGCAAGCAGTGAAAGAAAAATATTTTAGAAGTTTTTCCCGGAAGACCAGCCAGCTGAATCGTAGCTGCTGCAGCTATAGAAGGGTTTTATGTCCCGTTCGATGCCTGCTCCCCTCCTTTCCAACTTCGCTTCCCTTCCTGCTGAACGGGATGCAAAAGTACAAATCCTTTTTTAGCCTGCAAGCACCCAAAGCAAAGATTTTATATGCCAACCCCTAAGTAACTGAAAGTGAAAGCTAAAATTTTACAGCTGTTGTTAGTTTACTACTGAATTAGCAGAATTGCTTTCCGCCATGTCTGTTTTAATTATGAGCTAATGATCTTTAACAAACATTACAATTTGCTGGCTTTAAAACTTATTGTCAAAAACAGGTATCAAGCTCATATACTTACATGTATGTTGATCAAACCAACTCCAAATAAGAAAGGCTCCCTTTTATAGGAGCCTTTCTTATTGTAATTATATAAACTTAAACTTTCTCAGTTTCTCTTTTTAAGGTACTCTTTCTATCTGGCCCTACTGAAACTATAGTTATTGGCACATTTAGATGCGACTCTATATAAGTAAGGTAATTCTTGAAGGCTTCAGGCAGATCCTCTGTGGAATCTATTTTATTCAAGTCCACTCTCCACCCTGGCAGCTCTTCATAGATAGGCTCTAAGCCTGCTTCATCCAGCGAGTGTGGCAACCGGTCGGTTATCTCACCTGATGCTAATTTATAGTGCGTGCATACTTTTATAGTATCGAAGTCTGTCAGTACATCAGCCTTCATCATGTTTAGCTGGGTAACCCCGTTCAGCATGATACTATATTTAAGTGTTGGCAGATCTACCCAACCACAACGGCGCGGACGTCCGGTTGTAGAACCAAACTCACGACCTGCCTGGCGTATAGCTTCTCCTTCTTCGTTTAATAACTCTGTCGGGAAAGGGCCACTACCTACGCGGGTACAGTATGCTTTAAAAATACCGTATACTTCACCGATATATTTTGGAGCAACTCCCAACCCTGTGCAGGCACCAGCTACCATAGTTGTGGAAGATGTTACAAAAGGATAAGTCCCGAAATCAATATCCAGTAAAGAACCTTGAGCACCTTCAGCCAGAATACGTTTTCCGCTTTGAAGGGCATCATTGATCATATATTCTGTATCAACCAGTTTTAAGGTACGCAGGTAATCTACAGCCTCAAAGAATAGTTTTTCCTGCTCACTTACATCCAGTGACTGGCCATAGAACTCAACCGTTTTGCGATGACGCTCAACCAGCTTGTTGTAACGATCATTAAAATCAGCAGCCAGTATATCTCCTACACGTAAGCCCACACGACCAATCTTATCCTGGTAGGTCGGGCCTATTCCTTTTAAAGTAGAACCAATCTTGCCACTGCCCAATGCTTCTTCAGATACTCTATCTAAAACTTTGTGCGAAGGAAGAATGAGCGACGCTTTTTTAGAGATGTACAGGTTTTTGGCTGCATCTACACCACGGTCCTGTAATTTCTGCATCTCGATGCGGAACACAATTGGATCCAGCACTACGCCATTGCCAATAATATTCTGAATGTGCGGGTGGAAAATTCCGGATGGGATCTGGTGCAGCACATGCTTGGTGCCTTCAAACTCTAATGTATGTCCTGCATTCGGACCTCCCTGGAAACGGGCTACAATGTCATAGGTGGGTGCCAGTACGTCAACGATTTTGCCTTTGCCTTCGTCGCCCCACTGCAGACCTAATAAAATATCAACTGCCATTTAAGTGTTAGTAAATTGACTCTTTTAAGAATTGTGCTGCGTAATCGTCATTTTCGGCTATCGTGAAAATAGCATTAAGCTTTGTAACGATCAGCAGCTTGCGGATATGTTCTGATGGTTTAATGAGCACGAGCTCCCCACCCCTGTTCCTGAACTTGGTAAGCAACGATACAAGCACGCCCATACCACTGCTATCCATAAACCTTACCTTAGAGAGATCGACAGCACAAAGAAAAACTTTACCATCCTGTAGCCCATCCACTTCATCTATCATCTGTTGCGTATCTTTACCGACTACAAGGTCGCCCTCCAGCCGTACAAATAGCACATCATCTTTAAGCTCTGTCTGGTACTTCATGTTTTTGCTCTGTAGTCGCTTTTTTGGCGCGGCAATCGCCGCAAATACCGTAAAGGTTTAGAGAATGGTGCAAGATATGAAAATTTAGTAGTTCGCCCACCATAGTTTGGATCTGATGTACGCGCGGGTCGCAAAACTCTACCACTTTATGGCATTCCGTACAGATCACGTGGTCGTGCTGGCGGTAGCCATATGATTTTTCATATTGCGCCAGGTTACGGCCAAACTGGTGCTTGCTTACCAGGTCGTTTTCTACCAGCAGGTCGAGGGTGTTATAAACAGTAGCCCGGCTTACCTGGTAGTTCTTGTTTTTCATACTTATATAAAGCGACTCCACATCAAAATGACCGTCGCGCGAATAAATCTCTTCCAGGATAGCGTAGCGCTCCGGCGTTTTGCGCAGCCCTTTGCTCTCCAGGTAGGCGGTAAAAATCTTCTTTACCTCTTCAAATTTTATTGCATTTAATGCCATATGCTTGTTTTATAGTTTGCTGACAGCCTTAGTCGAAACGTTCTACAGTTAAAATACCGTTCACTTTTCCCATGCGCTGTATCAGTTTATCCAGATGGCCGGTATCATTTACGAACACCATAATATTCCCTTCAAAAATTCCGTCGTGCGAATCTATAGTTATAGAACGCATGTTTACCCGTAAGCTGTTCGATATAATACGTGTTAAGTCGTTTACCAGACCTACCCTATCAGTACCCTTAATACGAATGCCTGCCAGGAAGGCCAGTTCTTTCTGATCTGTCCATTTTGCCCTAACCACGCGGTTGCCATAGTTCGACATCAGTTCGATAGCACGCTGGCAGTTGGTACGGTGTATCTCAATATCTTCGTCGCCGGTCTCGAAGCCAAACACATCATCGCCTGGTATCGGGTTACAGCAGCTGGCTATTTTATAGTTCATGTTAGAGGTGTTCTCCCCTATCACCAACATATCCGAGTTTACACCACGAATTTTCTGTACTTCCCTGTCAAAGCTTTTCGGGTCCAGGGTAGAGCTTCCTTTTTCGGCGGTGGCAGTAAAGATAACCTCTTTAATGTTCTTTGAATCAATATGGCCGGTTGCCAGCCTGTAGTGCAAATCATGAACCGATGGCACATTAAAGAAAGCCATTAACTTGTTCAGGTTTGCCTGGTTATCCGCTATCTTAAGTTGAGACAACCGCTTATCGAGCAGAATTTTACCCTGCTCTGTTTTATGTTTACGCTCTTCGCGAAGTGCTTCTTTTATGCGGGCCCGTGCTTTTGATGTTACTGCATAGTTTAGCCACTCTTCGTTAGGTTTTTGTTTTTGAGATGTCAGGATCTCTACCTGGTCGCCGTTATAGAGCCTGTAACTAAGTGGTACCAGTTTCTGGTTTACTTTTGCCCCAAGGCACTGTAGTCCGATCTGGCTATGTATCTCAAAGGCAAAATCGAGAGCAGTAGCTTTATCCGGCAGAATGATCAGCTCACCTTTCGGCGTAAATACAAACACCTCCTCCACGAAAAGGTTTTTGCGGAACTCATCCATAAACTCAAGGGCGTTGCCGGTGTTGTTCTCCAGCATATCGCGCACCTTGTTTATCCATTGTTCCAGGCCAGATTCTGAACCCGGCCCATCTTTATATTTCCAGTGCGCCGCGTAACCACGCTCCGCGATCTCATCCATACGCTTGGTACGGATCTGTACCTCTACCCACTGCCCCGACTTACTCATTACCGTTGTATGCAGCGATTCGTAGCCGTTAGCTTTTGGTGTATTTACCCAGTCGCGGAGGCGGTCCGGGTTAGGCTGGTAAAAGTCTGTAATAATAGAGTATACCTGCCAGCACGCTGCTTTCTCATTCTCAACGGGCACATCCAGGGTAATGCGTATCGCAAACAGGTCGTACACCTCTTCAAACGAAATGTTCTGTTTCTTTATCTTTTTAAGGATAGAGTAAATAGACTTTGGCCGGCCTTTGATGTTAAATTTAAAGCCATGCTTGTCCAGTTCTTCTTCAATAGGCGCAATAAAATCTTTAATAAACTTACTACGAGCGCTACGTGTCTGACGGATCTTGTTTGATATATCCTTATAGGTAGCGGTATCGGTATATTTTAAATATAAATCTTCTAGCTCTGATTTGATAGCATATAAACCCAAGCGATGCGCAAGTGGCGCATACAGGTACATGGTTTCAGATGCAATCTTGAGTTGCTTGTGGCGCGGCATGCTATCCAGGGTACGCATGTTGTGCAGGCGGTCGGCCAGCTTTACCAGTATAACCCGAACATCGTCGCTAAGGGTAAGCAGCATTTTACGGAAGTTCTCGGCCTGCTGCGAAGAGCCATAGTCGAAAACACCGGAGATCTTGGTCAACCCTTCGATGATACGCGCCACACTTGGTCCGAAGTCACGCTCCACATCCTCTATCTCCATTTCGGTATCTTCCACCACATCGTGGAGCAGGGCGGCAACTATAGACGTTGTACCCAGACCAATTTCTTCTACTGCTATCTGGGCAACTGCAATCGGGTGATAGATATAAGGCTCACCGGATTTACGACGCATGTCTTTATGCGCCTCAACCGATGTATTGAAGGCTTTCTTAATTATTTTGGCGTCGTTGTCCTTTAAAAAAGGCTTGGCATGCCTCAGTAATCTTCTGTAAAGTCGTAAGATCTCTTTGCGTTCTGCTTCCGGATCGATCATAGTACTAGTAGGGTATCAGAAAAAGCGGGTATCCACTATGCAGGCGTACTCACTTACCTTATATAAGTATAAAACAGTGGTTGCCATACTAAGTTTCAAATATACAGGATAAATAGCTGCTTTCAATAGGAGCGGCCAAAAGCTGCATGGTATAGTAATAAATACCCCTACCCCAGACTATAGTTATAGTTGATGAATAACTTAAAGCTTTGCCGTTGACAGGGACCGAACTATAGTTTAAAAATTTTATTTCGCTCTAAATAAAACAGAATTAACATGTTACCTATTTGCTCTTAAAAATAATTGACTTTTTTTTGAAGCAGGTATTGCAAATAAGAATCTGCGTTGTAATTTTGCATCATCATTACAAACAAGCACACATTATGCGGATGTGGCGAAATTGGTAGACGCACTAGACTTAGGATCTAGCGCTGCGAGGCATGGGGGTTCGAGTCCCTCCATCCGCACAACAAAACAATAAACCCTCAGCAGTCATGTTGGGGGTTTGTTATTACAGGATGTACCAAATTAAAATTTTATAGCCTTGAATATTACATTAAACCAAACCGACAGCACTAATGCGCAACTGAAGGTGGTTCTGGAAGAAGCAGATTACGCTTCTAAAGTAGACCAGCAGGTAAAGGAATTCAGCAAAAAAGCACAGATCAAAGGTTTCAGACCGGGTAAAGTGCCTGCCGGCCTTGTTAAAAAGATGTATGGCAAGAGCATCCTGGTAGAGCAGATCAACAAATTGCTTCAGGAAGAGATCTCTAAATACATTAAGGAAAATGATGTAAAGCTACTGGGCGAACCACTTCCGGAGCCAAGCCAGTCTAACATTGACTGGGATACCCAGAAAGATTTCGAATTTACGTATGCTGTAGGTTTACTGCCTGACTTCAACCTTCCGTTGGATAAGAGCGTAGACGGTTACGCAATTGAACTTGACCAGAAAACAATTGAAGAGGCTTACGAGAACATTAAGCGCCAGTTCGGTAAAACCACGAACCCTGAAACATCAGAAGAAGGTGATTTTATTTATGGCGACCTGAAGCAGGTTGATGGTGAGTTCGAGTCTAAGACCCTGATCCCGACTAACCGTGTAGTTGCTGGCAAAGAGCAGTTTGTTGGTGTAAAAGCTGGTGATGTTATTAAATTCGATATCCGTAAGGCTTTCGGTGATGACAATGCTGCCCTTGCACACGTAACCGGTTTAAGCAAAGAAGTAACTGCTGACCTGAACGGTGAGTTTGAATTTACTGTAGAGAAGATCAACCGCACAGAAGAAGCTGAGTTAAATCAAGAACTTTTCGATAAGCTTTTCGGTAAAGACGCAGTAACTACGGAAGAAGAGTTTGATGCGAAGATCCGTGAAACTATAAAAGAGAACTACGACCGTGAAGCCGATAACGTGCTTAACCGCAATATCATCGATACACTGGTTGACAACGTAGCTGTTGATATTCCTGCTGATTTCTTTAAGCGCTGGTTACAGGTTACAAACGAAGGCCGTTTAACAACTGAGCAGATCGAAGAAAACTTTGACAAATACACCAAGGAGTTGAAGTGGTCGATGATCAAGAACAAGGTTGTGGAAGAGAACGAGCTGAAAGTGAGCAACGATGAAGTTGTAAGCAGCACGAAAGAAAAGATGATGGCGCAGTTTAACATGCCTGAAATACCAGAAGAACTGGCTGAGAGCATGAACAACTATGCACAGCAGTATCTGCAGCAGGACAACGGCCGTAACTACATTAATGAGTACGAGCAATTGCTGGCCGAGAAGGTGCTCGCTAAACTAAAAGAAAAGATGACTGTTGTAGAGAAATCAATCTCTGCAGAGGACTTCAGAAACTTATCGTTCTAAAGACGATCAAGTAATATATTATCAAAAAAGTCCTTTAGTTTTAAAGGACTTTTTTATTTTTGACAAAACCGTAACACAAACAACTATGATGTTTAACAAAGACGAGTTCCGCAAATTCGCTGTAAAAGGCCAGGGCCTGAGCGGGCTGGGCGTAGACCAATATATCCATCACATAGAAGGAAAGGCAATGCACAACATCGAGAGCATGACGCGCTCGGTAATTGAGGAACGCCCTACCAACTTCCGTGAGATCGACGTTTTCTCACGCCTGATCATGGACCGTATTATATTCCTGGGCACGCAGGTAGATGATTTTATTGCTAACATCATCACAGCCCAGTTGCTGTTCCTGGAGTCGGCGGATGCGAAGAAAGACATTCTTTTATATATTAACTCGCCGGGTGGTTCGGTATATGCCGGTCTTGGTATTTACGACACCATGCAATATGTAAACCCTGATGTGGCAACGATCTGTACTGGTCTGGCTGCAAGTATGGGAGCTGTATTGCTGGCTGGCGGCGCTAAAGACAAGCGTTCTGCCCTTCCTCACTCACGCGTTATGATTCACCAGCCAATGGGTGGTGCACAAGGCCAGGCAACTGATATCGAGATCACAGCGCGCGAGATCCTGAAACTGAAGAAGGAACTATATGAGATCTTAGCTTCGCATTCAGGTAAATCGTACCAGGATATTTACGACAACTCGGAGCGTGACTACTGGATGCGTGCCGAAGAAGCAAAAGAGTTTGGTTTGATTGATGAGGTATTGGTTCGTAAGAAGCAGTAACACGTTTAACCAACTATAAAACAAAAAAAACCACGCTGGTTAGCCAGGGTGGTTTTTTTGTTAATAAATACTATAAGCTTACTAATGCTGCACTACAAACTTTTTAATGATGTAGTCGCCTCTCTTAATCTTAAGCCTAATGTAATAAGAGCCCGTGCTCAGTTCACTTATATCAATCATTTTGGTTATTGCTAAGCTTTTGCCTGTCTTAGTTAACACTTCCCTACCTAATGCATCATGCACTGTCATACCTTCTACAGTATTTATAATCTCCGGTGCAATATCAAAGTATAGCATTTCATTAGCAGGATTCGGATAAATCAACAGTAACTTATTATTGACATCATCAACTATAGCAGTAGGCATATTTACTTCCTGGCATTTAGTGTTTGTGCTACAAGAGAAGGTTGTAGTTAAACAAACATTATATGAGCCTGTAGCTGCATATCTATGCTGAGGTGTAGCTTGAGTGCTTGTTGTACCGTCACCGAAATCCCATAGGTAAGTAGCTCCTGCTTGTAAAGTACTAGGCCTGAAAGACACGACATGGCTATCAGATTTGTCAATTGTAAATGTAAAGTCAGCAAATGCAGTTGCTGCACAAACTGTGATAGTTTTGCTAAATGTAACTGGCCCGCATGCATCTGTAAGTTTCAGCAACACCAGGTAATTACCAGACTGTTTATAAATGTGTTCCGGAGATGCTTCTATACTCTTAACTCCATCCCCAAAATCCCATTCATAGGTTACAGCACTTGCGTTAACTGGTGGTATAAATTTAACGTTAGCCCTATCTATTGTGGTATTAAAGTCTGTTGAAAGGTTACTACAGGTAACCTCAACATCTATAGTTCGGGTTGTGGTACCACATTCATATTGAATCAGAAGCGTAGCTGAATACTTTCCTGGTTCTTTAAAAGTATGAACAGGTTGCTTCTCTGTAGATTCAGCACCATCGCTGAAGGACCATTTTATAATCTGATCAGGTGTAATACCGGTTACCCAGAAATTAACTTGCTGCCGGTTTACCTGTTTTTGAAGTACGGCATTAACTGTTGGGCAAGTGGCGCTTATCGTTTTATAATAAACATTCTCGTAACAGGCGCTTCTAATGGTAAGTCTAACATTATAAGACCTGTCAAATATATACGTGTGCACAGGCTCTAACTCGGTACTGGTACTTCCATCCCCAAACTCCCAAAATACTGTCTCAACATCTTTCGGATTTGTAAGCTTGAAAGCAACCTCAGAACCATTCCGCAAAACACTGATGCCAGCAGTAGGAACTGGCGCGGCTGTACAAGGCACCTTAATCTGCTGGGTTATAGTTTTTTCAGTACACTCATTCCAGATCCTTAAAGAAACAGTGTATGTACCTTCACTAGGAAAATCATGATAAACTGTTTTGTATCTCTTAATGCCGTCATGGAATGTCCATTCGAACTCATAACGCTTACCACCTTTTACCTCAGGGAATAAAAATGTAAAGCTTTTCAAATAAACTCTATCTGAAACAACTATAAACTTATCTGGGATTTCAAGTGGTTCGTCAATATCTATTCGAATAGCTCGTGTTATGGAGCACCCATCAGCAGTTTCTATTTTAGCAAAGTAAGTAGTAGATACCGTTGGAGTTGCTGTAGGTGTTAAGCTTCTAGGATCATTTAAACTAGCAGCAGGGGACCAAGTTACATTAAGTATATCTGGCCCATCTATACGTAGTTGTATAGACTCACCTTTGCATATATATTTTTGTGTAAATGGGACTGTAATTGCTTTAACATTTTTACATTTCCCATCTAAAGCAACTGATCTGATTTTCGTTTCTGTTGTTCTTAAAGTATTATAGTAACGTAAATGATTTTGCCCTAATTCTCCAGAAATTAAATATAAGTTTGAGCATTTGCCAACCGCCATAGTATAAGCAACAGCATTAGTAGCTTGATCTTGAGGCTGTGAGACTTTTAACAATTCTCCATTTGGGGAATAAGATAATAAGGTTACAGATTTAGTTTTTTGGTTTTCTACTTTATGAAATACAGAAGCATTGGAAGAACCTATCATGCTCAAGCTATCTAAAGTGGCAAATGCTAGTATTTTTGCCGAGTTAGTGTCGTAGTAATAATCATTAATATATGTATTATGAGATGTTGTGGTCCAGAGATTATTACCACTCCAATCGTAAGCAGCCATTAAGGAGCCTCTATAAATATTATTATAAATTGAATCCTCAACTATAATCTCATTAGCAGCTATGTGTTTTTTAAATCTATCATCTATGCGCTCTGAATTATTAAATTTATCAGATTTATAAAAGGGATTCCAACTATAGCCAATTACGATACCGTTAGGTATTAACGTAAATGGTACCCTGTCAAATTCCCATCTATTATGCATTCCCAAATCATAAGCTGTATTTTCGTGAAAGTATGTATTAAATGCCTTTTCTACATTACCAGAATTTAAATTCATAACAGCTACATACCCTTGTCTACCTCCGTCAGGATACTTTTGCAAGAACTCGCTTTTACCGGGTATAGTATAGTTGCCTATTTTTAGCTCGTTATCGGTTGTAACTCTTCTGCTACCAACAATATACATCTTATTATCATCTCCGATTTCAACTTGAGGGTCAGTTCTGTATGTCCACCACGTATTGCTAAAGTTTATTTCTGAGTAATTCCATCCAGCATAAAGTTGGTTATCTATTAATACAGTTGTGCCCAAATTTTTGCCTTCCTTATTTGTTTTTAGCAGAAATACAGGGTATTCTTCATTCTTTAATTGGGGCTTACCCTGATCATCAAAGTATATTCCCTCCTGTACAGTCCCATCAGGAAAATTAAGATGTACATTTAGAGTGCTATTAAATACTGCATAAACATTCTGGCTTTTATCTATCGCTAGATCAGTGATATGATTCTGAATACCTTTACTATAGTGATTACCTGGAACTGCTACTTTAATTATCCATTCTGTTTTACCTTCTCTATTAATTTTTAAAAGGAATGAAGCCCATTTTATAGGGTAATCATATGGTGCAAATACAGAGTCTAACTTGAAGGATTTTGTACTATAAGATCCTCCAACGTAGATATTACCTTCATCGTCGGATATAAGAGTAGATCCCATAGAACTACCATAATAGTCGCCATCATAATGAAACTTATTCCAAATTAACTTACCAGAACTATCAAATTTGCTTAGGAAAAAGCGTGTCTTATGGCTACCAGTAACATACAAAAAACCATCTTTATCTTCATGGCTAGCTATAACGCCACTTATACTTCCATAATTTATGGATTCATTTATATGACCTTCACCAAGAGAAACATCGTCTTCAGAACAGGTTGCCAACGTTGTAGTTGGTGCGATATTTCCAACAACTACTTCAAATTTTACACTATCAACACATTTTTCATGTTTGCTGATAAACAATTTAACAATTTTGACACCTGGTGTACTAAATGAAATGTCTGGTAATTGAGGAGTGTCGTACTCTGTTACTTTTGTCCCATCAGTAATAGTCCACTTAAATACATCGGCAACCGAGAGATTATTGACTTTTAACTGTTCATTTACTAAAAGCTGATTTTTCTGAACATCAATCTTTAAGTTGAAGTCACTTGTCTGAATAATAGCTTTATCATGTAAAGGCTTAGCATAGTAGCTATTACACTGGTTATACCAGGCATATACTGTTATTTCTTGTCTACCGCCTAAGGTTGCGGCACCGTATTTAGTACCCCCAGTGTAAAGTGTCTTTATAATTAAATCTCCACCATTACCATCATAAGCGTCATCAAAAACTGTTTCATCTGGAGAATTGGTACGCTTAACTGCGTATTTAAAGCCTATCTGTGAGTTTTTGATCTTAAACTCAAATCTATCGGTACTACTGGGGCAAACAATATCTTCCATCTCCTGAACTTCCAGAGTCTGATCCGGTATAGGGGCAAAATTGTAGGTTATGAGTTCCTCTTGGGTGTAGCTTTTACATCGTGTCTGAATATTAGCTTTTACTGTATAAGTTGTTGTCTTATCAAGCAAAGAAGGTTTAAAGGCTATTGATGATGCCGTACTTTCAATAATTTCTATCAACTTTCCTTCAGCCCATAATTCATACCTGCCCCTATCGCCATCGTAATAATTTAAATTTGGAACTCCGTTAATTCTGACACTTATTGAAGTTTGTTGACAATATAAAGGTTCTGGTGCCGGGTAAGCGAAACTAAACTTTTGAAATACTCTTTCAGGCTCAGTTCTGACATACTTTACAGAGAAATCAGTAATTCCCTTGTTCTCTGCCACTAACTTTACTTCATTATCTTTATTTGGTTCAAAGGTAGTGGTCAGGTTGTAGTCTGTTGAAACTAGCGTATTATTTACATACCATTTATAAGTGTAATGCTGTGGTCCTTTGTTCTGGAATGTATAGGCTGTGTTAGGGCAGTAATTTTGTATAGCTGGTAGTGTGAAACGAGATATAGGTTTTGTTACTTCATTAAAATTAGTTGAGCCATAAATTTTACCTCTATCCCCTACCATCATACCTTTTTTACCCTCCCATACATTCATTTTAAGTAAGCTTGTAGGAGGTATAAAGTTCAGGCTCTCCCAATTTTCTCCTCCGTCTATTGTCTTCCAGGCTATATTATCTCCTATAGCATATCCATTTAGCCTGTCTGTAAAATATAAATCCCTTACTACATTACCTCCTGAACTCTCGTATCTAACTCCCGGCTGCTGTACCGGGGCCCATGTTAAGCCACCATCAGTTGTTTTATACAATGGGAGATCCTCGAAATTAGAGAACTGAGGTATGTTTAAGGCAGCTACTCCGTTGTTTGCATCAAAAAAATGCAGGTCATAAAAAAACACATCTTGATAGCCAAAAGAAGTTGCTAGTTTATTCCACGTTTTACCTCCATCCTGTGTTTTGTAAATCCCCGTACCGGCTACAAATCCTGTTAGTTCATCGAGAAAGGCAACAGTTCCGAAGTAACTGCCCTCTACCTCAGCAGCTGGCAGTGGAACATAAACACTATTCCATGTATCACCGGCATCTATGGTTTTCATCACAGTACCTTTTGAACCTGCAACATAGCCGACTTTACTATTCACAAATTCAATATCATTATAGGTGATATCGAACTTCTCACCCAGTTGAGGCCCCATGTGTACAATCTTCCAGTCGATACCTCCGTTAACTGTCTTTAAAATTATACCATAGTTAAAAAGGCTCCAGCCCGCAGATATCCCAACATTAGCATCAAAAAAATTAATCTGATGCTGCACCATAGTCTCTAAATAAAGCGAGTCAACTGTATTGGGCTGTAACCGAAAGCGCTTCCAGGTTGTACCCCCATCATTTGTTCTGTAAATTCCATCACTCGTTCCTAGGAATGAGATACTCTCGTCAATTATCTGAACAGACTGAATAGAATAAGGAATTGGCGAAGGCTGACTCGTCCATTGAGCAAAAGCACCTGATAAGGTATAAATTGATAAGATACCAATTATTAAAACGCGCAAAAATACGGACCTCATAAAAGAGAAGGTTGGCTAAAAGTTTGTTTTTATATTAGAACAATCAAATATAAGAAAGTTAAAATATAAAGTAACTCTTTACACGCTTTGGTAATAACTCAGTTATAGAAAGTTAGTATATGATTTGATTGTAAGGCTATCCAGTTGCTATGCCGCAAGAAACAGTAATTCTTTTACCCGCAAAGCAACTATAAACTATAAACCCACTTCGTAAAACCGGAGTGGGTTTATAGTTTATAGTTGCTTTGTGGGTAGTAAACTATAGCCTTGGCTGAAAAGTGAAAGAATCTCAAACAATTTATCAACAGGCACATGTGGATACCTTAACCGTATAACAAACTATAGATCAAACCTTTAAGCAAAAATAGAGTAATATAAATAATTTAATTTTTAGGGTATTTTTGAGCGTTTTGCCAAGGCTGCCTTAATTTTTTTATGTTTTATTAAACTTCCAATTTTGTACCTTTGTTTTGAGCGAGGAAATATTCGCTCTGAATTCCCCGGATCAATTTATACTTATGGCTGAAATTACGTGCTCATTTTGCGGCAAGAACAAGAAGGATGTATCAGTAATGATCTCCGGCATAAACGCGCATATCTGCGACAGATGTATCGGGCAAGCTCAACAGATACTGAACGAAGAAAACAAGATCAGAGCGAATAGCCGCAGCCCTAAGTTTAACCTGATGAAGCCACGCGAGATGAAAACGTATCTCGACCAGTTTGTGGTAGGCCAGGATGATGCGAAGAAAGTAATGTCGGTGGCGGTGTATAACCACTATAAGCGCCTGATGCAGCACAGCGAAGGGGAAGCAGAAGAAGTAGTGATCGAGAAATCGAACATTATTATGGTTGGCGAAACCGGTACAGGTAAAACCTACCTGGCCCGTATGATGGCCGGCATCCTGCAGGTTCCTTTCTGTATTGCTGATGCTACTGTACTGACCGAAGCTGGTTATGTAGGTGAAGACGTAGAAAGCATATTGACCCGTTTATTGCAGGCGGCAGACTATAATGTGGAAGCCGCAGAGCGTGGTATCGTTTATATTGATGAGATTGACAAGATTGCCCGCAAGAGCGATAACCCATCTATAACCCGCGACGTGAGCGGCGAAGGTGTGCAGCAGGCCTTACTTAAATTGCTGGAAGGTACTGTAGTAAACGTGCCACCACAAGGCGGACGCAAGCACCCTGAACAGAAAATGATCACGGTAAATACAGAGAACATCCTGTTTATTTGCGGTGGTGCCTTTGTGGGTATCGACAGACTGATCAAAAACCGTTTGAATACCCGCCCTATTGGTTTCTCTAAATCGAAGCAGGACGATAACGAAGAAGGTGAAAACTTCCTGCGTTATTTATCAGCACAGGACCTGAAAAACTTTGGTCTGATACCTGAGCTTATTGGTCGTCTGCCAGTATTAACGCACCTTGACCCGCTTGACAAAGAAACGCTGAGACTGATCTTACTGGAGCCTAAGAATTCTATTGTGAAACAGTACAAGCGCCTGTTCGAGATGGAAAACATTAACCTGAGCTTTGATGAAGGTGCGTTGGAATACATTGTAGAAAAAGCGGCAGAATATAAGCTTGGTGCCCGTGGCCTGCGTTCTATCTGCGAAGGTATTATGACAGATGCTATGTTCGACCTGCCATCAGAAGAAGGAACACACGATCTGCTTATAACAGGTGATTATGCCCGTGAGAAGTTCGAAAAATCAAGCCTGAAGAAATTGAAAGTAGCATAGAGCTTACTTATAGTTGAAAAACGAAGATCCCCGGTAGTTTAGGCTATCGGGGATCTTTGTTTTATAGGGTATAGCTGCTTAATCCGGGACACGAGCGAGGGCTGCCATTGTAAACTATAGCTCTTTCGGACTTCCAAGTCCGAAAGCAATCTGCCGGGGATTTCCTAATCCCCGTTTCACGCATAACGCGGACCAGGAAGTCCGTAGCTGCCTAAGTTCCGGAGAAGGATGTCCTGAACAGCAAATAGAAACTATGATCTATAGTTTGCTCTCCTGAGTTATCATCCCCCTACCCCCTTCAAAGGGGGTAGGGGGATGATTTACGATTGCAGAAATTTATCAACTGGGCCAGAGACCCAACTATAATTCGACACGGGCGTGGACACTTACGCCATCTTTCGTCTGTTCTGATATGAACTTCTAATCCAGGTCCCGGTCGCCGCGTTTCAGCTCATCCACAGAGCGCATCACTTTATCTTTCAACCCTGATTTATATTTCTCCAGTTTATCCGCTACGGCGGCATTTGTAGTTCCGATTATCTGAGCGGCCAGTATACCAGCATTCAAAGCACCATCCAACGCTACAGTAGCTACAGGCACGCCACCAGGCATCTGCAGTATAGAAAGCACAGAATCCCAGCCATCTATAGAGTTACTTGATTTTACGGGCACACCAATTACCGGAAGTGTAGTTAGCGAAGCCACCATACCAGGCAAATGCGCTGCGCCACCGGCTCCGGCTATGATTACTTTCAAGCCTTTTTTGCGGGCTTGCTCGGCGTACTCAAACATGCGGTGTGGGGTGCGGTGCGCCGAAACTATAGTTAGTTCGTAAGGTACGCCCAGTGTTTCCAGAATTTCAGCAGCGGCATCCATTATCTTCAGATCAGACTGGCTGCCCATGATAATACCTACCAAGGGTTGTGTATTTGTAGTTTGCTCGGCCATAGTTTATGCTTTAACTTTTATTACGTTTTTTATTTGCTCGGCACGCTGCTGCGCTTCTTCAATCGTTTGCCCTAGTACGGTAATGTGTCCCATTTTGCGGGCTGGTCGGGTAAACTTTTTGCCATATAAATGGATGTAGACTCCGGGAACAGCCAATGCTTCCTGCAGGCCTTCGTACTTCGCTTCACCATCGTAGCCAGGTTCGCCCAGCAGGTTCAGCATAACGGCGGCACTTTGTATTTCGGTTGAGCCCAACGGCAGGTTAAGAATAGCGCGCAGATGCTGTTCGTACTGCGAGGTATAGTTTGCTTTTATAGTATGGTGCCCACTGTTGTGCGGACGAGGCGCTACTTCGTTTACCAAAATCAGCCCATCTTTTGTCAGGAACATTTCTACAGCTAGTATACCGACCATGTCAAAAGCTTCTATCACTCGGGTGGCGATCTCGATGGCATGGCGCTGTAGTTTATAAGCTACATTAGCCGGCGCGAAAAGCGAATCAACTAAATTATGCTCCGGGTGAAAGCTCAGCTCTACTACCGGGAAAGCCGTTACTTCACCATTTGCATTGCGGGCAACTATAACTGATATCTCCTTCTCAAAATCAACCAGTTTTTCCAGTACGCTTGGCTCTTCAAAGGCTTTACCAAAATCAGCTTGGCTGGCAACATGGGTAACTCCTCTCCCATCGTAGCCTTCGCGGCGCAACTTCTGAAACGCCGGCAGGAAATCAATACTCTGCTCCAGTTCGACTTTATTTGCCAGTATTTTAAAGTCTGAAGTCGGGATGTTGTGCTCTCTTAAGAACTCCTTTTGCAAACCTTTGTCCTGTATAGTTCTTACAGTCCGGGAATCCGGGTAAACCTTTACGCCTTCCTGCTCCAGTTTTTCCAAGGCATCTGCGTTGACGTGCTCAATTTCTATAGTTAGTATGTCGCACTGTTTACCAAACTCGTACACAGTGTCAAAGTCACGGAAGCTGCCTACATAAAACTCATTGCAGATGTCTTTGCAAGGCGCGTTCTCGTCGGGGTCCAGCACTAAGGTATAGATGTTAAAATCGAGTCCGGCCTGCATCAGCATACGGCCCAACTGCCCGCCGCCCAGTATACCAAGCTTTACTTCTCCTTTCATAGATAGGGTTTTGAGTGTTTGTTCCTCAAAAATAAGGATTATAGTTAAACCTACCCGCCACAACAATAGTAATATACAGCTGCAATAAGATAGACTTTGATTTATATACGCAAAGCCTTATATTGATAGCTTAACTTTTTCTGAAACCGCACAAACTTTAATGGAAATCATACTTGCCACTTTTTCTGCTTTATTTTCTGTTGTAAACCCGTTCGGTGCTATGCCGGTCTTTCTTACACTTACCCAGGACGATACGCCGGCGCACCGTAACCAGCAGGCCCTGAAAGCTTGTTTATACATGGTTGGTATCCTGGCGGTGTTTTTCCTAGCAGGTCAGTATGTGCTCAACTTTTTTGGTATCCGCATTCACGACCTGCGCATCGCCGGAGGCCTGATGATCATGCGGGCTGGCTTTGAACTGCTTACCCCAGGTGGCAGCAAAAAGAAAATTTCTCCGGATGTGGTAGAAGAAGGCCAGCAGAAAGAAGACATTTCGTTTACGCCACTGGCTATGCCCATGCTTTCCGGCCCCGGAGCCATTGCGGTAAGTATAGCCATGTATACCACTTCACTTTCGTACCTGGATATGGCACTGATATTAGTAGCTATAGTTCTGCTGGCTATAGTTAGCTACATCATCCTGCGTTTCTCTCATCAGCTTACGCGCTACATGGGTAAATCGGGGCTGGCGGCTCTATCGCGTATCATGGGTTTTATAGTTTTATCTATCGGGGTAAACTTTATAGTTTCGGCTATTTATGCGCTGTTCTTTACGGGGAGGTAGAAAGAATGTGCATCAATAGAAATCATGATTTATAAAGTATGAACAAGTTAGGATGTTTGATTCTCTTGGTTCTACTGTGTTGCAGCCACAACTCTTATGCCTGTGACTGCCCTACCAGAAAATGGAGTGTTAAAAGTGTTCATAATGCCATTGAATATAGTGACATCATATTCATTGGAGAGAGAGTTATTAATACCAGAGATGAAAACTTCGAAGAGAAGTATTCTTTTAAAATCATAGAAGCAATTAAAGGAAACATCAAGGCCGGAGAAATAATACATGGGAAAACTCATAATAGCTGCTCAGGTAGCCCAAATACTAAAGGCCTATGGATTATATATGCCACATTAGAAGATGATGGATTAATTGATTATGCCTATACAGGCTGCGGGGCAAGCAGGAGTCTTAGTGGGCCTTATGTACCTGTACCAGCCCCGCACTTAGATAATTACGAATACTATAAAGAGCAAACAGCTAAACTTTATCCAGAATATCTCAAGGAATGGCAAAATGAGTATATTTTGCTCCAAAGCTTCAAAAACCAACATGCAGAAGCAGCGATTGGTAATAAATTGAACAATAGATTCCTTACATACATTGCCATTATCACTGCAATTATAGCACTAGTAATAGCTATTTTGAAGAAATGAACGTCTTAACTATAATTTTCACAGCTTAACCAAATTACAAAACTATAGTTCCACCTTCCCCAAACCACTCCAACTCAAACCAAGTAAACACTCCCTATAGTTTGGTGATAACAATCACCTTCACACAATCGGCAATTTACCTTATCTTTGCGCCATGCAATTGAAGAACGACCTGCTTATTAGAGCTGCCAAAGGAGAACCTGTTGAGCGCACACCGGTATGGCTTATGCGCCAGGCCGGCAGAATTTTACCTGAATACAGAGCCGTACGCGAAAGTCTGAGCGGTTTTAAAGAACTGGTAGAAACACCTGAGCTTGCCGCCGAGGTAACGATACAACCTGTTGATATTCTGGATGTAGATGCGGCCATTATCTTTTCAGATATACTGGTAGTGCCTGAAGCAATGGGCTGCACCTACGAGATGGTAGAAAAACGCGGACCATGGTTCCCGAATACAATACGTACCGAAGCAGACCTGAAAAAACTTAGAGTAGCCGACCCGCATGAGCATTTGCATTATGTTCTGGATGCCATTAAGGTTACTAAAAAAGCGTTGAACGGACGCGTGCCGCTTATCGGTTTTGCCGGAGCACCGTGGACTATTATGGCCTACATGGTGGAAGGTAGCGGTTCTAAAACGTTCTCGCACGCGCGTGGCATGTTGTATACCAACCCACAACTAGCGCACCAGATGCTCCGCATGATCACGGACACAACTATAGCTTACCTGCAGGCGCAGGTTGAGGCTGGTGCAAACCTGATCCAGATATTCGATTCGTGGGCAGGTATTCTTACGCCGGCACATTACCGCGAATTCTCGTTGCCATACATCAGCGAGATCTGTAATGCTATCCGCAACGTGCCGGTAACGGTGTTTGCCAAAGGAGCCTTCTTTGCCCTAGAGGATTTCTCTAAACTGAACTGCGAAACGATCGGCCTTGACTGGAACATGGAAGTAGCTAAATCAAGAGCACAGGTAGGACCAAACAAAACCCTGCAAGGCAACATGGACCCATGCCTGCTTTATAGTTCTTTCGAAACGATACAGAAAGAAACTGTAAACATGCTGAAGGAATTCGGACCACAGCGCCACATTGCTAACCTCGGCCACGGCGTATACCCGGACACTGATCCCGAAAAAGTAAAATGCTTTGTGCAGACGGTGAAAGAATATAGCAGTTTAGGAGTTTAGGAGTTAGAGAATTAAAGATTTATAAAGTTTAGGAATTCTAAGTTCAGAAATAGATATAAAAGTAAAGGCCCGCAAAATTTGCGGGCCTTTACTTTTATTATTTCATCACTTTCTATCCTTCTAACATCCCAACTTTCTAACTTACACCTTCCCAACTCCTAAACTCTCTAACTCCCAAACTCTTAAACTATAAAGGTTATCCTACCGGCAAATGGGTTGCTGGATACTTATAGGCTGTGGTTGCGGCGCGCGTGCTTAGAGCCAGTGCCAGTGTAAGCGTACCTACCCTACCAATGTACATCGACAGGATAATAACAGACTTGCCTATATCTGATAAGCCTGCGGTTATGCCAGTACTCAACCCAACCGTGGCAAAAGCTGAAATCTGCTCAAAAGCCAGGCGCATAATATCATATTGCGCATCGCTGATAGTTAGTACAAACAGGAAAAACATATTAAGCAAAGCCGCAAACGCAAAAACCGAAAAAGCCTTGTAAGCCACAGAATGCGGGATAGAACGGTTACCGATCTCCAACTCTTTCTTGCCCCGTATAGTTGCCGACACCGCCAGCAGAACTACCACAAAAGTTGTCGTTTTTATACCACCACCCGTAGAGCCTGGTGATGCCCCGATAAACATCAGGAAAATAAACATCATTAACGTAGGCGTAGTCAGCTGCGAAATATCAACCGAATTAAAGCCGGCAGTACGTGTTGTGACAGACTGGAAAAAGGAAGTTATTAATGCTTCGGCAAAGCTCAAAGTGGACAATGTGTTGAAATACTCCAGTAGAAAGAAACCTACCATACCTAAAGCAATGAGTGCAATAGAAGTATAAATAGTTACACGTGTTAAGAGTTTCCAGTTCTTCCAAGGGGCATTCATACGCTCGCGCATAGCCCGTGGCGAAAGCACATCAACTATAGTTGGGAAACCGATACCGCCGAATATGATTAATAGCGCTACCACAAGATGCATAATATAAGAGAAGCGCACTGGCTCTGTGTATAGCCCTGCCGGGTAAAGCGAAAAGCCGGCATTACAGAATGCTGACACAGCATGGAAGACCGAGTAGAATATTTTACTTCCTAAAGTGTCAAATTGTACTTGTGGGCCCCACGTCATGAAAACAAGTATAGCGCCTATAGTTTCTATCAAAAAGGTTAAAACAACAAGCTTTCGTAACAGACCTTTAGAAGAGAACAAGGTTTCGCCCTCCAGTAACTCATGGACTGCAACGTGCTGCTTTAACCCCATCCCCTGCCGCATCATAGATGCAAAAAAAGTAGCAAACGTTACTATACCAAGTCCGCCTAACTGAATGATCATCAACAATACTACCTGACCGGAAAAAGTAAAATAAGTACCTGGGTCTACTACAGCTAATCCTGTTACACAGGCAGCACTGGTAGCCATAAACAAAGCATCTATAAAACGCATACCTCCGGAAACCGTAGTCATTTTAGGAAGCATAAAAAGCCCTGCCCCAATCAGAACCAGGAACACAAAACTCATAATAAATATAGTTGAGGGCTTTAGTTGCAGCGTTTTCAGGTGCACTTTGGTTTCCAGGAGCTCGATAATAAGCAGCACCAGCATGTAAAGTGAAACCACTACCCGGTACATTTCCACGGAAAGAGGTATGCCTACACCTTCAAAAACAGTATACACAACCGGGAAACCGAACAGGTAAGTGCCCACTTGGTTTACAAAAATAATGGCCATCAGAGTGCCTTCAAACCAAGTCCGTTTCAGAAACTTGATCCGCTCGAAGGTATACAGGATTCGCAGGAAATAGATGAATACAAATACTGCCAGAATAGCATCAATGGCATAGAACAGGTAACGTAAACTTACCGGACTCTCTACTACTCCATGGGCATAGATCAACAAGCCCACTGATAGTATGGTAAGCACATACGTCGTACGCCGCATGAGTGCATACGCCGTTAGCTTGCTGCCGTAAAGTGCCCTGTTAAGCTGTTCTGTGTTCATATATCTCGAATAGCTTCACCTGTTTTGCTTCGTCCAGTAAGCGTTGTTTGTTAATAGGCACTACGCCAACCTGCTCGCAAACCAGACCGCCGCCCAGGTTGCTCAAGCCAGCCAGGAACTGTACAGAGGTATGCAGTGCCATACAAAGCGCAGCTATACTTATAACCGTATCGCCAGCACCGGACACATCTGAAATAGACCGGCGATGTGCATCAATGTACGTTTTTTCGTGGCCGTTCGCAATAAATACCCCTCGCTCAGAAAGTGTTACCAGCACCTGTTCCGTTTGCAGGCGTTGCTGTAGTTCGGCTACGGCATCTTCAAAAGCACTCAGGTTCTCGTCAGCAAACTCTACTTTCAGGCCTTCTTTCAGTTCCTTTAAATTTGGTTTGAACAAAGTGCACCCAACATAGCTCAGGAAGTTTTTCTTTTTAGGGTCGATGACGGTTGGGATGTTGCGATCGTTTGCCAGTTGTATAAACCGTTTGATATTTTCTTCCGTGAAAACACCTTTGTCATAATCTTCCAGCACCACCACATCCGCTTTCTCAAGTAGTTTCAGGTAGCGCTCCTCCAGGTGGCGGTTGTCGTAAGCTGTAAGCTCTGTTTCAATCTCGGCGTCGATGCGTAATAGTTGCTGGGCACTGGCAATAATGCGGTGCTTTATAGTTGTAACGCGTTCCGGGCTCTGCACTATACCTTCCGTAGACAAACCTTTTTCTTCCAGCAGGCGCAGGAAATCGCCACCATCCGCATCATCTCCTATCACAGAGCAAAGCAGCGGGGTAGCTCCCAAAGCCTGAATGTTCAATGCTACGTTTGCAGCTCCGCCCAGGCGTTTCTCGCGTTTTACAACGTTAACTATAGGAACAGGCGCTTCCGGCGATATGCGCGTTGATTTGCCCCATAAGTAGGAGTCGATCATCACGTCGCCAATTATAAGTACATTAAGACCATTAAAGGCTTCAAAAATATCTTCTAAACTATTGATCTGATCCATTACTGAAGTTTTGCCAGGCTCTCCTTTATGCGACGCAGCGCCTCAACCAGTTTATCATCTGAAGTAGCATAAGAGAAGCGAACACACTGCGGTGCGCCAAACGCTTCGCCACTAACTATAGCCACCAGGGCATCGGTCAATAAAAACATGCACAGGTCCAGTGCATTCTGTATTGTTTTGCCTTCGTAGCTCATCCCAAAATAGTAACTCACATCCGGGAAAATATAGAAAGCACCTTCCGGCACATTTGTTTTAAAGCCAGGGATATCGTTCATCAGTTCCAGCACCAGGTTACGGCGACGGTGGTATGCATCGCGCATCTCGATAGCTGATGCGTTGCCACCTTGCAGTGCTGCAAAAGCTGCTTTCTGAGCAATAGAACAAGTTCCGGAGGTTATCTGGCTCTGCATTTTATCGCAGGCAGCAGCAATGGTTTTATGGGCTGCAATGTAGCCCACACGCCAGCCAGTCATGGCATAGCCTTTTGAGAAGCCATTAACTGTGATAACGCGGTCTTTTATAAAGTCGAAGCTGGCCATGCTGGCATGCTCGCCTTCAAAGTTGATGTATTCGTAAATTTCATCGGCAATAATATGTACCTGCGGATATTTTTCCAGCACTTTAGCCAATGCGTATAGTTCGTCCTTCGTAAATACAGAGCCCGTCGGGTTGCATGGCGAAGAATACATGACCAGTTTAGTGTTGGAAGTAATGGCAGCTTCGAGCTGTGCCGGCGTAACTTTAAAGTCGTTTTCAAGGTTTCCCGTTACCTGCACCGGCGTACCTTCCGCCAGTTTCACGATTTCCTCATACGACACCCAGTAAGGCGAGAAAATGATCACCTCATCGCCAGGGTTTACCAAACACAACACGGCATTGGCAATACTTTGCTTGGCACCTGTTGATACAACTATATTCTCAGGCTTATAGTCGAGGTTATTGTCGCGTTTAAATTTATCAGCTATAGCCTGGCGTAGTTCCGGGTAGCCGGCAACCGGGGTGTAAAAGGTAAAACCGTCGTCAATCGCTTTTTTGGCGGCGTCTTTTATGTATTGCGGCGTCTGGAAATCGGGTTCTCCGAAGCTTAGGTTTATCACATCGTGCCCCTGCGCAGCCAGCTCACGGCCTTTTTTGGCCATTGCTATAGTTTGCGACTCAGACAGGGCGGTTATTCTGTCAGATAAGGTACTGCTCACTTCTTCTATATCCTGCATGAACTTTTCATTTAAAGGCCCAAAGGTACTTATTCTGTTACAGACTTTCCAGAAAGCAGGCCTGTAAAACAGCTAAATGGGTTTTGTTAATCAGGTAAGTTGGTGAAATGTTGCGGAAGTATAAAGTAATCGGGATATTAAATTTGTCTGAATCAGGATTTTCAGGATTAAAGGAGTTGCAGGATTGAGGCCTAGTAATGTGCGAAGCTCCTGCTAGTGTCTGGATTTATAGTTCTATAGTTAGCGAAATCAAACCACTCCTGCACCCTCTCCCGAAACAAGTCAGGGATCTGCAACTTATCTAAGGCGGGGATTTTTGGGGATACTACAAGAAAAATCCCTCCTTGAGGAGGTCGGAAAGGTGTTTTATCGATTGCGAATTAACATCCCCCTTCGCCCCCTTCAAAGGGGGACTTTCTGCTGTTGCTATAGTTAGCTTTAAAGTTCTATAGTTACAAACCAAGATTCGGACAGGTCGCGACCTGTCCCTACGGAAATACCACCATGATAAATCTCGAAGAAATGCTGTTTCCAAATATAGAATAGAGGTAACTATGAGAAAGATCTCAGTCTTTGGGTTGAGCGCCTTGTAGATTTCCGGTGCCGAAAGGCATTTCGAGGTACGAGAAAAGGAAATGTACACAGCGCGATGCCCGAAGACGGGGCCTCCCGGCCGTAAGGGCACCAAAGCTGAGTTGAAACAATAGGCAAGTTGAGCTCCCAGGATTAGAAGTGATTTGAAACTATAGCTTGGTTCAAGTTGGAAGGAAAATAAACTATAGGACATCAGACACTAGCAGGAGCTGCGCACACTGTTAGGTCTTAGCCATCTACAATCGGAAATAGATTTCTCACTTAGTTCGAACTGACAGCATTATTGCCCATAAAAAAGGGTTGCAATTATAGCTGCAACCCTTTTTCGAAACTTTATAGTTTAACTTAAGACCTTCCGTAAGCAGTACGCTCCACTATACTCCGGCCTAAGGTAATTTCATCGGTATACTCCAACTCACCGCCAACCGGTATGCCACGGGCAATAGATGTTATCTTCAGGTTCTGATGGTCACGTAGTTTACGGGTAAGGTAAAAAGCAGTAGTATCGCCCTCCATAGTTGGACTTATCGCCATCAGCACTTCCTTAACTTCTGAGTTTGGCAGCAGGCGTTCCAGCAAACTATCGATGTGCAGGTCTGATGGGCCAACACCTTCCAGAGGCGAGATAACACCACCCAGCACATGATATAACCCTTTGTACTGTGAGGTATTTTCGATCGCGATCACATCCCGGATATCACTAACCACGCATAGCAAACTACGGTCGCGGAGTGGATTGGCACAGATACCGCACACTTCGGTATCTGAAATGTTATGGCAGGTAGTGCAATGTTTTACTTCGGTGCGCATTTTCACCAGCGCTTCGGCCAGCGAGAAAGTATCTTCCGACTCGTTTTTAAGCAGGTGCAGCGCTAAGCGAAGGGCCGTTTTTTTTCCTACACCGGGTAGCTTGGCCAGCTCTTCCACGGCATTTTCTATCAGCTTCGACGGAAACTCCATGTACCCTCCTTACTGAATATCCGCAGAAAGCGACTTGTTATGCAGCGAAGTACACATACCTGACAACTCTTCGTAAGAGCCCATTTTAACGGTACACTTGCCTTTGTAATGGATCAGCAGCGTGCATTGCTCTGCCTGTTCAGCCGTGTGGCCGCATACTTTTATAAGCGTCTCGATCACATGGTCGAAGGTATTTACGTCATCATTAAAAACGATAAGCTGGCGCAGGTCGGTGTTCTCTTCCAGCACCGCAACATCTTCCTGATGTAAAATTTCTCTCTCAGTATTCATAGTGCAAATTTAGGTATTTTACAGGACTTTAGGAAGCCGCAACTTAACTATAACACAGCCTGGCTGCTGCCGCCTGAAGTATAGTTTTAAACAATCCGGAGCTGCTTATAATTCCTGCACACTTAACATACTTAACTATAGTTTTACACCCCGCCACGCATAAAAGGCGCTATTTTTGCTCTTTACCGATATTCCTGTTTTCTTGCAGGTAATTACACGTTTTACAACCACCAATATACCTTATAATGATCTTTTCTAACCGATTGAAAGGTCTGGCATTTACGTTTTTACTGGCTGCGGCTTCATTGCAGGTTCAGGCCCAGGACAAAATGCTGACCATGGAAGATGCCATCATTAACCCGGCACTTCAACCCGAAAACCTGCGCCAACTGAGCTGGGTAGCTGGCTCCGATGATTTTACTTATGTAAAAGACAATGCCTTAGTTCGTGGCAACGCGAAATCAAGCAAACGCACTACAATACTTACCGTCGATAAACTGAGCGCTGCTATACAGGGGGCAGGCGGCAAAGAAGTGAAGAGCTTCCCGGCGGTGCAGTGGAAAGATGCCAATACGCTGGTGCTGAACATGCAGGGAAAGGTCTATAATTATAACCTGAAGACCGGTAAAGCAACTGTAGTCACGACTTACGCAACGGATGCTGAGAATGCTGAACTGGATCCAACCAAACAGCGCGTAGCTTACACCAAAGGTAACAACCTGTACGTATCTCTTCCGGGCACGGCAGATATAGCTGTTACTTCTGAAAAAGATGAAGCTATTGTTAACGGACAGGCTGCGCACCGCTCTGAGTTCGGTATTTCTAAAGGTACTTTCTGGTCGCCAACAGGAAAGAATCTGGCTTTTTACCGCATGGACCAGACTATGGTGACTGATTACCCTTTGGTAGACATAGCACCGCTTCCGGCTACGCAGAACAACATTAAATACCCGATGGCTGGTGGCAAGAGCCACCACGTAACCGTGGGTGTTTACAACACAGCTACAAAGCAAACCACTTTCCTGAAAACCGGCGAGCCGGCCGAGCAATACCTGACCAACATAACCTGGAGCCCCGACGAAAAGCATATTTATTTAGCTGTAGTTAACCGCGACCAGAACCACATGAAACTGAACCAGTACGATGCTGCAACCGGTGAATTTGTAAAAACGCTGCTGGAAGAAAAACACGCTAAATATGTAGAGCCTGAGAAAGGGTTATACTTTGTGCCCGGCAAGCAAAACCAGTTTGTTAGAGTGAGCGAGCGTACCGGTTTCGACCATTTGTACTTATATGACACCAACGGCAAAGAGATCAGAACCCTGACCAAAGGGGATTGGATGGTAACGGATGTGCTTGGTTTCAGCAAAGATGGCAAGAAGCTATACTATAGCTCGACGGCAGAAAGCCCGCTGGAACGCCACTTTTATAGTGTTGACCTAAGCAATGGCAAAAGCACTCGTCTGTCTCAGGGCAGTGGCACGCACAGCGCCAAGCTAAGCCCGAACGGTAACTACATCATCGACACGTACAGCAGCCAGGTAACACCACGTAAGATCTGGGTGATCAATACTAAAGATGGTAAAGTGGCTCAGACTTTATTAACTTCTAAAAACCCGGTAGCGGAATATGCGCTTGGTGAAGTTACGATCTTCCCGATTAAAGCGGATGACGGAACGGACCTGTATACCCGCATGATCACGCCTCCGAACTTTGATAAGAATAAGAAATACCCGGTAGTGGTGTATGTGTATGGTGGTCCGCATTTGCAGTTGGTTACGAACAGCTGGCTGGGTGGCGCAAACCTTTGGATGCAATTGATGGCGCAGAAAGGCTACATCGTGTTTACCCTGGACCCACGTGGAACATCCGGGCGCGGCCTTGAATTTGAGCAGAAAACATTCCGCCAACTGGGTACTGTAGAAATGGCCGACCAGCTGCGTGGTGTTGAGTACCTGAAATCGTTGCCTTATGTGGATGCAAACCGCATGGGCATACATGGCTGGAGCTTCGGTGGATTTATGACAACTTCTATGATGCTGAAATCGCCGGAGACTTTTAAAGTAGGCGTGGCCGGTGGTCCGGTTATCGACTGGAAATACTATGAAGTGATGTATACTGAGCGCTACATGGACTCCCCGGAGCAGAACCCGGAAGGCTACAATAATGCCAACCTGCTGAACCACGTAAAGAACCTGAAAGGCAAACTGCTGATGATACACGGCACTGTGGATGATGTAGTAGTATGGCAGCACAGTTTAGCGTTCATCAAAAAAGCGGTTGACGAAGGCATATTACTGGACTACTTTGTGTACCCTGGCCACCCGCACAACGTGATCGGCAAAGACCGCGTGCACCTGATGCGAAAAGTAACGCAGTACCTGGATGATAACCTGAAAGCTACTCCGCAACAATAACAACTATAGAAAAGGCGCTGATCATCTCAGCGCCTTTTTTGTTTATGGTCCCGAAACTAAGATTTTTAAGATGTGAAAGATGGCGGGATTAAGCTTAGGGTGTGATCTGTATGAACCGGGATCAATGAGGGATTTGATAGATTATAGAGACGCAATGCTTTGGATCTTTTTTTGTCTGAACCAGGATTTTCAGGATTTAAGGATGAACAGGATGCAATTCCTTCCGCAAGTTTAGCGGTAGCGCAACTTGCGGTATTTACTATCCATAGTTACTTATGCTCTTTCGGATTTGCAATCCGGAAGTACAATACCTGCGGATTTGCAATCCGCTTGCCTTTCAATAGCTACTGCCTCTATTACTGCGGATTACAAATCCGCGAAAAGCCAACTTCCGGATTGTAAATCCGAAAGAGCGTGAGGCATGGCTCGTACCATATTGATCAAACTATAGTTAATAAACTATAGTCATCAACCCACAACTATAAATTTACCTAAATCTCTCAAATACGTACCTTTGCAGAATTAATAAACTATAGACCGTATCCTGATGCCTGCACCATCCGCATCCTTCAAAAAAGCCATAAAACAACTCGGTGACAAAGAGAAAGAAACGCTGTTGCTGAAAGCCGTGCGCCGCGATGCCGAACTATACGACATGTTTGCCTATGAGCTTGGCGAAGTTACGTTGGAAGAATTGCAGGAACGAAGCCAGGATGTGATACATGAGCTGTTGCTGAACGCCACAGGCCGTAGCTTAACCAAAGCACTGGCTAAAGCCCTGCGCAAAGCCCTGAAGGAAGTTGCCCGTTTTAAACGCATCACCAAAGACAAAAAAGCGGAAGTAGAACTGCACCTCTATGTATTAGGCATCATCTTCCGGAACTATACCGGCCAGTTCGACAGCTACTATAAAGTGTTCTATACCAGCACAGCCAAGCTCCTGCTCAAAACCATACAGCTTATCCGCAAAAACCTGCACGAAGATTACCACCTGGAATATAAATCAGATATAGACGATTACCTGGAGCAGATACTCAATCGCAACAAGCCACTGCCAATAGAATTACCTAAAGAGTTTGAGATAGAATAATATATATCAATAACCTTTTATATTTTTTTCTAATTTGTTCCTATATTTATAGGAGAATTATACTATAGCAATCTCTTATTTTAAGCAAGAACAAACTTAAGTGAAATTGATACGAAACTGGGCCGGCAGCAATATGTGTGGCCATAGTCACTTTTTACGGTTATCCCTACTTTTCATGTTTGCTGCGCTCTGCCTCTGGAGCTGCTCAGAAGAAGAGGAAATGATTGGGCCATTACGCAAAAGCGACAAGACCGTTATTAATACCCGTCCTCCATTTTTTATTACCGTAGACTCTGCCGAACTACGTGCTGAGATACTTGAAACTGGCCCTTTACCAATTGTAGAAGCAGGCTTCATTCTTTCTCAGGATCCGGAACCTACTCCTGAAACGGGCATATTGTTTAAAGTTTCGGAGGGAGGCAAAGCCGGACCCTATAGTATAGTTGCCAAAAACCTGGATGCGAATAAAAAATACTACTACCGCTTCTATGCTAAAGATAAGGAGCAGGTACACTGGGGTAGTACTCAAGCATTTATAACATCAACAATTACTATCAACAGGGTCAGTTACATAAATTCAGCAGTTGAAACTGATTTCTATGAGGGAGGGGCAGGAAACAGTATGACGATCCATGGCACTAACTTCAGCAGTAAACCGGATGAGAACATTTTAAAGATTGGCGATATAGTAGTACCAGTTAACTCAGTGTACATTTCCAATGATCTGGATCAGGATGCAATTCTATTCTTTACTATTCCGCAACATATAACAGCAGGTGAATATGAAGTATCGGTAACAAGGGCTGGACAAACAGTAAAAGCCCCGGAGCTTTTGCGCATACTACAAGGTAAATGGAAACGGTTGCAGGACCTGAATATAGGCTTGAACATAGGTCTGAATCGATCTGGGGCCAGCGCCTTTTCACTGAATGATAAAGGATATATTGCCGGGCTGCTGCCTTACCTGCCGGTTAAAGTTTACCAGTATACCTCGGGTGCAGACAACTGGAATAAACTCCCGATCAATATCAATACATATCACGAATTTCAGACAGCCTTTGGATTAAACGGTAAAATCTATGCGGGTGCGGTAGCGCCCAACTATAACAACACAACCCAGAACCTCTACGAGATACAGCTTCACGCTATCGATCCGGTTACTGGTGTGCAGGAACAAAAACTATCGCCACCAATTTTCTATCAGTACTCTAATGTCAATATCTCCAGCTTTACCATCGGCAATCATGCTTATATAGGTGGTGGCGATTATACTATAAATAGTTGGGGAAACAGAGTGGTTCGAAAAGATTTCTACCAGTATACACCTGTTACCGACAGTTGGACCAGAATAGCCGATTTCCCAGGGACATCAACCAGCAATGCCGTAACTTTCGAAATAAACGGAACCGCTTACTTAGTGGCACCCACCCATAATAATAAGGTTCTCCCCGAAGTGTGGGCTTATAACCCTGGAACCAACACCTGGAGTCAGAAAAAGGATTTCCCGGGCCAGCTGAAAAGCGGTATGACAGGCTACGCAATCGGCCAGGCTGGTTACGTTATAGGTGGTACTGTAAATCTTTCTATCTATAGTTATAACGGACCTGATAAAAGAGACTTCTGGCAATATTCCCCTGCTACAGATACGTGGCAGGAAGTGGCCAGTTTTGATGGCGTGGGTTCAGGTATAAACGGTGAAGGGATGGTAAGTTTTGCCCTGAACGGAAAAGCTTATGCTGTTTACCAGCACAACAAATTCTATAATACATCATCTGTTTGGGAGTATACTCCTGCTCCATAATTTACCGATCATGATAAAAAGTATAAAGCTACAGCTGCTTTTATATCTTCTGCTTGGGTTGCTGTTTTCCTGCCAGGAGGAACTTAACATGCCCGCCCCGGAGAGAAGGCTGAATGTAAAGGTGGTAAACAGCCAGAACCAGCCAGTACCGAATGCAGAAGTTAGCATTTACGCCAACGAAACAGACTGGAAGAATGAAAGTAACGCCTATGTTGCGGGCATAACAAACGGAACCGGGATTATAGCTATAGCAAATATCGGGGCAGAAAAGCTCTGGATTAAAGCAACCTGGATAGACCTTACAACAAGAGAAGTTTTTCAGAACACGATCGTCAGTTTTGAGCCTGTAAGCCCCCTGCCGGAAAACAGCCTGTCTACTTATAGTGTAAAGATAAATTCAGCAAAGGTCTTAAAAGGCATCCGGATAAAGCGGGCAACCTACAACGGCTATATTTTCGGAGGCTGCGACCAGCCCTATGACCGGAGCGACATCTATTACTGCGGCAACAACTATAGAATACCAGATGCCTCAGGTACTGCCTGCGACCTATACCTGATGATTGAGAACAATACAAACAACTATAGCAATACCGCGAGTAGTTACTTTTATAAGTCGGAAGTACAACCCGATGCCCCACGGGAAGGTGCTTCCTTTGAAGTAAATGATACTATCACAGATTTCAGAAGACCATACTATATCGGGGTGCGCGACCACTTATTAGTAAATCCTCAGCTCTACACTTCTATTAGCTGTAATAACGCAAGCAGTGCCTATGCCAATTTAGGCGAGTATCTGGCTTCAAAAGAGGGCCAGGAGTATATTTTCAAGTATAAGGACGAATACATCGGAGCTAAAATACCACTGCTTAATGTGAAGAACAGTATCATACCATCGTACCCTGTCAAGGAACTTACGGTAAAATCTGAATACGGTAATGGGACGCTAACATTGCAACTGGAATGGATTTACGAATAAAATATATACCCGGAATAGCTGCCTTATGTCTGTGCTTACTTTCTCTGTCCCAAAAAGCAAGCGCACAGTTTATACACAAATGGCAGGCTGATGTAACTATAGGCACAGCGCACCCCACCGGAGATGAGTATTTCGTAAAAGAAGGTTATCCCTTCCTGTCTTTGGCAGGTAATATGAAAGCCGGGATAAGAACCGAGGCACAATTAATACGAAACCTGAACCAATGGCTGGCAGTAGGAAGCGGGGTTTCCGTTACTACCTACAAAACCATACAGATCCCGAACCAGCGTGAAAGCGTTAATTTTAAGCTGAACGCCAGCACCCTGAATGCGGTCGCCCGAATATACCCTTCAGGCAGGATACATCGCTTTACTCCTTTTCTTCAGGCTAATGTAACCTATGGTAGGGTAAGCATAGCACATGACAGCTTTACCTATACTGTCGATTCTCTTTCCTCAAATCCCGGCAACCCCGACCACCCCGCACTCCTGAATATTATGTTTACAAGACCGCAGGCAAGTCAGCAGAGCAATATTTTGGGGTTTGGTGCTACCGCAGGGGCAGAAATGCTGCTGTCCGATGCTGTTGGTGTTTCCTTACAGGCAGGCTACCACCGGCACCGGACCGAACAGATGTTGCTGCTGCAGGAAGACCTTGCTTCCTGGGATGTGAAGCTGGGGATGTTTGTCAGGCTGTTTAAAACCAAAACATATTATTAATTATGCTGAAGAAGTGGACACTTTTATGGGCTGGCCTTCTCATTTACAGCTCGCTGTATGCACAGAAAGTCGAACATACAACACTAGGCGACCCGAAAGCTATAGTATATGACTTGGGATTCAGTAAGGATGGCAGCAAATTAGCTACAACCGAAGGCAACCGGATAAATATATGGGCACTGGAGCAGCAACAGTTAATACAAACCTTAAGTGGTCACGAATCTGCAGTGCTGGCGCTTGCTTATGTAAATGACAACATGCTTGTTTCCGGGAGTAAAGATGGGCAGCTGGTGCTATGGAATACAGTCGCTGGTACTCCGCAAAAGCGTGTAGCGGCACATCAGGGCCCGGTAACTGCCGTAGCTGTAAGCCCGGATGGCAACTTTGTAGCCACCGCCGGCGCCGATCACCTGGTAAAAGTATGGAACATGGCCTCCGGAAAGGAAGAAACAGTTTTTAAAGGACACACAGCAGATGTAACATCGGTAGCTTTCAGTAAATCCGGGGATTACCTGATAAGTGGAGGCGGCGACTGCCAGGTGATGGTGTGGCAGCTTTCAGAAAAAAAATTGTATAAAACACTACTGGGGCATACCAACTGGGTAAGAAGCATTGCCATGCACCCTGACGGTAATACCATTGCCAGCTCCGGCGACGATAAGCGCACACTGATCTGGAAACTCCAGGGGGCTGAGGCTACAACTCCGGTACAGGAATTCAGGAAGCTTCATACAAACTGGATAACAAGCGTCGATTACCAGACAAACGGCTCCTACTTTGTAAGTACCGGCCACGACAACAACATGACTATCAGCCGTGCTGATTCGCCTGAAAACTACTATTATAAAAAGTACCGTAATACCCTGATAAACCACAAAGGGTACCAATATGCCTGGAAGGCCGCTTTTCAGCCAAACAGCTACCGTGTGGCTGTTGCTACGCTTGGCGGTGGTGTTATGCTAACAGATTACTTTCAGAAAATTTATAATATCCCACATGAGCTTATTATTACAGCTATTAACAAGCAGCAGTACAAAGAGCAACACTATGAATTTAAAGCTGATGAGAATGTGGTAAAGATAGAGGGCGAAGTTAGCAGGCCGAAAATGGTAGCAGGCATGCATCTGCTACACGGAAAAGAAACTATAGCAATAGACGTTAGGCGCAACGGAAAATTTTCGGTTACAGTTAACCTGGCTGCTAACGGTAGCGATCTGAACTTTACCATTATAGATAAAGACGGGCAGATTAACCCATCCGGGCATAGCATCAAAGTTCACTATCAGAAATAGATCGGTAATGCATTAACCCATGTTGCTTTCTTAACACGAAACCTGAATTCTATAGATCCTAGTTCAGCTAATTACTCTATCGTTTTAACCTCTATCTCTTCCAGGTTAATATCCGATATTTTTTTCAGGTTACCGGCTTCGAAGGCAGTATCGTAGTTCTCGATCGGGAAAGTTTTATTCTCTGCGGCATAATTAACGTAATCCTGGAAAAGGATGCCGCCTGCTTTGCGCGGGTTTACAGCCTCCCGGAAACGTGTGCCGCCGCCTTCCACTAAAAACGAATAGGCCAGGTAGTCCATGGTGTGGTTCTCTTTATGGAACCAGTACACGTATTCGTCTTCGTGGTCTTCGCCGCCGCCTTCCCGGGCAAAGGTTACTTTAATTTTATAGTAGGGTTCGCCTTTTATAGTTACTTCTCCAAGGTATTCCTTCTGCACAGCATCATCGTTTAAAAAATAAGGCAGCAGTGCAAAGTAAATTACGCCGTTCACAGAATTGCTGTAGGCTTTTACTTTATCTTCTGGCAGCTCAACTTTCTGGTCGTTTATAGTTCGGGTAAAGCCACTGTTCTGCAGCACGTCGTACACGCGCTGGCCTGTGCTGTCGGTAAAGGTGCGGCTGTACACAAAAGCACCGTTGTCGCGCAGAGCCCTGTAAACATAATCCCGGAACTTAAACGTAATGATGACCTTGTTAAACTTTTCGCCACCGTGCGTGGCAATGGCTTTGTCTACAATTTCCTGGGCCGATGGAGCTTTGGGTTCGCAGGCCGCAAACAGCAATAAAGCAAAAACTATAGTTATGGAAGTGTGAAGTAGACGCATTATTACAGGGGATATTTTTTATCAAAGGTAACAAACTATAAATTAGGCTAAAAGAAAACCGCCCCGACACTACAGAGAGCGCCGGGGCGGAATCAAAACCAGTTATATCTACTCAGATTACTGCTTTGCAGTTACATTGAAAGATACAGTAAAATCATCCATGATCGCTTTGTCGCCAAGGCTACCGAAGAACGACTCAGAACCATACTTCACATCGTACTGCGCACGGTTTACAGTAACATCAGCTTTAGCAGTAGCTACACCGTCTTTAACAGTTATAGTTGCCGGGAACTGCACTGGCTTGGTAATGCCTTTTATAGTTAATAAACCGTTTACTTTATAGTTTGGCTTACCAGCAGCAGCTTTTGCGATCGGGGCAAGTGCCTTAATTTCGAAAGTAGCAGTTGGGTGTTTTTCTACACTAAAGAAATCGTCAGACTTCAGGTGACCAACCAGTTTGCCGTTATACTCCGGATCAGTGATATCAGTAACAGTGATAGAGTTCATGTCGATAACGAATTTACCGCCAGTCACTTTGTTTTTGTTGATAACCAGGTTACCGCTCTTTACACCGATTGTACCAGAGTGCTCGCCAGTTACTTTCTTACCGTTCCATTTTACTTCGCTCTTTTCGATAACAGCGTTGTAAACACGGCCTTTAGCAGGGGCTGCTACTTCGGTAGTGGCAACAGCTGTTTCATTTTTTGTTGTATTGCCAGCATAAGCCGTCATGATCAGGGCGCCGGCAAGTGATGCAAGAATTGCTACTTTTTTCATTTTACTTGATTTAATTTATAGTTAGGTATTGGTTACTTTTTAGTTAATCTCTGATCTTATCGAGCAGGCGGTTAAGCGTTATTGTTTCATCTTCTGTTAGGTTCCGGATACCGGTCTTCGAGCCGCCGTCCAGGTCGTCCATTTGTTTCAGCAGGTCAAGTCCTTTGTCGGTTATCAGCACATCTACAGTGCGGCGGTCGTTAGGGCATTGCTTGCGTGTTACCAGTTCTTTTGCTTCCAGTTTGTCTACTATCCGCGATGCGTTCGATGTTTTATCAAGCATGCGCTCTATCAGCAAACTTACCGTTGCCGGCTTTGGGTGTTGCCCCCGTAAAATGCGAAGCACATTATATTGCGGCAGCGTAACGCCAAACGGTTTAAATAAATTGCTTTGCTCCTGCTCCAGCCAGTTTGCTGTATAAAGCATGTTGATGTATGCTTTATGGTACTCGCTTTTAAAGGAGCTCTGCTTAATTTCTTCTTCTATCTTCATCGTTGTCATGAATGATGATGCAAATATATGTACATACATTTAATGTACAAACACAATACATCTTTTTTTTCAGTTTAGTTTCAAAAAGATTAAAAATAATGTTTGAAGGTTTAATGATGGTTAGTTAACTATAGTTAGAAGCAGATATCAAAAGCCTATAGTTTCACCAGATTTTTCTCTGGACGTGCCGGCAAGCTCTCACGGCAAGCTCTATAGTTTAAGCCAAACTATAGGAGCTCAGACAACCGCTCCATTGCTCACGCAGGGATAACTATAGACCTGGCAACAATCAGCCATTTTACCATTCAACAATTACCCTACTTCAGGTACAAGATCCCCTGTTCTTCACGCACTAGTTTAAAAGGCTCATCTTCTATGATCAGAAAACCATCCAGGTCGGCAAAGTCGAAGGCGGCGCTGAGTTGCATGGCACTCCAAATCCCTAAACTGGTTTCTACCATACACCCGATCATTGCCATCAGCCCATGTTTGCGGATGTCCTGCAATAACCGAACCGCGTTCAGGTAACCGCCGGCTTTCATCAGTTTAATATTCACTCCATGAAATTCCTGCCGCAACATCTCAAAGTCTGCATTGTCAGTCACAGATTCGTCGGCAACCAAAGGCAATGGGCTCAAGGGTTTTAGGTGGGCGTAGGCTGCAGCTTCGGAGGCAGGCATGGGTTGCTCAATAAAAAGCACACGTTGGGTATCTATCGTTTGCAGAAAGCGGAGCAGGTCATCAGGGTTCTGCCAGCTTTCATTCCCATCCAGCACTACTGGCTTATCTACTACGGCCAGTACCTGTTGCAACAGGTCGGGCCCCTGTTCGCTGTTTACTTTTATTTTAAGACACGGAAAACGCTGCAGGTTATGCTTCACTATAAACTCCTTTACCTGCCCCGGCTCCATTATCGGCAACGAAAAACAGGTACCCTGCTGCTGCGGCATTGGCTGACCCAGCAGTTGGTGCACCGCAATTTGCTTTACCTGGCAGTAGTAATGCAAGTAGGCAGCCTCAATGGCAAAGCGCAGCGAGTTTACAGGCGTATGTTCTGTCAGCAGTTGCAACAGGTCTTCCATCGACTTCACACTGCCCAGGCCTGCCATGATCAGGACCTGGTATTGCTGCAGCAACAGGTCCGGGGTTTCGCCATACCTGATGTTGGGAGCCGCTTCGCCAAAACCACTATAACTGCCGTCAGATACCTGTACCAGGAAATTCATTTTTTCGTCGCTGGCATTGCGGGCTATGCGCCAGGTGTATTTTAGTTTAAGGTGCAGTGCTTCTATTCGCCAGGTTAGCATAAGCAAGATCTATAGTTTAGGTGTGGCTAAATATACTGATAAGGCACAACATAAGATGCAGCTATAAAATAGTGGCTGTTTAAACTATAATTTTGGGCTTCACAGTATTGGCATTGTAGGCTAACTCTTTATATTTGCTAAGTTTTAACAGGTGGGTTTTCAGGCATTTTATACAATATCAACTGCTTAAGGCTTACTCTATTTCCGGTAGGTTGCCAGGTGGCACCTGCTATACTTCACTTACTTTATGAAGAGATTAACTTTTATTCCTGTGGCTGCGCTGATAAGCATTACCATTGCGGCTATACTTACGGTGCTGCAGCACTATAAATTTATCGGCCTGCCACAAGAAGCGCTGATGGCTGTACGCTGGGCTTGTATTGGTGTGGTGCTACTATATGGTGTCCAGAAAAGGTCGCTTACCACCTGGATCCTGATCAGTATGATCGTAGGTGTTGAGATCGGGTACGATTTCCCGGCTTTTGCCACCAACCTGAACGTGCTCAGCAAGGTTTTCCTGAAGCTTATAAAGACCATTATTGCCCCGCTTATTTTTGCCACGCTGGTAGTTGGTATTGCAGGCCACTCTAACCTGAAACAAGTAGGTAGCATGGGTTGGAAAGCTATTGTTTACTTCGAGATCGTAACCACACTGGCCCTGTTCATTGGTCTGGCAGCTATCAACATCAGCAAAGCCGGCGAAGGCATCAGCATGGATATGGCCGAAGTGAACAATGAAATTGCACCTGTAGCCAAACAAACTGCTTCAGATATCATCCTGCACGTTTTCCCGGAGAACATTGCCAAATCGGTAGCCGAAGGGCAAGTATTACAGATCGTAATATTCAGTGTACTGTTTGCAATTGGTCTGGCCATGGTAACCGAGAAAAAGCGCAAGCCGATGCTCGATTTCTGCGAAAGCCTTTCTGAAGTAATGTTCAAGTTCACGAACATTATCATGTATTTTGCCCCGATCGGTGTGGGTGCTGCCATTGCTTATACGGTTGGCCACATGGGTCTTGGTATCCTGGTAAACCTGTTCCAGTTACTGGCAACTTTGTATGTAGCGCTGCTTGCGTTTGTATTGTTAGTGTTACTGCCTGTAGCCTTAATAGCCCGCGTTCCTATCGTTCGTTTCCTGAAAGCTATTTCGGGTCCGGTATCTATAGCGTTTGCTACTACCAGCTCTGAAGCTGCCCTGCCGCGCGCCATGGAAGAAATGGAGAAGCTGGGTGTGCCACGTAAGATCGTAGCGTTTGTAATGCCAACCGGCTATAGTTTTAACTTGGATGGTACCACTCTATACTTAGCCCTTGCAGCTGTGTTTGTGGCGCAGGCCGCTGGTATTCCGCTTAGCTGGGAGCAGCAATTGGTGATGGTATTTACCCTGATGCTGACAAGTAAAGGCGTGGCTGGTGTGCCAAGAGCTTCGCTTGTTATCCTGCTGGGTACTGTAGCGTCATTCGATCTTCCGGTTTGGCCAGTGTTTGCCATTCTGGGTATTGATGAGCTGATGGACATGGCCCGTACATCTATAAACGTAACTGGTAACTGCCTGGCAACCGCTGTTGTAGCCCGCTGGGAAGGTGAACTGGAAATTCTGCCAGAAACTGGTATTGTAGCAACTACAAACCCCGAGTTAGTGGACGAGCTTCCGCAGCATGAAGGAAGACCAAGAGAACTGGTATAGATTCACCATAGAACACTAGAGAAGCCGCGGTTTAATAGACTGCGGCTTTTTTATTGCAAAAAAACAGCGACCTGAAGGTTGTGCTACAGCTAACTATAAGCTAACTGTGAAGGATATAAAACTCAACTATAGGTTGGAGTACAACAAGCCGGTATCTTCACTTATTAGGCTTTAGCTTTTTTCTGGCACTATTTTAGATATTACTTTTACACTATATAGCTTAGCACAAATTTATATTTGATTACTTTTGCCAACTTTAAAATCTCCTGTTTATAACCCTATGAAACAGACATATACCCTGCTTTTGTTAGTTGCTTTAACCTTTCTTAGCAGCTGTTCCGAACCGGAAGATTATTCCCCGGTATTACGTGGCACCATCAGCGGTAAGGTTAGTGTTTTTGATGTGTATGACGCACCATTATTGGCACAAGGAGCTATTGTAACTATAACCGGCGAAAGAATAAACATGCAGGCCACCACCGATGCCAACGGAAACTATACTATAGCTAACGTGCCACACACCGACCTGGTCATTTCGGTTAAGAAAGCTGGTTTTAAGGACGGACAACGCAAAGAACTTAACTTCTTTACTGAAAAAGAAACTATAGACCTGCAGCTATCCCAGGTGCCGACGTTTTATGTAAGCCAGGCCAGCTTTTACCTGCACAACCAGAACGACCTGCGGGCAACTATAACCTTAAGTGAACCTGTACCAACCGGAAAAAACTATACGCTGGCAGCTTTCCTGGGTAAAACGGCCAGTGTTTCAGATACCAATTACCTGGTTAAAAGCATAAACGGCTTTACTTCTGATGGCCAGATAAGTGTAATGCTACTTCCGTCTATTTCTGTGGAGAGCCTGGTTAACCGTTACGGCTTTAAATCCGGGGATGTGGCCTATATTAAAGTGTATACCGGTGCCGCGCAGATCTATGGATATTGGATAAACGACACTTACTTTTATGGCCCCGGCCTGAACACCGATGTAGCTCAGACCTACACTATAACTATACCTTAATCTAGCTACAGGGCTTAAAACGTCATCTGTTTCCAAATTTATGCTATCACTATTTAAACCTGCTGTTTTATATGCAGCACTACTGGCGTGCTTTGCACTAACAAGCTGTGAACGCGAGCCCGGCTCCGGCCCCAATGCCGAAGGACTTAATGGCCTAGTGAAGATCTACAACCAGTATGGCGAAGTACAGGACCCAACAGCTGTAACCGTAACTATAGAGCAAACCGGAAAGACCACCAAAACAAATACCCAGGGCGAATACTGGCTGCCTTACCTCGCGTCGGGCACATACACGCTTAAGTTTACCAAAAATGGCCACCCTACTACTTATGTCCGGGATATAGATCATGTGCGCACCAAATATACATCAACCTCGGCTCCTGTTGCCAGCATGATCGAGCCATCTTCTTATACCGCAACACCTGGGGCTGTTATCGTAAACATTGACGACCCGCTCAGCGCTTACTTCCAGATTCCGGTGCAGTTGAATAAGCCCTTACCTGCCGGCAAAGAAATAACAGTAAAGATGTATTTAGGGAAAGATGCTGCCGTGTCTGCATCCAATTATGTGCATTTTATTTCATTCAAAACTTCAAGCCAGGAGTTTAACATCACCTATCCTTATTTTGCCAGCCTGGTTATAAACGATGAGATGAAAAGAGGTGACACAGTGTATATGGTAATCTACACAGATGCTGTAGAAGAGGCCAGTTGCGAAGGCCCCTGGAATAAGCCGGATTGCAGTAACAGCACAACTATAAATACCAGCAACGCTGTCGTTTTCTCAGAGATCATACCCCGATTAGAATAATAAACCCAGGTAAAAAAGCCGCAGAAAATTTCTGCGGCTTTTTTGTTTCCGTCTACCATTTCTGGAAATCTGTTCACTAAAATATCACCTTTAGATCCTATTTTTATTTCGATTAATTATATTAATTGACGATATTTCATAATTATTTTAGACCTGAACACTGTCATTCTATTTAACCGCACTTACCTATGAAAAAAGTTCTAAAAATAGCCGGCTATTCCGTTGTGGCCATTCTTGCAGTTATAGCTGCCGGCGTTATTTACATGCAATATGCGTTCCCGAACGTAGATGCTGCCCCAACCATCACTATCAAAAAATCGCCTGAAATGATTGCACGCGGCGAGTACATTGCCAACCATGTTGCCGTTTGTATCGACTGCCACTCGGAGCGCGACTGGTCTAAATTTGCAGGACCTATTAAACCGGGCACCCATGGCAAAGGCGGCGACCGTTTCGACCAGACGATGGGTTTTCCGGGTGTATTTTATGCCAAGAACATTACCTCTGATAAAGAAACCGGGATTGGCAGCTGGACCGACGGTGAACTTTACCGCGCTTTAACTGCAGGGGTTAGTAAGGATGGCGACCCACTTTTCCCGATGATGCCTTATAATGCCTTCAGACAGATGCGTGAGCAGGATCTTCATGCTGTGATTGCTTACATCCGTACACTGGAGCCTATCAAAAACGAAGTGCCAAAATCTGACCCTGACTTTCCGTTTAACCTGATCCTGCGCACCATGCCCGCAACTCCTGAAAAACTTCCGGAGCCAGTATTAGATAGCCCGGTAGCAAAAGGTAAATACCTGTTTACAATGGCATCTTGCGGTGAATGCCATACCCCTAATGACAAGGGAAAAGTTGTAGAAGGGATGTACCTGGCCGGAGGAGCTGAATTTCAGTTTCCGAACGGAGCTATACTGCGCTCTGCCAACATTACCCCCGACAAAGAAGCCGGTATAGGTGCCTGGACAGAAGATGATTTTGTAAACCGTTTTAAACAGAACCTGGAACCTGAAATGGCAAACAGAAAAATAGCACCAGGCGAGTTTAACTCTATTATGCCATGGCAAATGTATGCCGGCATGAAAGAAGAAGACCTGCGGGCTATTTACCAATACCTGAAAACCGTGGAGCCCAACAAAAACAAGGTGGTTAAATTTTCACCGGCCCCTGCCAAGTCATAAAAGCTTTAAACCTTCTTTCGGAAAGCCTTCTGTAACAATGGAAGGCTTTTTCGTGCAATAGACTCACTTTTTTTGAACTATAATATAGGTGTGCGTTTCCGGAAACTGGTCCAGCTCCAGGTGGCGGCACTGGCAATTATTTTCCATGATCGCTTTTAAGTTACCGTCTATACCGATGGTGCTGTAGTAAAACTGATCGTTGTGCCAGTTGCTGAGGTGCTCGCCTGATGCATCGCCGAAAGTATAGATTAGAGTGCCTTGCTGATTTAACATTTTGCATAGTTTGGCCACAACCGGAGCCTGCATTTGTAATGGTACATGAAAGATGCTGTCCCAGGCAACTATAAAATCATAGGTTTGATCAGTTTGCCAGCCGCAGATATCATGTACCTGAAAGTCAAGATCAGGGTGGTTGGATTTGGCAAGCTTGATCATCTTCTCTGAAACATCGATGCCTGATACACTTTTAAACTTAGCACTTTGGAGCTCTTTTATAATTCTGCCTCCACTCCCGCAGCCAACATCTAAAGCCGAGCCACGGTTTGTGCAATAACTGATAGCCCTTTTTATCTGAGCCAGCCCATAATCAGAAGCATGATGGTTGTCGTGCCACCATTGCGCTATCTTATCATACTTCTTTCCTGTTTCAGCTGGGTCCATTAACTTATTTATTAGTTTGGGTAGTTTATACTTAAGAGTTCTCTGAAGAAACTATAGTTACTGCTCCAGCTCCCGGATTACTTTACAGGGGTTACCGGCGGCAAACACACCTGCCGGAATATCTTTGGTTACTACGCTGCCTGCTCCTATCACGCTTCTATCGCCTATCGTTACGCCGGGACAAATCACCACGCTTCCACCTACCCAGACGTCTTCGCCTATAGTTATGGGTTTTGCAAATTCCAGCCCAGAAGCGCGCTCTTTATAGTTTAGCGGGTGTGTAGCAGTATAGATCTGCACATTCGGGCCGAAAAGTGTGCGGCTGCCTATTGTTACCGGCATTACATCCAGTACCACGCAGTTAAAGTTAAAGAATACTTTCTCGCCAACTATAATATTATAGCCATAATCGCAGTAAAACGGAGGTTGCAGCCACAAGCCTTCGCCGGAATTGGGGATGAGCTCTTTTAAAATGCGGCCTCTTTCGATCGGGTAATCTTCTTGAGAGTCGTTGAGTTGTTTTAGCAGCAACCTTGCCTGCAGTCGTTCTTCTGAGAGTTGTGGATCGAGTGCATCGTACAGTACGCCGGCCAGCATTTTTTCTTTTTCAGTTTGCATAGAGTAGGTCGGATTATAATTGGTTGCTATAGTATGCTGATAAATACTCTGCTCACTGACTTTGGTTATTCTATAGTTTAAACGAACATTGAAATTGTTTACCATAAATCAAACAATATTTATTGTTTTTCAATAAATATTGTTTATAATTACACTTCCAACTATAAACTCAACAACTATGGAAAAACATACCAAAACCCGGACGGAAGTAATATTAACTATCATGCACGTGCTGGCCTGGATCGTATTTATTGGTTTACTGATTAAAACAGGGGCTTTGTTGTTTACCTATATATTCAGCTACTTTAAACCTGAAGCAGCGCAGAATCTATACAAAGGGCTAGACCTGTACGACCTTCGCCAATCAAGTTTCTACAACTATAGCTTACACTTTTCATTTGTAGTTGCTTTGTCAGCCATGAAAGCCTACATCGCTTACCTGGTCATCCAGACGCTTTCGAAAGTGAACCTTCAGAACCCGTTTACACAGGAAGTAGCCGGAAGAGTAGAAACCATTAGTTATGTATTGCTGGGCAGTTGGATCGTGTTGCAAATAAGCAGCGCACACAGTGAGTGGCTCTCAAAAAGAACTGGCGAATTGCTGAGCAGTAGCAACGGTGGCGAGTATTTATTTATAGCCGGCCTGGTATTTATTATTTCGCAGATCTTTAAGCGCGGTGTAGAACTTCAGTCTGAAAACGAGCTAACCGTTTAAGCCATGCCGATAGTTGTGAACCTGGATGTGATGATGGCCAAACGGAAAATGTCGCTGAACGAACTGTCGGAAAAGGTAGATATTACGCTATCGAACCTGTCGATACTTAAAACCGGCAAAGCAAAAGCAGTTCGGTTCAGTACGCTTGAAGCAATTTGTAAAGCGTTGGATTGCCAGCCCGGAGATCTGCTGGAGTTTGCAGATGAGTAGTTAAACTACAAAAGATTTTTTGATAACGCCTTTGTATCTAGCACTGATATGTGGGTATGAACCTTTGTCTGCGTTTGATATTTTTTTAATTACTTCTCTAAATAAGATTGTAAAAAAGCTTTTGCTGTTTCATATAGGAATGGTACTGAGTAAAATGCATCCTTAAAAATTCCGTACAGTGTTTTGCCAGTTTCAGTGTCTACTCCAAGATTTATTCCAATTGATAAAAAGGTATTAAGTATTGTCCCCTTCATATCAAACTTGTTTAATCTATCAGTTGATTCAATTAAGTAATCAAGTTTTCCATTAATTTCCTTTTCAAGTTCATTACTTATTTGAAATTCTCTAACAATTTCATCTTTTATCTGTGAGATAGCATTCTTTAGGTGTTGTACTTCAGGAGCTGTCAAATAAGAATAATCATCTGTGTTTACAAAGCTTTGATCCGAGTTAAAAGCTCCTTCAAATAAATTATTAGATTCAAATGATCTCCATATCTCTGAACTATTTATTTCATCTAAATATGGTTCAACTGCCGTTTTTAACCAATAATCAACATGTTGTATTACATTAGCAATTTTAAGGTTAGAACCTATTGGCCCTAATAATGGGTAACCTGGCTTATATTGATTATGATAGACCTGAAATGATTGAAAGTCCTTTGAAGATTGTTCAACTTCAAACCTTAGTTCAGTATTACTTAGGTAAATTATAAATCTATCATTTGATTCAAACTCAAACAAGGATATAGGGAATTTTGATTTTTTTAGGTATTCTTTTACTTCTAATTTATATTTTGCTAGCATTTTGAATTCTATGTATAGATTATAAATTAATAGAATACAATCAAGAAAAATCAGTAATTGGCTTAAATAAAATTTTACTATAAATATAGAAAATACTATACAAGCCACAAACTATAGCCTGCGGAAAAGAGAAGCCTGAAACTATAAGAGAAGTAAGTTTACCCCTTCAAATACCCCACCATCAACTCAGCGGCGCGTTCGGCGGTGCGGTACTCTCCTATTTTCTCGCGTACAAGGGCGTAACCGTCTTTTTGTTTTTTAATGAAGTGCTTGTCGAAGAGGATGCTTTTTAACTCGGCTGTTACCTGCTTGCCAGTAAAATCGTCTTGAATCAGTTCTGTAACTACCTGCTTACCAGCTATCAGGTTCACCAGCGAAATGTAAGGCACTTTTATCACCCACTTACCGATGGTGTAAGATATTTTGCTGGTTTTGTAGCATACCACCTGCGGCACATTAAACAGGGCTGTCTCAAGAGTGGCTGTACCGGATGTAACCAGGGCCGCTACCGAGTGCGAAAGCAGGTCGTAGGTCTGGTCGTATACTATTTTAATGTTCTTGTCTTTGTTGTACTGCTCGTAATACTCCTTACCGAACGTAGAAACGCCAGCCACTACAAACTGGTAATCGCGGAACGACGGCAGGACGCTCAACATCACATCGAGCATGTTCTCAATCTCCTGCGCACGGCTTCCCGGAAGTATAGCAACTATAGGCTTGTTATTTTGCAGTCTGTTCTTTAACCTGAAATCCGGAGTAACGACATGGTCAGTTACCGAATCAGAAACCGGGTTGCCGATATAATCCACATCATAATCAAAACGCTTATAGAACTCCTTCTCAAACGGCATGATCACGAACATGCGGTCTACTACTTTTTTGATTTTATGCGCGCGGCCCTGGTTCCATGCCCAGATCTTCGGAGAGATGTAATAGAAAACTTTAAGCCCTTTGTTTTTGGCAAACCTGGCAATGCGCATGTTAAAACCGGCATAATCTACCAGTATCACCACATCGGGTTTATAGTTGGCGATGTCGGCTTTTGCCTCTCCCAGGTAGCCAAAGATCTTGCGCAGGTTCTTAAAAACTTCGGCAAAGCCCATAAAGGCCATGTCCTGGTAATGGCGCACCAGGTCCATTCCGGCTTCCTGCATCATGTCGCCGCCCCAGCCACGTATTTCCGCGTCCGGGTCTTTCTTCCGAAGCTCCTTTATAAGGTTAGAACCATGCAAATCACCTGATCGCTCGCCAGCTATAATGTAGTATTTCATGTAATGCAGAAACGTAATGGGCTACCTGAACAGGTATAAGCGCACTAAAAATTTAAAAGGAAATTATTCTCCGAAGTACTCCACGTAGTTGCGTGGGGTTTCGTAAAGTTTAAGGCTGTGCAGTTTCGCGTTGGATATTTTTTCGATCTGCGGGGCCAGGATATTCCAGAACTCAATGATCAGGTTCTCGGTGCTGGCCAGTTTGCCTTCCATAAAAGCAACATCCAGGTTCAGGTTCTTGTGGTCTACCTTCTCGATGATGTGCGTACGGATAAGCGTGCTCAGTTTTTTCAGGTCTATCACAAAACCGGTATCGGGTTCCGGCTTGCCTTTTACGGTAACGATGAGCTCGTAATTATGCCCATGCCAGTTGGTATTTGCACACGGCCCGAACACTTCCTTATTCTTTGCCAACGACCAATTCGGGTTGTGCAGCTTGTGGGCTGCATTAAAATGCTCTAATCTGCTAACGTAAATCATCTAACTGCTAAACTTGTAATTTTTTCTGGACAGCAAATATACGAAGAAAGGAACACCAAAGAACGAAGTAATGATTCCAATTGGCAGTCCGGTTGGTGGATAAATTATCCGGGACAAAAGATCGCAGAGCAGCATGAACAAACCACCCACAAAAGCGCAGAAAAGCAGGTTGCTCCGGCCAGTTGTGCCCAGCAGACCACGCGTTACATGTGGAACAATGAGTCCCACAAACCCGATCGGCCCCGACGTAGCCACTGCAAAGCCTGTAACTATAGAAACCGTGATAAGTATAGCCCAGCGCGTATGCGACACCTGCACGCCCAGCGCCTGCGCCCTTTCGGAACCCAGCATGAGTATGTTCAGCTGCTTCTGTAGAAAAGCGAAAAGGATAAGCGCAACTATAAGTGCCACGGCCGGGTAAGGCAGCAATGTCCAGCTGGCCCGCTCAAAACTGCCCATACTCCAGAAAATAACCGACTTCAGCTTCCCTTCCGAATCAGAGAGAAAAGTTAGCAAACCAACCATAGCCGTGCAAAGCGAACTGATAGCAATTCCGGCCAACAATAGTTGCGCAGGTATAAGCTGGCGTTTACGATAACCAAGTATAACCACTACCAGCGTAACTATAAAAGCGCCCGCCATAGCCAGCACCGGCGGCATATAAAAACCAGCCACCGAAATATTCACAAACCCAAAGAAGACCAACACAGCCCCTAACGATGCTCCCGAAGCCGTGCCAAGCAAGTAGGGATCAGCCAATCCGTTATTCACCATTGCCTGCATTAAATAGCCGCAAAAAGCCAGCGCAGCCCCAACCACTAAAGCCAGCAGCAAACGTGGTAAACGCAGGTGAACTATAGCATAATGGGTGGTATTATCGGGGTTATAGTTCAGGAAAGCTTCGGCTATAGTTGAAAGGTCCGACTCAAAAGAACCGACCTGTAACCCCAGAACTATAACGATAGCTATCAGCAACAGGGCAAGTATAAAATATAAGCCACGCATCATGGATATAGAAACCCTTCCAGCTCTTTAAGCGATTCCACAATTCTTGGCCCCGGCCGCTCTATCAGGTTTCCTGTTGGCGCGTAAATTCGGTTGGTCTTGTATGCTTTTATTTTGCGCAGCTCCGGGTATTGGTTGAAGAATGTCTGCTCCAGTTTCTCTTTGGTGCCGCCCATCAGCACATCCGGGCTCAGCTTTAAAATATACTCGCGGGTAAGGGCCGGGTAAGGTTGGTCAAATGTTTCCTGCACGGCATTCTCAGCACCTAAAATTCTGAGTTTATCAGTTAGCAAAGTATTTTGGCCATACACATAGATCGGGTCGGTCCAGGTTATAGTTAGCACTTGCAGCGGGTTATGTCGGTTCTTATACTTTGCTTCCAGTTGCTGCACTTCTTTTCTAAGCGAATCTGCAAGGTGGTTGGCTACCTGTTCACGGTTCATGATGCGTCCAATGTCTTCTATGCCTTTTAAAACATCTTCTACGGTTCTATACTTTTGGTAATACACCGGTATGCCCAGTTCCTCAAGTCGGGCGGCTACATCCAGGGGAGTCATGCCTTCGCTGGTAAAGATCAGGTCGGGTTTCAGGGCAAGTACCTGTTCCAAGTCTATGGGGTAATTGCTAACTATAGGTTTGGTATAAACAGCTGCTGGATAGTCGCTGTCAGGAGTTCGGGCAATGATGTTGGAGGTATCAACTATAGCAAAAAGCATTTCAGCCATTGCCGATGTAAAACCGAAAACTCGTTTTGGTTTTTCAGGCAGATGCAGCTTGCGACCCAGGTCGTCAGTTATAGTTATCCCCTGCTTTTGCTCTTCAGGCTTTTGCTGGCAACCAACTATAGTTTGCAGCCCAAGTATAAAGCTCAGGAAGTATAAAGTATAAACTATGGTTTTGTTCTTCATCGGGGCAGGACCTGCTCTGGATATTTTCGTAAATTTACGCAAAATCTAACATAGCCCTAATTCTATGATCGTAGTAACCGGTGCTGCCGGGTTTATTGCCAGTTGCCTGGTAAGCCGACTTAACGCAGCTAACTTTAATGATATCGTGGTGGTGGATAATTTCTCCGTCGCTAAAAAAGAAGATAACCTGAAAGGCAAAAAAATAAAGGAGTTTGTTGACCGCGATAATTTTATAGAGTGGCTGGACAAAAACTACGAAGAAGTAGAATTCATCTTCCACCTGGGCGCCCGCACCGATACGACTGAGTTCAACAAAGATGTGTTTGACCTGCTGAACTTGAATTACTCTAAAGCGATCTGGAATGCCTGCTGCGAGTACCAGATCCCGTTGGTTTATGCGTCTTCGGCAGCTACGTATGGTTCCGGCACGTTGGGTTATGATGATGACGAAGCCACTATTCCGTTACTGAAACCGCTTAACCCGTACGGAGAGTCTAAGAACGATTTTGATATCTGGGCACTGGAGCAAACGGCAAAGCCTTTCTTCTGGGCCGGTCTGAAATTCTTTAATGTGTATGGCCCTAACGAATACCACAAAGGCAAAATGGCATCGGTTATTTTCCATGCTTACAACCAGATAAAGGACCACGGCAGCATGAAACTCTTCCGCTCGCACCACCCCGATTTTAAGGATGGCGAACAGATGCGCGACTTCGTGTATGTTAAGGATGTGGTAGAGGTGTGTATGTTCCTGATGCATCACCGCAAAAACTCCGGTATCTATAACTTAGGCTCAGGTCAGGCCCGCACCTTTATGGACCTTGCCCTGAATACTTTCGATGCCATGGGTGTAACTCCGAACATTGACTTTATGGATACCCCCGAAAACCTGCGTGACAACTACCAGTATTTCACGGAAGCCAATATGAGCAAACTCCGCTCCATTGGGTATGATAAGCCGTTTTATAGTTTGGAAGAAGGCGTGAAGGATTACGTGCAGAACTATTTGATGGAGGGGAAATATTACTAATTGCCTGAACTAAGACTTTTAAAATTGAATAGATTGTTGGATTAGGCTTTAACTATAAAACTATCCAAAAAACTATAGTAAAGGCAGAAATTCCCCTCCTCGGAGGGGCAGGGGTGGGTTAAAAGTCTGATAACGTAAAACATCCCCCTAACCAAAGGATTTACAGGATTAAAGGATTAGCGGGATTTCTGGAAGAACATGATATTGGGGATTCGACTCATTTTTATTGTAGGGATAGGTCGCGACCTGTCCGTACGATAGGCTGAAATTATCTAACTATAAAGTTAACTATAGTAGAATTTCCTCTGGGGTTAAGGTGTGTTAAAAAGTCTGCTAATGTAAAACATCCCCCTACCCCCTTCAAAGGGGGACTTTCTTTTAAGAGCAGGGGTAAACGCCAGACACTAACAGGAGCTGCGCGCACTGCCAGGTCTAAATCCTTTGATCCCAATAATCTCAATTCAGAAATTTGAGTAACTTAAAACTCCCAAACTATAAACTATACTCTTATGGACCAGGCTGAAAAAACGATGATCGATAACCTGCACAAAAACACAGGTAAAACGCTGGAAGAGTGGATCGGAATTGTAAAGGCGAAGAATTTTGCCAAACACGGCGAGATCATGAAATTCCTGAAAGAAGAACATGGCTTTACGCATGGCTTTGCCAACATGGTAGCTCTGAAAGCAAGAGCTGCCGATGCTGGATCTGTAGAGAATAAAGACGGCCTGATAGAGAAGCAGTACAAAGGCAAAGAACACTTTAAGCCTGTGTATGATACTCTACTTTCTGAGATAATGAAGTTTGGCGATGATGTAGAAGTAGCCCCAAAGAATGCCTATGTAAGCCTGCGCCGCAAAAAGCAGTTTGCTATGTTACAGCCAGCTACCAAAACCCGCTTCGAAATCGGGTTGAACATAAAGGGGCAGGAAGCAACCGGCGTACTCGAAACTATAGACAAAGCCAATGCCATGTGCTCCCATAAAATTAACATAGCTTCTCAGGAAGAAATCACGCCTGAAGTTGTGAACTGGATAAAAACTGCATACGAACAAGCCGGATAATTTATTGACATGAAATACATTTTAACACTTGCCATACTTTGCAGTCTGGGCCTTGCCGCCAACGCACAAACCACCAACCCCGACTATAACAAATCCTTAGCCGACTCGCTGGGTGCCGACAACTATGGCATGAAGCAGTACGTGCTGGTAATACTTAAAACCGGCTCCAACACCACCACCGATAAAGAAAAACTAAACCAGTACTTCCGTGGGCACATGGAAAACATCAATCGTTTGGTAAAAGAAGGGAAACTTATAGTTGCAGGCCCGCTTGGCAAGAACGACAAAACCTACCGTGGCATTTTTATACTTGATGTGAAGACGGTAGTAGAAGCTCAGAAATTAGTAGAAACTGACCCTGCCGTTAGAGCAAAAATCTTTGATGTAGAACTATACCCTTGGTATGGCTCCGCTGCCCTGCCTCTATACTTAGACACGGCAAAGAAAATATCGAAAGAAAATCCTTAAATCAACAAAACCGTCATTTCGAACTAAGTGAGAAATCTATTTAAGATAATATTATAAGTGTTTTAAATAGATCTCTCCTATCGTCGAGATGACAAATTTAGTTTAAGTTGATAGCATTGGTTTGATACTATACAACACATTTACTCCCTATCAAATATCTCTGCTTCGTTTTTAAAGGATTTGAATTCCAGCGGGTTGCCGCTGTAGTCCAGGAAGAACATCGTGAGTTGTTCTCCTTTTTTGCCTTCGTAGCGGGTGTATGGTTTCACGACGAACTTGACGCCGGCATTTGCCAGATTCTCCTGTATTCTCATAAAATCATCGTAGCCAACAATGCATCCAAAATGCGGAACGGGCACTTTTATGCCATCGACCTTACCACAATAATCTAAAGGCGGAATATCAGGGCTGACATGGGCCGATAACTGGTTGCCGAAAAAATCGAAATCGATCCAGTGCTCGGTGAAATCGCCAAGCTTACAGCCTAAAATGCCGTTATAAAAATCGCGGGTGCTTTGTATGTCTTTTACTTTAAAAGCGTAATGGAAAGCGCTCATCTTAATAGCCTAATTCAGGTGAAACAATGTTTTTAAGTGGCTTGCCTCGCTGAAGCCTGTCGTAGTTATCCAGTATCTGCAAAACGGCCGACGCCGGGTCGGTAATGCTGGCAATGTGTGGTGTTATGTTGATCTTAGGGTGACTCCAGAACGGGTGATCTTTGGGCAAGGGCTCTTCCCGGAAAACATCCAGGCTGGCACCTGCTAAGTGTCCGCTGTCCAGCAACTCTACCAGGTCTTCGTCTACCAAATGTTTGCCTCTTGCTACATTAATTACAAAGGCATTGTTAGGCAGCTTACTAAGCGTCTGTTTGTTCAGGATATTCTCTGTTTGCGGCGTTAAAGGCAGCAGGCAGATCAGGATATCAGACGTCGCCAGGAAGCTATCCAGTTCTTCATCTCCCTTGTATACTTTTATACCTTCCAGCTGTTTTTCTGTGCGTGCCCAGCCATTTACCTGAAAGCCTAATTTGGTCAGTTCCGCCGCCGCATGTGCTCCCAGCGTACCCATTCCCATAATACCAATCGTTGTATCCTCGGTGGTGAGGTAGCGTTTGCGGCTCCAGTTGTGCTGCTGTTGGTTCAGTTTGTGCACCGTCAGGTTCCGCATATGGTTCAGTACCAGCGCCATTACAAACAGGCCCATGTCCCTGGTCAGGTTCGGGTCTTCAAGTTTGGTTATAGTTGCGGATGCAGGCAGTTCCGGGTCGCGGAGAATATGATCAACGCCAGCACCCATCGAGGCAATGCATTTAATGTTGGGATACTCTTTGAAAACTCCCAGCGGATGCCCCCACGTAAGGGCAAACTCTACTTTATCTTTTGCAGCTACATCCGGATGCACAAGCACTTCCAGCTCAGGCCGTTTCGCCTTCAGTGCCTTTTCCCAGCCATTCGTTTCTTTTCCTTCTGTAATGATAACTATAGACATGATGGAGATTGGTGATGTGCTAGAGGCTTTTATAGTTTAGTCATTTAAAGAATCAATACCTTGCTCTTTAAGCCGTTCCAGGTGGTCCTTCATGGCTTTTACCTGCTCTGTTGCGTGTCCTTGCCAGTTTATAACTTCACCCACAACCCGGAATGGGTGTACCGAACGATACGATTTTGTTGGGTTACCCGGAAATTTTTTATCTGTCAGGTCTGGATCATCTTCAATTGGCCCAGTTGGTTCTACTAAATAAATTCTTTCCCGTCCTTCTCCAGATGCAAGTTCAGCACCCCATATAGCTGCATCCAACGTCGCTGTCAGAAAAATGTATTTCGCATTTTTCCTTTGTCCATAGTTCGAGTTAAAACCAACTTCAATCAAGTCCCCAACCTTTAAGTCAACCTTTGTCCCATGGAAATAAGTTTGAGTGAAAGGTGTCGCACCCCGATCTTTTGATTTGTTTTCGTCTTCGCTTTGTTCCATGGTCAAAGTAACTTTATGATGATTGCGTCGAGGTTGCTTCTTCTAATTAAAATGCACCTAACGGTTAGTGCATAATGTGGGGAGGCGTAGCCGCAGCCTTTATTGTGAACCTTGTTGGTAAGAGTTATTTTATCCACGCTTCAACATCTTCTATATTGTGGGTAAAGTCAATAAACATCTTCTTATCCAACTTGAAAGCATTGTTAAAATTTACAGTCTTCTTAAACTGATAAGTATCAATGTTAAAGCTAACTGTCCCAGAGCCCATTACATCATCTTTGTCCACAATTTGGCTGCTTGAGCTGGAACTACTTGATATAATATCCAATCCCTTAGCTTCAAACTTCGCTTCGTCTAATTTTGCAAATTTAACATCGTCACCGCCATGACTAAAAGTTGTTGAGTTCTTTCCCTTTTCTCGTTTCCAATCATTAGAGATTCGCTGCTCAATTATCAGAAAGCTATCTCCATTGAAGTCAATAATCCTGACCCACATGCCATCTTTTTTGTTGCCTGGCAATGCTGGATATATGGTTAGAAGAATTGAATCTGTCTTAACACTCACTCCGTTTAAATTAAACTCAAAGGGACCAATTTGCTTTAAGCCGGGCTCGTTAGTTAAGTCGGATAGTTTTATTGTTCCACTCCCATAATAGTTGCTTTGGACTTGGTTAAATTCTTCTATTGATTTTGATGATTTACTTTTTATTGCTTCAAGATTCTCCTTTTCTAGAGTGATTGAAATTTCAATGTCATCACCAACTCTTGGTCCAGGATTGAACACAGTTAATTTTGAATTTTGTGACCAGCTCTGATATGAGACAAAAATTAATAGTGCGAGTAATACTGCTCTCATTAATCGCTTTTATTTATATGTTTTAATTTTTACTAACTATATCATATAAGGAGTTATTTTGATTATCTGCCTTATAGTTGCAAGTCTATTCCATCTATTCGATCCTAATAGTCAAACAATATAATAATTTACCTACAACAGAAAAATTTTAGAACAACACCGATACCTGCGTTCTGCCGGTATGCACTGCCCCAATTCCATTGGCCTTTCGGCCGTCATAGTTTAGCGAAATGTTGAGGCCGTTGCTCAGGCGCTGCTGCACATTCAGGCTCCAGGTAATGTTGTTACCTGGGCGTAGAGCGTTCAGTATCTCGTAGCCTACAAAAGAATTCTCTATGCCTGTGAATCCGATCTTTACATAGCGCAGGTTACCGGTTACGGCGCGTTTATTTACCTGGCTTAGTTTCGTTTCCAGGCCCAGCTCGTGGAAGTTTGCTTGCTGGTTATCCCCTTCTATATTCAATTCGTCTTCGCGGTGGGCAAACTGGTATGTACCTGTAAAACGCAGTCGGGTATTGGGTTGGTAAGCCAGCTCCGGCGATAGCTCTGTAGATCGGATCCTGAAGTTCTTAGATTCCAGGAAATTGGATTGGTTCTCGCGCACATTTACGCCTGTAGTTAGCTTCGTGCTCAGTACTTCGTTCAGGTTCAGTCTTCCGATTATGATATGGCTACCAACATTCCGGGTTTCGGTACCATTTGCTAAAAGCGACTTCTGCTGGTTCTGTTGAAAAGTATATTCCAGGCCGTATTGCGGGTTGCTACGGTTAAAGTAAACCGAGTTGCGCAAAGTTCTGGCCATCGAGATCAGGAAAGCATCTTCAATATCCTGGCTAAAGGGGTTAAAGCGATTCTGCAAATTGTCGTCTGTTGTCTTTTTATCGATGCTGATGAAAGTGAGGACGGCAAACCGGGCAGCAAAACCTTTTACACCCTCATCGGTTCGCCAACTGCGGGGTGCAGTGGTGTTCAGGCGATAGGTAAACTGGTTGGTATATGCGTTGATGTATTCGTCGGTGGGCAGGAAAATTTTGATGTAGCGCTGCTGGTCTACCGTCTGGGCTTCCAAGTAATCGTTAAGATCATTCGGGTTGCCGCCTTCGCGCAGGTAGTGTGTTCCCTGCCCAGGCAATGTCTCTCTAAAAACAAAGATGCGTTTAAGTTCCCGTCCGGTACCTACAGCATAGGTTAGCTCCGATCTTAAGCTGCCATCTAAAAAACTCGCATTATAGTCTACCCTGTTCTGTATCGTTTCCTCCAGTCGGCCATCTGATAATTTAAGCTTGCGGTAAGTTGCCTGTAATGCCAGGTCGCTTTCTTCGCCAATAGGTGTGCTAAGCGCTGCATTATAAGTCTGCCCTACTTCCGGTGCGCCAAACTCACCGATATTAGTTGGTCGCTGGTCGGTGCGGTGGCTATAGTCTACCCTGAAACGCGTGCGGGCGGTGTCTCCGCTTTCTACATAAAAAAGGTGTTCATCAAAATACTGCGCAGAGCCGATCAAAGAGTCAGATCCTATAGTTGTGATCTTATTCTTATCGAAGCGGTACACATAACCAGGGGAAAATTTTCTGAACTTGTATTTTGCCCCAATATCACCCCGGTACCAGTCCGACTGTGAAGTATTCTGTTCGCTGTTCAGTAAAAAGAAATTATTACGAAGTTCTAATCTGCCGATCTCCTTTACCAGGTCCAGGTAATGCTGCACACCATCCAGTTGGTTCTCGCGTAATCTCCGGCTGATGCGGTAGCCATATAGGTTCTTCGGATCTTTTACAGCGCCTACCGAGAAATTAAAAATGTGATCTTCGGCTTTCTGATCTGATATTTGCAAACTCCAGTCGCGGTCAAATTCTATGGGGCGATAGCGGTCTATGGGTTCAAAATTCTCATCCGTGTACTCATAGTTCAGGGTGCTGTTTAGTTTATAGTTGCCCAGTAATGTCAGTTCTTTATCCTGCACCTGGTAACCGATCCGCATCGCTTTGCCATTATCGTCGGCAGCATCTACATTCGAGAAACGGTTCAGGTCATTCTGAGATGCAGCCCCTTCCAGGAAAACATTCACGCCTTTCTGTAGCTCATAGCCGGCCCCCATCGTTATCAGCTGCTTTTTGCGGGGAGTAGGTACTATTCTAACAGGCAGATAATTACCTTGCCGCACGCCATTTACAGGAGCTACCCAGCGGTAGACACGTCCGTTTACAGTAGTATTCGCCACTATATAGTTACCTTGCCCCTGACCTACTTCCGAGAAACGCACATTATAGTAAGCCGAATCAGGGTTGGTGGAATACACATAGATCTCACTCGGGAAACCATTAACTACTGTATCTTTTCGGGCATACAACACTTGGTTTGGGTCGAAAGCCACGCTGTCTATTCCCGGAATCACAGCCCGGTTCAGGTCATCCCCAATTCTCGAAAGCAGTTCTTTGTCTTCATCGCGCAGGTCCAGGTTGAGAAGGTTGTTGGGGTTGTCCTGTTCGCTATAATAGTTGCCGTAAACGCTTAGTTTGTTTAGTTGCTGGTAATGGCTGGCGTGGTAAATGCTGCGGCTATAGTTCTGGTCCGAATACTCAAAATCAACTTTTATCCGGGAATTCTTCGTGATGACATGTTTGGTTGTGAACGTGATCTCTGCCTGGTTATAGTCTATCACATAATCGTAATCATAACCTCGCAACAGCAACCTGCCATCCAGAAAAACCCTTTCAGAATTGGCCAGCACTATAATAAAACGCTCATTATTTGGCCCGCGCAACCGGTAAGGCCCCAGCACACCTTCCAGCGGCTGAATTTCCTGCGATGCAAACTTGCCTTTAGATGCAGATGCTGCCATAGTCGTAATTCCCTGTTTCTCCGGCGACTGCCCTATAGTTGTTTCGAAGGCTGCGCCCTGTACGTTTTTATAGAACTGCAGAAAGTAAGATGGCCTGTTTCGCAAAACCACATCACCGGCAGTTAGCTGCCATAGTTTGTGTTTCAGGGTAATGTATACTTTATCAAATTCCTGCAACTGCTGCGTATTCCCTTCCGGCTGAAACGGGATGTTCTGATCAGTTATAGCGGCGGTTATACTTATCTCATCTGTCAGTTTTCCGTCTAACTGTAAGTTCAGGGCTGAGTTCACAAATACGTTCTGGGTGTTACCAAACGATATTCCCCGGCTGATGCTACCTGTCTTGTTCAGGCCAGGTGTCCTGAAGATCTCTTCGCGGGTTGTAATGTCTTCCTGGTAAAAGCCTTTGTTAAACGAGCTCATGTCCAGTTTGGTTATATCTCTCCGGAAGGCTGGCTTGGTAAGATTAAGCGGCAACACGCGGTAACAGATCAGCACCGAATCAGGAATAGCCATCATGGTGCCAAGCGTATCCAGGGTTACAGAATCCGGGGCAGGAAAGCGGGTAAACGTAAACTCGTTGCGGCTATAGTTGTAATCAAAACTATACTGGTCTTTCTTAGGCCCGAAGAACTCTATAGTTGAGGGTAGCAAGGTCATTGAATCCAGTACTATAGGCTCTGAAGTTACCCGCAACCATTGGCAGCGCTTGTTGCTCAGGGGTTTCTGGGCCAGCAAGGGCAGGCATAAAAAGAACAGCAATATGCTTATAACAAGCCTTTTACAACACATGCTGAGCTACCGGCAACGTGATCTTGAACGTAGTACCTTTCCCATTTTCAGTCTCAAACCAGATCTTACCGCCAGCATTCTCAATACCGCGCTTCGCCACTGCCAGGCCTATGCCCGAACCTGTATACTTGGTGCTGAAGTTTGGTACAAACACTTTCTGACGGATATCTTCCGGAATGCCGCTGCCGTTATCTTTAATATCTATCATTACCTGCTCCGGCGTATAGTTCAGATCTACTTTTATAGTTGGCTTGCGTGTGGCAGGCACCGCCTGTATGGCATTAAGCAGCAAATTGTTAAAAGTACGAACCAGCAGGCTTTCGTCAGCCATTACCATCACTGCTTCTGTTGGTATATTGGTCGTAACTTTTGCCGAAGCGGGGTCATTGTGCAGGTCAGCGGCTTTGCGTAACGCTGCGGCCACGTTTACCAGTTCTGCCTTAGGTTCGGGCATCGAGGTAAAACTGGAGAATGATGTGGCAATGTCGCTCAGGATATTGATCTGCGTTATTAGCGTCTGAGATATCTTACTGATAAGCTGTTCGGTATTCGGCCTGTTTTCTTCGATCGCTTTTTGCAGGTATTGCAACGATAACTTCATCGGTGTAAGAGGGTTCTTGATCTCGTGTGCCACCTGTCGGGCCATTTCGCGCCATGCAGCTTCTTTTTCCTGTATGGCCAGGTCCTGTTTGTTCTGCTCCAGCGTCAGCAACATACGGTTATACTCATTTACCAGCATCCCTATCTCATCAGCACCTTCGTAGGCCAGCATTTCGTTTTTACCCGTCAGCGATGTCCGTTTTAGTTTATCAGCCAGCAAGCGAAGTGGTACCGTTAAAGCCCTCGAAGCAAAGAAAGTCAGCAACATAAAGATGATGAACATAACCGTAAAAATGTTCATCGTAGTGGTTATCAGCTCTATCAGTTTCAGGTCCAGCTCTTTTTCAGAATCGAAGAAAGGGATACCCACAAAGCCGGACAATGTAAACGGATCGTTGTTAACCCGAAGCGGCAGATACACAGCATTAAAAGTAAGATTACCTGCCTTTTCTTCTAAAAACACCCGTAGCGCCTGCCGCTCCGATATGGCCGCAAACGCCTGCGGATTAAGCAGTTTAGACAATAGACCTGCCTCAAATATCAACGGCTGACTGGTAGTTATCAGGCGGCCGTTACGGTCGTATAGGTTTATGTCGGTTTCGGAGATGCCGGCTATTTCAGAGATCCGTTTCTGTAATTCACTCCGGTTCTGCAACACACCTGTACCAATCAATGCATTCAAATTTTCCTGTATAGCTTTCCCGCGCTGTTCGTAGGCCGTTTTAAGGTCTTTTTTGTAGGAGGCGGTAACCAAACTGGCTATGGCGATACTGCCCAGCAGCAAAGGCAACAGAATACCAAAGTTCAGAAACACCTGAATTTTAGTACTGAAATTAGGCCTGAACTCCCGGATATAGTTGCGCCTGCTTAACAGGATGAGAAGCCCCAGCACTATAAACCCGGCCATAAAGATCAGGAACAGGAAAGAGAAGTTGGAAAGCACCTCTATGGCACTATACTTCTCGTTGGTAACTACCAGCACTTTGTCTTTACCAGCCACCACGCCAAAATGGTGGTAATCGCCCTGGTTGTGCCCGTCTTTATAAAATTCAGAATGCCCTATATGGTCAGGGCTCAGGTTGGTGGCATAGTCGTATTCGCCTTCGCTATAGCTCAGTTTCCTGTTCTCGTAAATAGCATAGCTCAGCAGGTCCATCCGGAAAGGCTGGTTATGCTGCTGGTTGCTCAGCAGCTCGGGCACCAGGCTATGGGGCAGCAGCTTTTGCAAACTTAGCTGTAATACTATAGTTCCTGTCTGCCCGTAGGCCAGCGGCACTTCTATCAGCTTAAGATACAAGCGAGAATTATACCTAGCCGGGTCCTGCACCAGGAACAGATTCTTACGTTCGGTCCGGTTTTCGGGTGTATTGTATTTACGAAGCAATTCCTGCAAGGTAGCTGCCGTAGAGTCCGCGCTTTCAAGCGAGTTTCCCTGGCTATCAAACAGCAGCACGCTGGTTTCATACTTGTCAAAATAATCCCGGAGATACTGTTTCGATATCTTGCGTTTTATAAAAGATGCATCCACATACGGGCCCAGCATTTTAAGTCGTATCAGGCCATCCTTTGCTATCTTTTCAGCTACTTCATCCAGGAAAAATTCGCCTACTACATCGTTACCCTGTATAATGCTCGATGCGAAGCTCTGTTTGTATAGTTTAACTTCATTCTGGTAATGCCTGAACAGCGCAAATGCCCCGGTCAGTGCGCTCATCATGATCGCAAGCAAAATAAAAAGATAGCTACGATAAGCCGTACTGACTACATTTTTATGCTGCGCCGATAAAATAATGACAAACCAGAATAACGTACCAATTACCACCACACCCCAGAACTGCAGATTTGCCAGCACCGATACCAGCAGCAGCCCCAAACCGATAAGGAAAAGCAAACGGTAAGGCCACGACTTTGGCTCTTTGTAAAGTAAAATTATAGTGGTAGTGGTAAGCATATAGGCAAATCCGCACAGTGCCATGGTGTGCAGCAGCATAATGCTATAAAGTATAATCTTATATTTCGAGAATTCCAGCGATTGGTTAATGTCCAGTATCAGCGGGGAGTTGTGGTAGATGCCATAGTAGAACAAAAACAAAACTATAAGCAACATGTAAAAAGCCAGTATACAGCTGATAACAATGGGACGCCTGTAGTTTGCTTTAATAGTTTTAAGCTGTGCCAGCATGTTGTGCTTCTGGAACAGGTACAGGCCGGCCACAGAAACCGTAAGCAGCAGCAACATATTTATTGCCAAATCGCCCACAGACGGAGACCAGCGCGACGCAGCGTATAGTCTTGGGTCAAACAGTTCTGTATCGGCAATAGCGAAAGGCAGGTTAAATGCCAGTAACACAATGCGCAGAAGTATCAGCAGAACTAACATGGTAATTACACCACGGCCATAGTTGCCACGCTTTACCTGCTGCCGGCAATAAACTATAGTTGCCACCACATAAAGTAAAATACCAAGCACCAGCAGAATGAGTTGTATCGTTTGCCTGCTCTGGTCTATTTCATTTTCGTTAAGATCTACCGAGAAAAGGTAATTGCCCTGTGGCGACCGGACCTGCGGAAGCGCTACCCTCTGATCCGGAACTATACCGGCTACAGGCTCTTCAAATATCTCCTCGGAAAGCGATTTGTTCAGGGATTCGTTTTTTAGGCGGTAGTCTGTTTCGAGGGGTATGTAAACAAATATCTTGTATCCTTTTGCCTGGTATGGCACCACTATAAAAGAACCATACTCACTACTCGCAAAGCCTACCTTTTTGGCATCCGGGGTTATATCCAGATCAGTAATGGCAACATGTGCCGACCAGAAGACCAAGTTGTTATTTTTATAGATCAGCGTCGGGTATTCAGTTTTGTCCAGTACCGCAGAAAAGGAAACGTTGTCGGGTGAAAGTTGAGTACCTATAGTTTCAGCCTGCGCTTTGGCTTTGGCTATACAGGCAGTGGTACGCTCCTGTATCGTTGCCAGCTTTTTGTGAGTGCCTGAAAATATAGCAGGAGCCGGAATTATGTAAAAATGAATAGCAACCGTAACTATAAAACATAGCAACGAAAACAGTAGAAGTATAAAGGGTGTAACCTTCCGATTCAAGATTTAACAGTTTATCTCACGAATTTAACTAAAACGCAGGATAAGCCCTATTGATTCAGTACAGATTTATAGTTTGTTATAGGAAGGATTGTAATCGATGCCCGAAAAAAAGTGCAACATCAGCACGCGGGAGTAGCGAAACAGCAAAGGTGCAGCAATAACCACTACAGCAGCAACAGTAGAAATGTAAACCCATGTGGGCGGATCTCCGGCAAGATTGTAAAGCAGAACACCAACTATAACCACGATGGCTACCGAAAAACCATAGCTGATGTACATTGCTCCGTAAAACAGGCCTACCTCCACTTCGTAATGCAGACCGCAAACAGGGCAGTCGTCATACATGCTATCGAATTTGCGGAGGTTATAAGCCGGATGTGTGAAGATCTTTCCCTGTCGGCAACGTGGGCAGCGGCTTTTAACGATCGCCTCTGCTTTAGATGGTGCTGCCATTCTTGTTCTTCTTGTTGCTCTTGTACCACAAGAAGCCTACTGTCCCAATCAAGATATACGGTATAGCCATTAAGTAAAGTATACCTGTGTTAAGCCCTGATCCAACATCCGAATCAGCTTCGGTGCTGCCCGTACCTACATTAGACTCAACAGTAGCACGGCACATAGCGCATTGGCTATAGCTGTTCGTGCTTGTAGCAAGCATAAGCCCGAATACCAGAACTATAGTTAGTAACCCTTTGATCATCAACTTTTTCATATGCCTGACAAATAATATACCTTACGTATTTTAACTATAATATGGCGAGATAAGTAAATAAACCAACACACCTGTAATGGCTACATACAACCAGATCGGGAATGTCCAGCGGGAGATGCGACGATGACGTGCAAGTTGGTTTGTAATGCCAAAGTAAACCGATAGCAATACCAACGGAACTATAACAACTGCCAGCACGATATGCGTAAGCAGCACAAAATAATAGATATATTTTAATGCCCCTTCTCCGCCATAAATGGTACGCTCACCTAAAAAATGGTACGTTACATACGACACCAGAAACACCGCCGATAACCCAAATGCTGTAAGCATTGCAGCGCGATGTACTTTTATGTTATTACGTTTTATGTTATAGTAACCAACTATAAGCGCAATGGCTGTAAGTGAGTTAAGAATAGCGTGTAGCGGCGGCTGAAACGAAACATCTACGGAAGTATCTGCTACTGATTTATCTAAAAAGAACAAAGCAGCTACCGCAACCGGTATAAGAACAGACAACCCAGCGATCAAAAACATCATGCGTTTATCGCGGCTAGCATTGGTATTATTTACTTTTACTGTACTCATCTAACAAAACATTAATCTCTAATATAAGCCGGTCTACTTCCGTTACACTAGTGCCTTTGTAAACCCCTCTAACTTTATGCTCTTTATCTACAAGCATAAAACTGTCGTTAAGTAAGAAGTCTTCCGGGCCACCTGTTTTTTGTAGGGGTAGCTTAAAACCTTTCTCAGCCAAACTATAGATCTCTTTCTTAGCACCCGTCAGGAAATGCCATCTGGTAGTATCGGCTTTGTATTCGGCGGCATATGCACTTAGTACACTCGCAGAGTCTTCTTCCGGTTTTACAGTTATGGAAACAAGAGCTATCGTCGGATTGTTCTCATATGCTTCCTGCACCCGTACTAATTGCGAGCTCATTTTACGACACAGAACCGGGCAATCCGTGTAAAAAAAGTTCACAACATAGATCTCTCCCTTCAGGTCGGCCTGCGAAAAAGCGTTGTTGCTCTGGTCAGTAAGTGTAAAATCCTGGACTGTCTGGAAAAGCGTATCCCCTTTCTCGGTATACAAAATTTCACCTTTATCATTCGTCTCCGGGAAGTAGCCCTTTAGCTTAAAGTGGTGCTCCCCGAAAATATAGATAAATATAAAAACGAAAATAGGCACTAATAGTAGGAGTCCTAATATTAGTGCCTTTAACTTACTCATGTAGTATTTTTTATTTGAAGTAATTCGTGATCGACTCGAAGTAATAGCTTCCTTCTGCGATCAATGCTATCATTAGCCATGCCACCAGCGCCATTGGTAAAAGCACTGACCAAATAAGCACTTTAGATTCGTGCTTTAAGTGCATGAATTCACCAACAATATAAAATGCCTTAAAGATGGTAAGGATAATAAAGATAGAGTTACGAACTGTACCGGCATCCATGGTAAAGGCAAAAAGGAATTCTACCGCCGTCAGGGCTACCAGTATGAAAAACGTTTTCCAGATTGCCTTGGTCTGTGGCTTCGGAAGTTCTCCGGTTGTATTATAATCTTGTTCGTGATGCGTTGCCATATGTTATAACGTTTATACCTGTTTTCTAAACTACAGGTAATTAGTTTATACTTTGTTCTGTTAGATCAGGTAGAAGAATGTGAAAACGAATACCCACACAAGGTCTACAAAGTGCCAGTACAGACCAACTTTTTCAACCATCTCGTAATGTCCGCGCTTGTGGTACAGTCCGTTCACTGTATTAATGAATACCATGATCAGTAACACTACGCCTGATAATACGTGAGTACCGTGGAAACCTGTGATAAAGAAGAACAGGTCAGCGAACAATGGAGGGCCATACTGGTTCACAGTCAGGTTAGCTCCGAATACGCGGGTACCATCTGCTAACAGCATTCCTTCTTCAGTACCAGTTATAAAGTGAGCCCACTCCCATGCCTGGCAACCAAGGAAAGTCGCACCAAACAGGATAGTCCAAAGCAACCACTTCTGCACATCATTCTTATCCATTCTGTGTCCTGCTTCTACGGCTAGTACCATCGTTACAGAGCTCAGAATCAGGATCATGGTCATAAGTGCCACGAAAGCAAGCGGAAGGTCCATGCCATGCAGGCCCGGGAACGCATTAAATACTTTTTCTGGGATAGGCCACCATTCTGTAGAGAAAGTAAAGTTCTCCGGTGTACCTGTATATGGCAAGTGAGCATGACGCGACAGACCGTATACAATTAGAAAAGCGCCAAACGTGAACGCATCAGAAAGCAGGAAAAACCACATCATGAGTTTTCCATAGCTCGCTTTCATTGGTTCATTACCACCGTCCCATGTACCTGTGTTAGGTGCTTCCAGCGTAGTTGAAGTAGACATAGTTTATGTATAAAACGTGTTTAGTGATTTACCTGTAAAAAGAAATACAAATATAGCCAAAGTCCTCCTAAAAAGTGCCAGTAAGTAGTACATAACTGTATACGCAGCATATTTTTAGAATGCACTTTATATTGCAGGCTGGATATCAGCACTATAAATAGAAATATCAGTCCGGTTATTAAGTGAAAACCATGTACCCCAGTTAAAACATACAGAAATGAGCCGGCAGGGTTACTGTCAGCACCACCGAAGTACACATTATTCTGTACAAGGTCTCCCCAGGCTTGTAATTGGCTATAAAGGAAAGCGATTCCTAAAACCGTAGTTGCCGCCAACATTATCTTAACCATATTCAGGCTATTCTTTTTAGCGGCATTGTAAGCCAGTTGCATTGTAATACTGCTTAGCACCAAAATTGCAGTACCAAACATAAAAGTAGTAGGTAGATCAAACTCAAGCCAGTTACCTTCTTCTCTTCTTACAATGTACGCACTGGTAAAAGCCATAAACATCATAATTATACTTACGATGATAAGCCAGAGTACATACTTTAGTGGTTGCTCACCACTTGTGTTGTTTTTATCTATGTTCGCAACCATAACTATAGGTTAACTTTATCTAAAACAAATGCGATCTGAACGATCGGTAAATATAAAAATGACCCGAACATGATATTCATAGCTGCCTTTTTAGTGCAGGTACGCATGAGATAAAATGTTTGCGCCAGGAATAACACACCACATACCACAGCAATTAATGCTGATGTTGTACCTGTCATACCAAATTGTAATGGTAACAAGCTAAACGGTATCAGTACCAGTGTATAGATCATGATCTGAATAGCTGTTTTCAGGTTTTTACCCCCCGCCATTGGCAGCATTTTAAATCCTGCTTTCTTGTAATCATCATCCAGTACCCAGGCTATCGCCCAAAAGTGAGGGAACTGCCACATGAACTGAATACCGAATAAGATCCAGGCTTCTACACCTAAAACTCCGGTTGCAGCTACCCAGCCAATCAGCGGAGGCATTGCACCTGGTATTGCTCCTACAAACACACAGATCGGGCTTATACGTTTAAGTGGTGTATAAACAAATCCGTATAATATCAACGATATCAGTGATAAAGCTGCAGTCAGCATATTGAATGTTAAGCCAAGGATCAGCAGACCTGCCACACCTGTAACTATACAAACGCCAATTGCTTCAGCTACACTAACCTGCCCTGTTGGCAAAGGTCGTTTAGCTGTACGTTTCATCAGCTTATCGTGGTTCCTTTCAATAATCTGGTTTATGATGTTAGCGGACCCTGTTACTAATAATCCTCCTAACATTACAAGAGCTATCTCCCAGTAGGTAGCTACTGGCCTGCCAAGTATAAACCCGATAGCACTGGAAAAGGAAACGGTAAAGCTCAACCTGAACTTCAGTAATTTAAAATATGCCGAAGCTTTAAGTCCCATTCCTAGTTGTGGCAGTAGCGTTTTCTTTTCTTCTATCAACATCACTAAACTATAGCTACTGACTTTTTAGCCACCCTTTTAGAGGCGTAGTAATAAATAATCAAGATCATGAACTCCGCTCCGAACAATAACGCTGCAAACGTTAAATGTAGCGGTTGCATTACCGGCGGCATTGCAAAGTAGGTCAGAATAACACCGAACATAACCTCTGCTAACACTATAAAAAGCATTACATTAGTCCATCGGGTTAATCTTTGGTCTTTCAGTTTATAGATCAGGTATGCAAGATACACGTGCAGCACCAGCACTATTATTGAAAAAGACCTATGTATATAAAAGCTTGTACCCAGGTTATCTATCCATTCTGCACGTAAGGCATTACCCATAGTAAAAGCAACTATATCGATTTCTTCTCTGATCTGAGTTCCCAGTAATATCTGTCCGAAAGTTGTTAAAAGAACGATCCAGATCATGCCATTCAGCCTGCTACTGAATGGTAAGGTAGTGTCATTGTTACGTTCGCCAGCTCTCACAACGGCATACTGCAACAAAGCAACTATAACCAGTGCCAGTGCCATATGTATAGTAATGGTTACAGGCAGCAAGTTAGTTGATACAACTATAGATCCCAGCCAGCCTTCAATACCAACGAGTATAAAACTGGCCAGTGATAAGTAAAATATGGTAGGGTCTGATTTAAGAAAAGGAATAGCGTAAACTAAAGTCAGGAAGATCAAAATACCAATAGCAACGCCAACCAGCCTGTTCAGGTATTCAATCCAGGTTTTAGTTACATTAAACTCTGTCTCGATATATTGGTTTGGATGACTGAATATATAGGCTGCTACTGTTTCAAATCCTGCCTTATCCAGATAACCTGCCAGCTTCTGGTTCTTATCGATCCTTTTCTGTTTGTAAACTTCCAGGTAATCTTCCGGCAATTGGTTAACATTAGTTGGAGGAACCCAGCTTCCGAAGCACTTCGGCCAGTCTGGACAACCCATCCCGGAACCTGTGCTCCTGACGATTCCTCCAACTAAGATTAGAAAGTAAACAGCTATTACTGTAAGTACTCCTATTCTTCTAAATTTATGAACCTTAGAAGATTTATTAACCATTTACAATATTACTCTAGAACTCTTTCCTGAGGCAGGTTAGATGACTGCGTCTCTGAGAAAGGTACGTGCTGTGGAATAAAGTCTTCAGCTGCACCTGGCTTGCTATAATCGTAAGGCCATCTGTAAACAGTTGGTATCTCACCTGGCCAGTTACCATGACCTGGGTTAACCGGTGTAGTCCACTCCAGTGTATTAGAATGCCAAGGGTTAAGCGATGCTCTTCTGCCTTTAAAGATGCTATAGATAAAGTTGAACAGGAATACAAACTGAGCTGTAAAGCCAAGTATCGCAGCAATACTGATGAAAGTGTTCAGGTCAGTAAACATGTTGAATGCTTCGAAACCAGTCCAGTTATAGTATCTTCTCGGGAAACCTGCAATACCTACGTAGTGCATCGGCAAAAACACCAGGTAAACAGAGATGAATGTTAACCAGAAGTGAACGAAACCTAATTTCTCATCCATCATGCGGCCAAACATCTTAGGGAACCAGTGGTAAACACCAGTGAACATACCAAAGAAGGCAGCAGCACCCATTACAAGGTGGAAGTGAGCAACTACAAAGTAAGTATCGTGTAATTGAATATCCAGTGCAGAGTTACCTAGAATGATACCTGTTAAACCACCTGAGATGAATAGGGATACGAAACCTACAGCAAACAGCATGGCAGCTGAAAAGCGTATATTACCTCTCCACAATGTGGCTATCCAGTTAAACACCTTTACTGCAGATGGTACCGCAATAATCAGTGTCAGGAACATGAATACAGATCCCAGGAACGGGTTCATACCTGTTACGAACATATGGTGCGCCCATACTACGAACGACAGAACTGAGATACCCAGCATAGAACCGATCATGGCACGGTAACCGAAGATTGGCTTACGAGAGTTTGTAGCTATAACTTCAGAAACGATACCGAATGCAGGAAGAATAACGATGTAAACTTCAGGGTGACCTAAGAACCAGAATAAGTGCTGGAACAGGATCGGGCTACCACCAGTGTTTGATAAAGCCTCTCCGGCTATATAAATATCCGATAAATAGAAGCTCGTACCAAAGCTACGGTCAAAGATCAGAAGCAAAGCAGCTGAGAATAGAACCGGGAATGACAATAAACCTAGAATAGCTGTCAATAAGAACGCCCATATAGTTAATGGAAGTTTAGTCATTGACATACCTTTTGTTCTAAGGTTAATAATGGTAACTATATAGTTGATACCACCCAGTAATGTTGATACAATGAATAGTGCCATTGCGATCAACCATAAAGTCATACCCATTCCAGAACCTGAAATTGCCTGTGGGAGCGCACTTAAAGGAGGATATACTGTCCAGCCACCACCTGCAGGTCCTGTTTCGATGAACAGGGAAGAGAACATTACCACACTTGACAGGAAGAAGATCCAGTAAGAAAGCATGTTCATGAAACCAGATGCCATATCACGAGCACCGATCTGCAATGGAATAAGGAAGTTACTGAAAGTACCGCTCAGACCTGCTGTAAGCACGAAGAATACCATGATAGTACCGTGCATCGTTACAAGTGCCAGGTAGAACTCAGGATCTAACTTGCCGTTCTGTACCCAACCTCCCAGAATTGGCTCCAGGAAAGTAAAAGTTGCTTCTGGCCAGCCTAATTGTAAACGGAAAAGTATAGATAGGAATCCGCCGATGAAGGCCCAGATGATACCAGTGAACAGATACTGCTTCGCAATAACTTTGTGATCCTGGCTGAAAATATACTTTTCAATAAAATTTAAATCGTGATGATGATCATGCTCGTCATGGCCATGATGCATATCAGTCTGGTTAATAGCGATATCTGTACTAGACATTTTCTAAGTATTTAAATGCTATAATTCTGTTTTCTCTTCCTCTGACGCAGCATCCATTCTTGTCGCAGGCTTCTCAGCTGCTGTAGTCTGGAACTTAGCTACTACATCCGGGTTCTGTGATGCAAAAGCTTTTTGTTCTGCTAACCATGCTTCGTAATCTTCTTGCTCATCTACCACTACTACATAGCGCATCGCAAAGTGACCACGACCACAGATCTCAGTACAAGCCATCTCATACTTAAACTCCGGGTTGCCAGTCTCGCTCTGCATTTCATAAGTAGTTTTGGTAGGCACAAACCAGAACTTAGTTGGCATTCCTGGTACGGCATCCATCTTCTGACGGAAGTGAGGCAGGAATACGCTGTGGATCACATCTCTAGAGCGTATCTTAAATAATACTGGTTTGCCTTTTGGTATGTGCAGCTCCAATGGATTTACGATATCATCCTGTGCATTTGGATCCGAAAAATCGATACCAAATTCGTTTGTTGCATCTATAAGCGAAGTTTTAGTAACACCAAGCTTGCCATCCGCACCAGGGTATCTTACCATCCAGTTGAACTGCTTACCCATTACCTCAACTACTACTGCATCTGCAGGCGCTGCGCTTGTAATGTTAGTCCATGTTTTCCATCCGGCAAATACTAAAATTGCCATAACTACAGCTGGTATCATTGTCCATATCAATTCCAGCTTATTGTTGTGCGGATAGTAATAAGCTCTTTTGTCGTCTTGGTGCTGATACTTGTAAGAATACCAGAATAACAGCACTTGAGTGATAACGAACACGATACCGATGATGATCATCGTTGTCCAGAACAATTCATCTGTCCATTCTCCGTGTAGAGATGCCAGCGGCTGGTTCATTTCATCCCATGATTCAGAGAAAGACCAGGCAAAGGCGATACCACCTACTATCAGGAACAGAAGCAGAAGCATACTGTTCACTTTATTGCTTGTTTTAGTTGTACCTACTGCTCTCTGAGATGACCCTCTAAAGATAGATGCCAGTGTTCCGATCCTGAAAAGTAGGAAAAGAACAACTAAAAGCAGAAGTATGGATAAACCAATAGCGATCGTAATCATTATATTGTGTTTTAAGTATTATCTCTAAACGTGATGGTGTATACTTTCCTCCAGGAACGGGTGATTTGCCGGTACAAGCGATGCTTTTGTAAGTCCTTTCGTGAATGCTATCAAGAACACACCCAGGAAAATAAGGGTAGTACCAATCTCTATAAAACCTATTCCTGCATCACCGCGCATAGTTCCAGGCATCATCATCAGGTAAAAGTCTAACCAGTGACCAACCAGAATTGCTATAGTTACGATCTTCAACATGATCATCTGACGCTTTGCATCTCTTGTCATCAAAACAAGGAAAGGGAATACAAAGTTTATCAATAAGTTAACAAAGAAGATCCACTTATAGTGAGGGTCTAAACGATCAAGGAAATAGATCGATTCTTCCGGAATGTTTGCATACCAGATCAGCATGAACTGTGAGAACCAGATGTATGTCCAGAAGATAGAGAATGCGAATACAAACTTACCCAGGTCATGCAGGTGGTTGGCATTAACCATTTTCAGGTAACCATTCTGCTTCAGGATGATAACTGTTAACGTGATAGCTGCTAAACCAGAAACAAACCAGCTGGCAAATACATACCATCCAAACATAGTTGAGAACCAGTGTGTATCTATAGACAGTACCCAGTCCCAGGCAGCCATAGAAGAAGACACACCGAATACTACCAGGAACATAGCCGAAACAGTTATACTCTTGTGGTAGAATGAAGTACCTCCGTGCAGGTCTTCGTTGATAGATAGTCTTCTCAACCAGTTAAAGAATAGTATCCATAATGCAAAGAACGCTACCATTCTGATCAGGAAGAACCAGAAGTTCAGATAGCCTGCTTTACCAGAAATGATTGGATCATAGCGCGGGTCATTTACATCATACAGGTATTCATGCGTCCAATGGAAAATGTCGTGATTACCGAAAAGGAATACAACGATCATCACCAGTGCACCTATTGGCAAGAAATATCCTAATGCTTCCGGGATACGTTTGATAAGAACAGACCAGCCTGCATATGCTACATACTGAACTGCAACAAAGAATACACCTACAAGCGAAATTCCTGTAAAGTATACGTTATTTAACCAAAGGTTCATAAACAAGCGCTTCGACCATGAAGCTGCTTCGTGTCCTGCTGCTGCAGCCTCACCATGACCTTCACCATGTTCCGCTCCACCACCTAAAGCCATTAATAGTATACCTGCTATCAACAGGACAACACCTATGGCTATCATTAAGAAAAACTTGTTATTTGTTTTTCGTGGTATAATGAGTCTTTCTTCTGTCATTATTCTCAAAAATTAATGCTTCAGTCTTAGTTATTAGGTGTTGCTGTTTGGGTTTGTGCTGAAGTTGTATCTCCTGCTGCTGCTGTTGGTTCAACAGTTGTACCTGTTTCGCCTTTCTGTAGCTGCTGTACATACATCACAATCTTCCAGCGTTCGTTCGGATCTACCTGAGAACCGTGTGGCATCATTCTGCCCCGGCCGTTTGTAATTACATGGTATATATGGCCACCAGGCAATTCTGCAACTCTACCAGCGGTATAAGAAGGAACACCTTTAAACTTCTGTCCAACCAAACCCTGCCCATCGCCTTGCTCACCATGACAAGGTGAGCAGAAACGTGCGTAAAGGATCTTACCTTCTGCCAGGTGTTCGCTTGTTCTTTCCAGTGGATTTACAAGTTCAGTTCCTGCAGCCTCTGCGTTATCAGCTGAAAGATAAAGGTTGTATCCTTCCTTGCCACGAGCTACAGTACCTGGAGCTGGCTGGCGCAGGTTCATACCACCAGGGTTATACTTATTTTCTTTGATCTGTGAATAAGGATCAAGAGGTACAGAATGATACATGTCCGGCGCATATTCCAGACCTGGATCCTGCTCATTACTGCATGCTACCAGCATAGCAGAAGAGAAAAGTACAGCTGAGGCTTTTAAGCCAATATTCATGAAATTTTTCATTACTTGATTACCTCCTTCTCGTTAACTTCGATTGCGCCATTTGAACGAAGCAGGTTATTAAGTGCAGACATATCTGTCACGCCTTCTTTTACTTCAATTGCCATTACAAATTTATCATCTGTAGAGCGCTTATCGAACACATTCACTTTGAAAGATGGCTTCAGTCGTGATACTATAAAGAAAGTGATCACCATACCGAAAGCAGCACATAGAACCGTTAGCTCGAATGTTACCGGAATAAAAGCTGGAATGGCAATGTGTGGCTTACCACCAATGATCATTGGCCAGTCAAAGCCCAGCATCCAGATCTGCATCCAAAGTGCGAAAGATGTTCCGAAAAGACCGCAGAAGAATGCCACGATCGGAAGTCTCGAACGCTTGATACCTAATACATCATCTATTCCGTGTACCGGGTACGGCGAGAATACGTCATATATCTTAGTACCGGCAGCCCGTACGTTTTCGATGGCTTCTAAAAGCACATCCTCATCATCGTAGATACCTAAAACAAACTTCTTATTCATTGCTGTGAGGTGTATTAGTGTTAGACTCAGGTGCAGTGCCATGCATAGACTTTGCATGTGAGTTATGAGTGTGCTTAACTTCTGAAGAAGACTTCAGGATAGCTTTTACTTCTGCCATGTTTACTACCGGGAAGTATTTTGCAAACAACAGGAACAGTGTAAAGAACAAACCTATAGTTCCAACATAAACTCCGATATCGATGATAGTTGGAGAGAACATGGCCCATGAAGATGGCAGGTAATCCCTGTGAAGCGACGTAACGATAATTACGAAACGCTCGAACCACATACCAATGTTCACGAAGATTGAGATGATGAAAGTAGCTGTAAGGCTTCTTCTGATCTTTCTGAACCAGAATAACTGAGGCGTGATAACGTTACAAGTCATCATAGACCAGTAAGCCCACCAGTAAGGTCCGAAGGCACGGTTGATAAACGCATACTGCTCATATTCCACACCTGAATACCAGGCGATGAAGAACTCAGTAGTATAAGCTATACCAACTATAGAACCTGTCAGGATGATAACTTTGTTCATCGACTCCACGTGTTCCAGTGTGATATAGTCTTCCAGGAAGAAAACTTTTCGGGTGATGATCATCAGTGTTAACACCATCGCGAAACCTGAGAAGATCGCACCTGCCACGAAGTATGGAGGGAAGATTGTTGTGTGCCAGCCTGGAATTACAGACGTTGCAAAGTCCATGGATACGATAGTGTGTACAGAAAGTACCAGAGGTGTTGCAAGACCGGCAAGGATTAACGAAACAGTCTCGTAACGTGACCATGCTTTTGCTGAACCCGTCCAGCCCATAGATAAAGCTGCGTAAGCTCTTCTTGCTATCGGGCCGGTTGCTCTGTCACGGATGGTAGCAAAGTCAGGAATAAGACCTATGTACCAGAATACCAGTGATACTGAAAAGTAAGTTGAGATCGCAAATACGTCCCAAAGTAGCGGAGAGTTAAAATTTACCCAAAGCGAACCGAATGTGTTTGGCAATGGTAACACCCAGTAAGCTAACCACGGACGGCCCATGTGTAATACCGGGAACATCGCGGCGCAGATTACGGCGAAGATAGTCATCGCTTCTGCTGCACGGTTAATAGAAGTTCTCCACTTCTGACGGAACAGTAAAAGGATAGCTGAGATAAGCGTACCGGCGTGACCAATACCTACCCACCACACGAAGTTGGTGATATCCCATGCCCAACCTACTGTTTTATTCAAGCCCCATTCACCGATACCATACCATAAGGTGCGGTAAACAGAGTATAAAAATATAGCGAGGCCTACCAGGGCTACAGCAAGAGCGGCAGCCCAACGGATGTTAGGCTTTGCTTCTACTTGTCTGCAGACATCTTGAGTGATGTCGTGGTATGTTTTCCCCCCTGTTACTAGAGGCTCTCTTATCGGAGATACATGCTGCATAACTCTCTCGAATTTTATTTTTAAGCTAAGTTTCTAATTTTAGTCAGGTAAGTCACGTTTGGCTGAACGTTAAGTTCTTCCAGTACGTGGAAGGCACGTTCGCCATTTTCGTGAGCCAGGATCTTAGAGATACGGCTTTCTTTATCCAGCATATCGCCGAATACGATCGCTTCTGTCGGGCAAGACTGAGCACAAGCAGTTACGATTTCACCATCTTTCGGTCTTCTGTTCTCACGTTTTGCTTCTAACTTACCAAGTTGCACGCGCTGTACGCAGAAAGAGCATTTCTCCATCACACCACGTCCACGAACAGTAACATCCGGGTTAAGTACGAACTTAGCCAGATCATTATTCATGGTATAGTCGAACTTATCGTTGTTAGAGTAAGCGAACCAGTTGAAACGACGTACTTTATAAGGGCAGTTGTTAGCGCAGTAACGTGTACCTACGCAACGGTTGTAAGCCATCTGGTTGATACCTTCAGAGCTGTGCATAGTAGCAGCAACAGGGCAAACAGTCTCACATGGAGCGTGGTTACAGTGCTGGCACATCATTGGCTGGAAGATAACAGAAGGGTTTTCTGCCGGGTCTTCCATTGTTTCGTAGTCCTTAGCCTCATGCTCTACAGCGCTGTAGTATCTGTCGATACGCATCCAGTGCATTTCACGACGCATTAGTACTTCTGCTTTACCTACAACCGGGATGTTGTTCTCGGCCTGGCAGCTAATAGTACAAGCACCGCAACCAATACAAGAGTTAAGGTCGATAACCATACCCCAGTGGTGGTTCTTGTACTCGTAGTCATCCCAAAGTGAGATAGAAGCCGGTTTCGCAGGACCTTCATGTGTCGCGATACGGATATACTCTGTTACTTCCTTCGGATTCTCTTTATACTTAGCAAGCGTATTTTCCTGAACTACCAGACGGTCCATGATCGTGTGGTGTGTCTGCATCTGAGCAATTTCAGATGTAGCGCCAGTTTTTTCTATCTTAACAGGGCTTGAATAAGAAACGCTGTTATTAGTTACAGTAGCAATCGGGAAGGCATTTGCACCAACATTTCTTGCAACCGGCATAGCTGCGATATCGCGGCCATAACCCATTGCAATTGCAACTGTACCTTGCGCCTGACCTGGCTGAACCAGTACAGGAAGTTCGATAACATTATTGTTTGCCAAGGTTACTTTAACTACAGTACCCTGCTCAATCTGCATTTCTTCGGCCATCTTGCGAGGCATCGCTACATAGTTACCCCAAGTCGCTTTAGAAATAGGATCAGCCATTTCCTGTAACCATGGGTTGTTAGCTTCTACGCCAGTACCGATAGCTACTTTCTCGTAAAGAACAGCTTCAATAGCACCGGCAGCAGCCTTAACAGTTGATGCACCTATAGTTGCAGGAGCAAATGTGTTGCTAACAGTAAGCATGCTGCTACCATTCTGCAATACGCCATCATGCACTGCTTTCTCCCAGGCCTTGTTGAAGTCACCAGTTAGCACTTTTCTCCAGTTGTTGCGGATATATTCGTAGTAGCTGGTTGAATTACCGCTCCAGGTTAACAGTGAATCCTGCATCTGGCGGGTAGTAAAGATTGGAGAAAGAACAGGCTGTGCTAAGCTGATATAGCCTTTCTTAGGTTCGTAGTCGTTCCATGATTCCAGGAAGTTATTATCCGGAGCCACGATATCGGCAAGCGCTGCAGTTTCATCCACACGCTCAGCAAACGACACTTTCAAGGCCACTTTCTTTAATCCGCTAACTACTTTGTCAGCAAGTGGGTGGTCGTAAACCGGGTTTGCATTATAGAAGAACACAGCTCCTACTGAGCCATTGTTCATTTCATTAACCAGGCGGATCATCTGCGCATCGTTACCCTGCTTTACAAAGTAAGGAGTTGCAGCATCTATAGTTGCACCATTTGCACCCAATGAGTTGTTGATGGCGGCAACCATTGCCTGAACTGAAGGATCGTTAGAGCCTGAAACTACAAGCGCTTTGCCTGAGTTAGCTTTAAGATCTTTTACAGCATTTGCTAAAGCTTTAGCATCTATACCTTCTACTGATCCTGCTCCGCCACCTGTAATAGCATTGTAAAGCGCTGTAACTACAGCATGCTCCTGAGATGGTTTGATCGGAACGCGTACATCGGCATTGGCACCAGTAAGTGACATAATTGTCTCGAACTGGTAATGACGCGACATATCTTTCTTTTCAGCAGAAAGCTTTCTGTTTTTGATATATTGTTTTGAGAAGATAACCGGCGCTAACCAGGTACCTAAGAAATCTGCATTGATGCCAACTATAATGTTTGCCTTGCTGAAATCGTAGCCAGGTACTACACCATTGTTAGCGGCTAATAAAGCAGAAGAAGAGTTGGCATCATATACCACGTGCTCGAAGTTACCGAAACGTGACCCGAACTCGTTGATCAGCTGCTTTGTAGATGGAGAGATAACTGTAGAAGAAACTATAGCTACTTTACCACTTACTGAACCTAAACGGGAAGCGATCTCTTTATCAACTTTCTCCCATGTTGCAACTTCTCCTTTTAATAAAGGTGTACGAAGTCTGTTGTTATCATACACACTTAGTACGGCTGCCTGTGCTCTGGCGCTTGTACCGATTGGCGTAAGGGCAGACGAAGGGTTTGGCTCGATCTTGATCGGGCGTGCTTCACGGGTCTTTACAAGAATGCTGTTGTAATCTCCGTTCAGGTAATAGGTAGTGGCATACCAGTTAGCTACACCTGGCTCTACATCTACCGGCTTGTTAAGGTAAGGAATAGCTTTTCTTACCGGCGCCTCGCACGAAGCAAGCGATACAGCAGCAACACTAAAACCTAAAAGCTTCAGGAAGTCTCTGCGATGTGTTTTGCCACCTTCTGAAGTTTCTTTTGTTGCGCCTTCACCAACTGGCAGGAATTCTGGAAACTCATTATGAGCATGCTTTGCGAACTCTGGAGTATTTTCTAACTCCTCAATTCCTTTCCAGTATTTTATTCTGTCTTGCATAATATATTTAGAAAACTCGAATATTCAGATAAAAATTGACTGCTTAGTAGTGACACTTAGAACACTCTGTACCACCGTTTGAAGCTACTGTAAATGCTCCTTTAGAAGAAGCCTCGTGTAGTTTCACCAGGTTATCGTAGTACTCGTTTCCTTCTGTGTTCAGAGGTGTTTCGCGGTGGCAGTCGATACACCAGCCCATTGTAAGTGAAGAATATTGGTAAACAACATCCATTTCCTCAATAGGTCCGTGGCAGGTCTGGCATTCAACACCGCCCACCTGGGTGTGCTGAGAGTGGTTAAAGTAAGCAAGATCAGGCAGGTTGTGGATACGAACCCACTCGATTGGCTTATTGCGCTCAATAGCTGTGTAGATCTTCTGGATTTCAGGAGATTCTTTTTTGATCTGGCTGTGGCAGTTCATACAGATATTAGCAGACGGAATACTGGCACTCTTGCTTTCGTAAACAGTTGTGTGGCAGTAGTTACAGTCGATCTGGTGCTCGCCAGCGTGTAGTTTATGCGAGAAAGCGATCGGCTGCTTTGGTGCGTAGCCCTCCTGTATACCGATGCCCATTACTTTACCAAGTGCAAGATCAAGCAATACCACAACAAAGATCAGCATAACCAGTGTGCGAACAGCTTTGGATTTGTAGACCTTAGAGAAGTCAAAGCGCTGGTTTACAACCTCTTTGTCATCTTCAGTAAGCTCGCGGTTCTTGTTAAGGTAATTCTTAAGAAGTGATGAGATAAGTAAAAGTGTTACCACCAATACGATCAGTACCACTATAAGCACCACCAGGATGATATCCAGGTAGCCGCCAACAGCGCCGATCGCGTCTGTACCAATATTCTCACCTGGAGTAGTTCCTTCAGGACCAGCAACAGTTGTAGGTACCGCAGCAGCTACGTTTGCCTGTGCATCTATATAAGCCAGGATCGATTTGATCTCATCGTCAGAGAATGCAAAAGAAGGCATTGCCTGCTTGTTGTACTCATTATATACCGCAACAGCATCCGCATCGCCAGACTGGATAAGTGCCTGAGAGTTTTTGATCCAGCTGACAAGCCAGCTCTCACTTCTTCTCCCGGTAACACCTTTCAAGCCAGGACCAACGATAACGTCGCTACCTGCAGAGTGGCAAACCGCACAGTTATTTTTAAATAAAGCAGCACCTGCGTCTATAACAGCCGGATCTGCAGAACCTGTTTCAGCACCTTCAGTAGAACCTGGCTCTACTCCTTTAGTAGCTATTTCCGCCTGCTCGCTTTCGCCCTGTGCCTGTGCCCCGAAGGTAACAGCAAGAGTTAATAAGAAGGCAAGAAAAATCTTGTGTGTAGTTTTAAGTATACAGCTAATCATAGCCATCATCACTTGCGTTTTAGTATAATGGTGGAATTACTTTTCGGGCACAAATCTACTATGCTAATTCCATTATTCAAACATATACTTTTTATTTTTGGAACCTTCCGCATAGGCTGCTGGTTTACAGGCATCGCAGTGGTAAAATATCGTTTATTTTCATTTTAAAGGGTTTTTATTTAGAATGATTTTAAATTACTCACACTTTTCTCTAGCCATCCCCTAATTTGATTTATCTAATTTCAACTAGATTTAAGTACAATCATCTATTGGTGTACTGATTCAGTAACTATTAGCTTTTAATGCAAATTTTTATTGCTTAAACATCTTGCCCGACTATACTTTATACTCCTTATAATATATAGTGTACTTGGGGTTTTTCAACCACACTATTATTCCGGCCTATAGTTGCTGTATAATTATTAGGTATAACTTTTGGTTTTAAAAATACTAAGCCGTAATTTTGCAAGCTAAATCAAAAAATTCTACTAAAAGAATGGAATTAAAAAATTACGAAACGGTCTTCATCCTGACTCCTCTGTTGAATGAGGTGCAGATGCAAGAAACGGTCGAGAAGTTCAGACAGGTGCTTAAGGAAAATAGCGCCGACATTATCCACGAGGAGAACTGGGGTCTACGTAAGCTTGCTTACCCAATCCAGAAGAAATCAACTGGTTTCTATCATCTAATCGAGTTTAAGGCTCCCGGATCAGTAGTAGATCAGCTAGAGCTGACTTACCGCCGTGATGAGAAAGTTGTTCGCTTCTTGACTACTGTACTGGATAAGCACGCAGTTGCTTATAACGAGCGCAGAAGAAATGGCGAGTTCAAACAAGCTAAAAAAGAGGAGGTTAAAGGATAATGAGCTTAGTTAACGAAAGAGTACACAAGCAGGAGAATCGTCAGAAATACTGCCGTTTCAAGAAGAGCGGTATCAAGTACATCGATTACAAAGATGGTAACTTCCTTCTTAAGTTTGTAAACGAGCAGGGCAAGATTCTTCCAAGAAGATTAACAGGTACTAGCCTTAAGTTCCAGCGTAAAGTAGCTCAGGCGGTTGCAAGAGCTCGTCACCTGGCGATTTTACCTTATGTAACAGATTCTTTAAAATAAGGAGGGACTAGAGATGGAAGTAATACTTAAAGATGACGTTAAAGGCTTAGGTTACAAAAACGACACAGTTGATGTAAAGCCAGGTTATGGCCGTAACTACCTGATCCCTCAGGGTCTTGCAGTTATCGCTGACAAAGCGAACAAGAAAATGGTAGCTGAGAACATCCGTCAGGCTGCTCACAAAGCTGATAAGATCAAGAACGACGCACAGGAGCTGGCTAACAGCATCGGTGATATCACTCTTGAGATTCCGGCTAAAGTTGGTGAGACTGGTAAGATCTTCGGTTCAGTAACTACAAACCAACTTTCTGAAGCTCTTAAGGCTAAAGGATTTGATGTAGACCGTAAGCGTATCTCTTTTGACCAGGATGTGAAGACTGCAGGTGAATATACTGCATCTATCAACCTGCACAAAGAGGTGAAGCACACTGTTAAATTCAACGTAGTTTCTGCTGAGTAATCAGAACTATAGTTTATATAAAAGCGCTCCGATTAATTTCGGAGCGCTTTTTTTATGTCCATGCTTCAAGCCAACCTATAACTTACAACTATAGTTTGTAGTTTTAGCAGCAGAATAAGACACTATTATGTTCCGGACCGAAGTAACTATACCAGCCTCAGACCTTAACCTTAGCCTGAACGACAAAGTGGTAACCATCGGTTCGTGTTTTGCAGAAGTGATCGGGACAAAGCTACAAGACTACAAAGCTGATGTGTTGGTAAATCCGTTCGGCACCATTTTTAACCCGATATCGGTGTGCCGGTTGTTACAGGCCGTGACCGGTGAACCTTTAAATCTGGAGCAAAGCCTGGTGCAGCGCGATGGCATCTGGTATAGTTACGACCTGCATTCCTCCCTCTCCTCGCCTAACAAAGATGCACTGCTGCAAACTATAGCGCAGAGGATAGCACAAACGCGAGAACATCTTAAAGAGGCGAAACTGCTGATCATCACTTTTGGTACAGCTGTATCTTACAAACTGACCGACACCGGAACTATAGTTGCCAACTGCCACAAACTACCAGCCAAGCAATTTAGCAGAACATTGTTAACTACAGAGGAGATAAACTATAGTTTGGAAGCATGTTACCAGGCGCTTAAAAAGTTTAACCCTGACCTGCAAACTATAGTTACTGTCAGCCCGGTGCGCCATGTAAAAGAAACGCTGCCAACCAACAGCGTCAGCAAATCCATTCTCCGGGTGGCTACACATTATATGACAGAGCGCTACAAGGATGTACTGTACTTTCCGGCTTACGAGATCATGCTTGACGACCTGCGGGATTACCGTTTTTACGGGCCTGACATGCTGCACCCCACCCCTGTGGCTGAAGATTACATCTGGCAAAAGTTTGCGGGGGCGTATTTAGATCCGCGTTTCCAGGAGTTTATACCGGCCTGGGAAAAGATAAGGAGAGCCATTGCCCATCGACCGTTTCACCCAAACACTGAAGCTCACCAGGCTTTCATAGTCAAAACTATAGCCCAGCTGCAGCAGCTTTCGGCCAACTATAACATCTCATTGGAACCAGAACAACTTGAACTGCGCCGGCAGCTTACAATTTAATTTACCCTGGCTTAACAACTAAGTGCCTGAGGTGCGTAAAATAAAGTACAACCTACTCCAACGACCTATGGCAGACAAAATACCCAACCGCCTTATTAAAGAAAGTAGCCCCTACCTGTTGCAACATGCCTACAACCCCGTGGATTGGTACCCGTGGGGCGAAGAAGCGCTGCAACGTGCCAAACAGGAAGACAAGCCTATACTAGTAAGTATTGGGTACGCCGCCTGCCATTGGTGCCATGTCATGGAACATCAGTCTTTTGAGAAAAAGGCCATTGCAGATGTAATGAACCAGCACTTTGTTTGTATAAAAGTAGACCGGGAAGAGCGCCCTGATGTAGATGCCGTTTATATAGATGCCGTACATGCCATGGGAATGCAGGGTGGCTGGCCGTTAAATGTGTTCCTCACTTCCGAAGCCAAGCCGTTTTATGGCGGAACATATTTTGCACCACAGCAATGGGTACAACTACTGAAGGATATTGCCAACGCTTATAAACAGAACCGCCAGGAATTGGATGAGACTGCCGAGCAATTTGCGGAGCACCTGAATATAAGCGATCTGCAGAAATATGGCCTCAAACAAAACGGCCACCAGGCCTCCGAAGAAGAACTACATCAACTATACCGTAACCTGAGCAAGCGTTTTGACAAGGAGAAAGGTGGCCTGTCGCCGGCACCTAAATTCCCGATGCCTTCCAACTTCTTGTTTTTGTTGCGCTACAGCCATCATACTCAAAGTGAGCTGGCACTGGCTCACGTAAACCTGACGCTTAACCAGATGGCTTATGGTGGAATATACGACCAGGCAGGTGGTGGGTTTGCACGGTATGCGGTAGATGCCAACTGGTTGGTACCTCACTTCGAAAAAATGCTTTACGACAATGCCCAGTTAATAACACTGTACTCCGAAGCTTACCAGGTTACCAAGAATCCGCTTTACAAACAAGTGGTGTACGAAACAATACGATTTGTGGAGCGGGAGCTGATGAGTGAAGAATATGGTTTCTACTCGTCGCTGGATGCGGATAGTGAAGGAGAAGAAGGCAGGTTTTACACCTTTACACGGGATGAACTACAGAAGTTACTAAAAGACGAGGAGCCACTTTTCTCGAAATACTATAACATAACAGCTGCCGGCAACTTTGAGCATGGGCGCAACATTCTGCACCGCCTGGTAAGCGACGAAGCCTTTGCCAAAGAAAACGAACTGGAACTGGAAGTGCTGCAGGAAATGGTAAAGGAGTGGAAAAGGAAGTTGATGAAAGTACGCGCCAAACGCATAAGACCTGCTTTGGATGACAAGATACTCTGCTCCTGGAATGCCCTTATGCTGAAAGCGCTGGCTGATGCATATTGTGTTTTCGGGCAGAGACGGTTTCTGGAAATGGCGCTAAAGAACGCAGATTTTATATTTGAAAAAATAAGAGAAGGAAATAAACTGTGCCATAGCTATAAAAATGGCAAAGCAACTATAGACGGCTTCCTGGAAGATTATGCTTTGATGATAGCGGCCCTGGTCCGGTTGTACGAAGTAACTTTTAATGAAGAGTGGCTCATCCAGGCGAAACGCTTCACCGATTATACATTAACAAACTTCCTGGACAAAGAAGACGGCATGTTCTACTTTACAGACAAGACAGCTGAAAAACTGATCGCCCGCAAAAAGGAGATCTTTGATAATGTAATTCCTTCATCTAACTCTGTAATGGCTATAAACCTGCACCTACTGGGACTGTATTTCGATAATGAAACCTACCAACAGACCTCCAACAGGATGCTGGACAGCATGACCCCATTGATCCTGAAAGAACCATCGCACCTGAGCAAATGGGCCATTTTATACTATAACAAACTCACCCCGACAGCCGAAGTAGCTATAGTTGGCAAACAGGTACCACAGATGCGGGAAGAGTTCAGTGTGTTTTACCTACCGAACATGATCGTGATGGGCAGCGACCATAAAAGCAAACTCCCGCTCTTAGCTGACAAGATTCCTGTGAATGGTAAAACCACCATTTATGTATGCTATAACAAAACCTGCCAGCTACCGGTACACACACCCGCCGAAGCCTTAAAACAACTGCAGGCAGGTCAGCAAAAATCAAAATTCCCGGTGCTATAGTTGGGTAAGTAAACTATAAACAGTTTATCTTTCACATCTTTAATCTTATTTTGCACCTTGCTACATGTCGCGCTTTTTCCCGACATTTGTACAGATCACGTATAGATTGCACCCTTGTCAGAGTTACTCAATTTTAATTACCCGCCCGAGCCGGCCGTAGACCGCGTTACGCTTTTTGCTGATGTGATCCTGCCCCTGCCGTTGCCTAAACTATACACGTACCGCATCCCGTTCGAGATGAACGATGAAGTGCTGGTAGGCGTGCGGGTAATTGTGCAGTTCGGCGCTAAAAGGGTGTTGAGTTGTATAGTTGCTGAAATTCATGAGCAGGCCCCAGCCGATTACCAGGCAAAGTATATACTGGATGTGCTGGACGACACTCCTATAGTTACCGTGCCGCAACTAAAGCTTTTTAAGTGGATAGCGGATTACTATATGTGCACGTTGGGCGAGGTGATCAATGCCGCGCTGCCTTCTGCTTTAAAACTGAGCAGCGAGTCCCGGATACAGTTGCACCCGCATTTTAACCCCGAAGAAGACGATATTCCGCTGGCTGCTCAGGAAGTGAAGATCATTTATGCGCTGCAGCAGAACCAGGCCATGACCTTTACCGATATTGGTAATTTGCTGCAGGTAAAAAGCTATCACAAATACATTAAATCGCTGATACAGAAAGAAGCGATCATTATATATGAGCAGGTAAGCGATAAATTCTCGCCGAAAGTGGTGAAGAAAATTCGCCTGAGCGAGCATTTTGTGCAGGAAGAAGGCATGCTGGAAGAACTGTTCGAACAGTTGACCCCAAGGCCAAAACAACTCGACATTTTACTTAACTACCTGCAGAAAGTACCGGTGCACCAGGATGTAAACCTGAACTATAAAGGCATCGAGAAATCAGCACTTACCAACAACCCCCACCTTTCCAAATCATCTATCGACTCTCTTATAAAGAAGGGGGTGCTGGAGCAGTTCGATCAGATCATTTCCCGTTTCCCGGTCGATGATTCGCCACGCCAGCTGCCCATGAACCTTTCGGAGCACCAGTTGCAGGCCAAAGATGAGATACTGGGATTGTTTAAGGAGAAAGACACCGTGCTGTTGCATGGCGTTACGGGCAGCGGTAAAACCGAAGTATACATCGACTTAATAAAGCATGCCCTGGAAGGTGGTGGCCAGGTGTTATACTTACTGCCAGAGATTGCCCTTACTGCCCAGATCGTGACCCGCCTGATGAAAGTGTTTGGCGAAAAACTGGGCGTGTATCATTCCAAGTTCTCGGATAACGAACGCGCAGAAGTGTGGCAGGGTGTGCTTTCAGGTAGGTTCCAGGTGGTGGTTGGGGTGCGCTCAGCTGTTTTCCTGCCGTTCCATAATTTATCGCTGATTATAGTTGACGAAGAGCACGAAGCCAGTTACAAGCAATACGACCCTGCTCCGCGCTACAATGCCCGCGAAACAGCCCTGATGATGGCACATTTGCAGGGAGCTAAAACGCTGCTGGGTTCTGCCACACCATCTATAGAAACATACTATAACTGCAAAACCGACCGCTGGGGTCTGGTAACGATGCTAAAGCGCTTCGGCGAAGCACAGTTGCCGGACGTGGAACTGGTAAACACCCGTGAAGAGCAGCAGCGCAAAACTATGCACAGCCACTTCTCGAGTAAGCTTTTAGATGGAATTGAAGCAAGACTGAAGCGACAGGAACAGGTCATACTTTTCCAGAACCGCCGTGGCTATGCCCCTTTTATTTCCTGCGACGAATGCTCCTGGATCCCAAAGTGCCGCAACTGTGCCGTGAGTTTATCTTACCATAAATTCAGCGGTGAGCTGCGTTGCCATTATTGCGGCTACCACGAACGAATGCCATCTGATTGTCCTGCCTGTGGCGCTACTACGCTGAAAAGCATGGGCTTTGGTACCGAAAAGATTGAAGACGACCTTAAACTGATGCTGCCAAGCGCCGAGGTGCAGCGCATGGACCTCGACACAACTAAAAAGAAGAACAGTTACCAGCAGATCATCGCCGATTTTGAGAACGGCAAGACCAATGTGCTGGTAGGCACGCAAATGGTTACCAAAGGCCTGGACTTCGAGAACGTGAGTCTGGTGGGCATCCTTAACGCCGATAGCATCATCCATTTTCCTGATTTCAGGGCACACGAACGAGCATTCCAGTTATTTGTGCAGGTAAGCGGGCGCGCTGGTCGTAAAGGCAAGCCGGGTACGGTTATAATCCAGACCCGTGACCCGATGCAGGCTATTTTCCGGAAAGTGAAAAGCGTGGACTACGAAGCCTTGTATGCCCACGAAATTGAAGAACGGATGCGTTTTAGCTATCCGCCTTTTGTGCGCATGATAAAGGTAACGGTAAAACATGCTGATGAACGGACCTCTGAAAACGCAGCTATAGTTCTGGCGAAAGACCTTACAGACAGGTTGGGCAAGCAACAGGTACTGGGACCGGAGATTCCCTATATTTTCCGCATCCGCAACCTGTTCCTGAACGAGATCCACATAAAGCTTCCACGTGAAAACGTAAACCTGCGCACAGCCAAAGGACAAATTGCTATGGCCATTCAGCAACTATACCTGATGCCTGACTTTAAAGGAATAAGAGTGGTGGCTGACGTTGACCCGATGTAGAAAATTATTTTTGATCAAAACAGGCGTTTGTGAACCAGAAAGGCACTTTCAGAAAAAACTTTTGAAATTTTAAGCTTTTTGCACAATAAACTTAACCTTTCCAAAACAGCGGCGTATATATAGATACCTTTGGCTAAAAGTTGAAAACCTGAAATCTTAAGCATCTACCAAGAAACTTACAGATTTCAGGTTTTTTCTTTTTATATCCCTTTCCGTAGCCTGTACACATACATTATACCGGCCAGCAGAAACAAAACTCCCAGCACAATATTCATGGTGTCTCTATCTCCCTCAGCGTAGCGGTATGCATTCAGGGCGGCTGCAGCAAAACAGGCAACAGCCAGTACAATTTTAAAAGTGCGGTTATCTCTCATTATAGTCTAAGGTGCTTGGTGAAGTGTAAGCACTAAGATATACGTTTATAGCTAACAAACATAATACTTATAGCGCCATATAAAGCATTACAAAAGCTGTGATGAGCATGGCACCAACTATATTGAGTATCAATCCAGTTCGTACCATTTTTGCAATGGGCACTTGCCGGGTACCATATACTATAGCATTGGGCGGTGTAGCAACCGGAAGCATAAACGCAAAACTACAGGCTACCACTACGCCCAGCACCGGGTATAAAAGAGGCAACTCAAAACCTGTAAGCACGCCAATTATAATGGGCACAAAGGTTATGGCTATGGCAGTGTTGGAGCTGACTTCCGTCAGGAACAGTACCAGCAGCACAAGCGAAAACACGAGTAATAATGGCTGATCGGCCTGCAGCATGCCAGCTATTCCTGTCCCGATCATGTCGGCAAGGCCCGACGTAACTACCAATTGCCCCAAGGCCATACCACCGCCAAAAAGCAAAATCGTATCCCAGTCTATCCGTACCAGATCATCGGCTACCAACGTGCCTTCCCCGGGTTTGGCAGGAATCAGGAAAAGTAAAAGGGCTGCTAACAAGGCTACAGTGCTTTCGGCAAAATAAGTGCTCATAAAACTATAAGCCGCCTCCTGCCCTAACAGGTTTAAGAAACCTGGCAACAACCATAGTATAACCGCCAGAAAAAACACGCCCATTGTTACTTTAGATCCCCGGTTCAGTTTGCTTTGCTTTTGCTGGTTTTCTGTCACGTATTGCTCCACCACCTGCCGGTTATAGGTGCATTTTTTAAGAAAGTACCGCATGTAAAGCAACAGGAAACCATACATACTCACCGAGATCGGCAAAGCCATCAACATCCACTGCAGGAAATCTATAGTTATGCCCTGCTTTGCCAGGTAATTTACACCAATAAGGTTAGGCGGAGAACCGATAATAGTACTGATACCACCCACAGAAGCACTATAAGCCGTACCTAGCAGGAAATATAAAGCAGGACTCCGCTGCTCACCGGGTTGCTGAATAAGATGTGTTACGCCAATAATTAAAGGCAACAACATGGCCACCGTAACCGAATTGCTAACCCACATAGAGAGCACAAACGAAACAATAGAAAAGCCAAAAAACAACTTAAACAAGCTCTTCTGAAAGAACTTACGGGACAGGATAAACAAGGCGATCTGTTTGTCTAAACCATGGCGGGTCATGGCGCGGGCCAGCAAAAAGCTACCGATAAACAGCAGAATAATGGGGTGGCCCAGGTTCTGAAAAGCGGTTTCAATGTTGGCTACACCGGTAACTATAGCCAGCAGCACACCCGTAAAAGCGGTCATCGAGAGCGGTATAACTTCCGTCATCCAGAACACCAGGCAAAACACCATAATAGCAGCCACTACCCGGGCTTCGAAAGGTAATGCAGCAGCAAGCAGCCACACGGTGCCAGCCAGCAGGGGTGCAACTATAAGCCCGGTATTTCTGCGCGTAAAAGTCATTTCAGGATTAACGGTTTATACGCCCATAGCTTACGATTCGCTACTGTTTTATAAACTATAGCTTGATCTACTATTTATAATTGGCAGTAAAAAAGCTCCTCGAAACTGATCAGGAAGCTTTCTTTGGTGATCATTAAACTATAGTTCGTTACTGGCCAACCACAAATACAGCATTGCCGAACATCAGTTTACCGCTGTGCCAGAAACCACGGAACAACGGGTTATCGGCCATGTAAATTACCTGTCCGTCGCCCATTGGCTGTGCACCCAAAATCAGGGCATCTTGCAGTTTTTCTTTTATAGACGAGCCTACAAAGCCAGTTGTATAGTTGTTCTTTTTAAGCACACCTATATTCCAGCCTTCTTTCAGGTACTCGAATGTGTTTGATGAACGGATAAGTGCAAAGTACGTATCGCCGTAACCAAATGCCAGCGGGTGGGTTTTATCCAGGTTTACACGGAATACGCTGCCCTGCACTTCTTCAGCCAATGCTTCGCGCTCTCGGTCGCCGTAAGTTTTCAGGTATTGGTATGGGTTTTCATCCTTTTTTTCTTTTGCCTTTTCTTCTTCGGCCTTATCAGCTCCCTTTTTCTTCAGCTCAAAATCTTTTTTACCCACCAGGAACGCGGCAGCACTTTCCATTGCGATCAGTTTACCACCACTTTTCACCCAGCTTTTTAGCTGCTCCAGTGTGTGTTCATCCAGTACTTTACTATAAGAACCCGACGGAAGAATCAGCACATCAAACTCCTGCAAAGGCACATTTTTAAAGTAAGCCGTATTGATGGCCGTAACGGGGTAATTGATCTGCTGTTCGAAGTAATGCCACACTTCGCCAAATGCATAAGGTGATACGCCTTCGCCGGTCATCAGGGCAATTTTAGGCATTTTAAGGTAACGCACGGATCCAGAACCAAAATCAGCGCCGCTGCTTACAAAACCAGTGGCCGTTGCAACCAGGTCTATAGTTTGCTTTTGAGCCAGATCACGAACTATAGTATCAAATTTTTCCCCTAATTTCTCGTTTCCGGTGCGGGTAATGATGAGCGTGCCAGCCGCGTACTGCTGTTTGTCTGTTTCGAACGCTTTTTCGGCCATGCGCACTTTTACGCCCTGCTTCATCAGTTCCGTCAGAAACCTAAGGTCCTGCAGATTGTTCCAGCGCACCAGGTAAGCATAAGGTTTTTCTATAGTTGGCGTAGCTACAGTTGGGGTAGTTTGCTGCTTGTTCTGTGGCTCCAGTTTCTTTTTAAGCGCATAGGCCTGAACGCCAAAAGCATATGGCATAGCCCAGGATGTAATATCATAAGTCAAAGAATCTTCCAAAGCAGCATTTGGCTCAAACAACACTTTTACCAGCGTAGACTTCGGCTGATACATACTGATCACTACATCCTTCTCTCCTACTTTTACATTCTCTTCTTTGCCGGTGCTATAGTTAAAACCGCGGCCCGATGTATTTTTGCCAGCTGTACCATACTGTATCTGCTGACGGTCCAGGTAATCGGTGAGTGCTTTTACATTGCCTGCTCCGTTACCATCTGCTTTTATTACAAAGGCTTTATAGTCTCCGCCCGGTTTGTTCAGGTTGTCCTGGTAATACTTTCTGAATTCTTGTTTTATCTGGTCGGCTTTCTCGGAAGTAGCCTGCATGGTTGCCATGCTTGCCGCTACGTGGTGCGCAATTCTGTCGGTTAGGGTTAGTGTATCGCCGCTTTGTGTTTTTATGGCTAAGCCCGCTCTGCCCGATCCGCCCTGCTCGTAGGTCATGCCGATGGCGCCGTTAAAGGTTGGCCAGGTATCGCCGTAGCTTGGGTAAAACAGGTCGAAACTCTCGCGGGTAAAATAGAGCCAGTTGTTCTTATCAAAATATTGACGGTTATAGTCGCCTATGGTGTTCTGGAACTGGCGTTGCCAAGGCGTTATGCTCTCGTGAAAAGGCTTTGCTGCCGGCGAAAAATAGTATGGTGCCTCTACTCCCATCTCATGAAAATCGGCATGCACCTGCGGCAGCCAGTTGTTATAAACCGCCATCCGTTGCTTCGATTCTATCTGTGTTTGCCAAGCCCAGTCGCGGTTCAGGTCGAAATAATAGTGATTTGGCCTGCCACCCGGCCATGGTTCGTTATGTTCCCAGGCATAAGGCATCGCGTTTCCGCCCTGCGCTGCTGCCTGCTTGTACCATTGCACATAACGCTCGCGCCCGTCGGGGTTTACACAAGGGTCAAGTATCACTACGGTATTCTTCAGCCAGTTCTGGGTTTGCGTATTGTTAGGGTTTGCCAGTTCGTAAAGCACCTGCATCACCGCTTCCGTACTCACCGATTCGTTGCCATGTATGTTATAGCTCATCCAGACTATAGCCGGTTGGCTGCCCTGCAACTGCCCTTGCTGCACACCTGCCAGTTTCAGATTGTTTTCCCTTATCTCCTCCAGTCTGGGTAAGTTTTCTTCTGATGCCACGTAAGCCAGCACAAGTGGTCTTCCTTCGTAGGTCTTGCCGTATTCTTGCAGCTTAATGCGTTTAGGAGCCTGTGCCGCCAGGTAGTTTACATAGTCGAGCACGCGGTTGTGGAACGTAAACTGCTGCCCAAGTTTATAGCCCAGGAACTGCTCTGGCGTCTGGATGCTTTGCTGCGCCTGCACCATCTGCGCACTCAGCCAGATCAGCAAAAAAGCGGATACCCACTTAAAAGAGTTTCTCATGTTATAAGATGTGATAAGGGAAGTAACTGAACGGGTAAAATTACTGATTTTTCGCAGCAATAATGCCTTATACTTTATTCCTCAGAACTGGTTTGTATACTTATAGTTCGCTTTCGTAAATTATAGGTATGTCGCAACAAAAACGTATAGTCCGGGTATTTTTAAAACTTCTCTATAGTTTAGGGATTTTGGTATTGCTAACTATAGTTTTAGTTCTCGTTTTTAGCATTTTGCCTGTTAATAACGGCTTTGCGCAAACCCAGCAGGAAGATCATATCGAAATCTATATCGCATCCAACGGCATCCACACTGACTTAATATTACCCGTTGCAACCCCTTACATTGACTGGCGCGACAACATAGCTTTGCAGCATTTTGCAGGAGCAGACAGCAGTTTTACACACATCGGTTTTGGCTGGGGCGACCGTCGCTTCTACATGGAAACCCCCGAGTGGAGCGATCTTTCCTTAGAAGTAGCCCTCTCTGCCATGTTTTGGCCAACCCCATCGGCTATGCACGTCGAATATATCCGAAGGCCCTTAACTCCAAACAAGCACCAACGCCCGATCCGGGTTACGCCGGAGCAATACAAAAAGCTGGTTACTTATATTTATAGTTCATTCCAAAGCAGAGATGATAACTTTTTGCTTATACCTGGCAAGGGCTATAGTTCTACCGATAATTTTTACGAAGCCCGCGAGAAATTCTATTTCCCGAAGAACTGCAACAACTGGGTAAACGGCGGTTTAAAAGCTGCCGGACTCAAAGCTGCCTTCTTCGCACCATTTCCTTATGCAGTTATGCGGCACTACAGGTAATTGCCGGTTAGTATCTATAGTTCTCAACTATAAACAGGATTGGTATAAAATGAAAAAGACGGGTAATATACCCGTCCCTTTCTGCTTTAAACCCTAATAGTTTATTTCTTCATTAATTTAAAATTCGTTGTGATGCCATTCAGGCGCGTTGTAACGATGTAGATACCAGCCGGCAAGCCTTCACCGAGATCCAGGGCCGCAGAGCTTCTGCCTTTCGCCACTTCAATCGATCTGGTCAGCAGCTTCCTGCCCATCAGGTTGGTCAGCGTCACTTCCATAACAGCATCCTTCTCTGAATCCACATCCAGCTTCACTTCACGCTCAAATGGGTTAGGATAGACAAACACGCTGTTCACAACATCACCAAATATCACCATCTGCGGACCATAGTAAGCAATCTGACCATCCGAATCGAGCTGTTTTAATCTGTAGTAGCGTGTTCCGAACTTGCCATTTTCCTTATCTACAAACTCGTAAGTCTGTTTGATAGAAGTGTTGCCATTCTTGGAAGCCACAAACTGTAACTGTCTGTAGTTCACACCATCCTGCGACACCTGCACCTCAAAGCCTTCGTTATTCTTCTCTGATGCCGTAGCCCACGTCAATACTGCAAAATTATCTCTGCGCACCGCTTTGAAGTAGATAAGTTCTACTGGTAGTGGGGTGATTGGGCTGTTAGTAAAGTATTCTGTAAAGGAGTAACACACTTCAGGTGAAGTAGTAACCACAGCCTTGATTTCAAAAGGTTCATCTGTAGCTGGTGTCATTGTATACTGTATACCAGACCCAACTGAAGTTCCCCAATCTGTAGAACCTAAACTTCTTATGTACCAAGATATTAACCTAACATCCGTTGGATTTACTTCATGTGTTAAAGTGAAAATAACAGGCTCGTTTATCTTTATAGGATCTTTATCAGCTGTTACAAATCCATTCGCTATAATTGGATCCTTCGCACTTACTGTTCCGGATGCCGATACACTAGCACACATTTTACTATCTGTTACTACTACACTGTATGTACCAGAAACCGATGTTTCAAAGCTGGCCACACTTCCAGGATCTGATACACCACTTGGTACGGACCATGCATAAGTGTAAGGCCCTGTTCCATTTTCTACTGTTGCAATTACTCTGACAGGAGATCCTTTACATGTTTGCGGACTGTTAACTGTAACAGTTGGCAGCGGATTTATAGTTACTACACTGGTTGCGGCCACACTACTTACACAAGATTTGCCATCTATAACTGTAACAGTATAGTTACCGGCTACTGTTGTTTGGAAGGAAGCAACATTTCCAGGATTTGTAGCCCCACTTGGTACAGTCCAGGTAAAGGTGTAAGATCCGGTTCCGTTTGCAGGAGTTGCGGTAACTGTCGCAGGTTGCCCTTCACAAACAGTCGGGCTGTTTACTGTAACAGTTGGCAACGGATTAGCAACTACAGTGGCACTTCCTGTCATCAGTTGTGGGCAGGCAGCAACAGGCGGATTACTCGTTGTGTTACTTATAGTTGTGGCTCTAACAGTATAAGTTCCGGCAGCAGTTTTGTTACCAAAGCTCAACGCTGCACCTGTACCGGCTACTGGAGCCCCAGTTGCCACATTATTAAGTAATAGTTGGTAACTAATACCTGTCTGTGAACCACTTAAACCTACCGGTATACCAGTTGCACCAGTAGTAGTGCAATACTCACCGCCACCTGTTACTGTAAATGCAGTTGGCAGCGGCGTTACATACACGTTTATAGTTCCGAATTCTGCACAGGTACTTCCACTCGCTGTTGTTGGCCGCACCGTGTAAACGCCTGCTGCTGTCTGGTTGCCGAAGCTGATTGCACTACCAGTACCTGCAACTGGTGAACCTACTGGGTTTCCATTAAGTAGTAACTGATATGATACTCCCTGCTGTGAGCTGGCAAGCCCTACAGGAACGCCTGCACCACCCGCGCAATAAGCACCACCACCTGTCATGGCCTGTGGTATCACCACATTTATAGTTACAGTATTAGACCTGTTGTTGTCTCGGCATTTATTTATTTGATGCTTTTCTATATCAGTCATGAATCGCAGGTATACCTGGTCCCCATTTATAAAGCCGCCTGCAGGTCCACTGCTTGTTATTGTGTAAGTATAAGTACCATTGAAAGGCTGACTTCCCAACACTACATCTCCCCTTGATAGCACAAATTCAACAGTTGTATTTGCAGTAGCCCAATCAAAAGCACTATTAAGTGTTGCTGTAAATGTAACCGAACCATTCTGGCATATAGGGTTAGGAACTGCAGTTAAACTAGCCTCATATCCCGGAAGCTCTGCACTATACATTCTGTTTGATTGCAGGTTGGTGATCCCCAAACATTGTGGCAATTTCACATATACGTGGTAATAGTCTTGTGATGATAAACCCGCATCTGTAGTAAAGTACTTATCATTCTTTCTATTTACCTCGTGGTTTTTGCCCCACTGATACACATCTCCATTGTCTACAACTGTAACTACTTTAGACTCCAATCCAGGTTTAACTATCGGCTGGAAGAACCTGTATGCCAGATTTTTTATAGACTGAGGTGTATTTGCCGGGAAAGGATATGCCATGTTTGCTTCCGGGAAACTTGAGCTTCCTGTTGGCACTGCACTACCATCTGAATATACAGGCTGACCATCTGCATCCACTAAGTATGGATAAATCACATCCCCTTCTTCCAGATCTCTGTAAATTGTAGTAGTATATGTCACCTGCATACCACGGCAGAAAGGATGCGGGTTCGCTATAATTACTGCCCTGTAAGTTGAGCGTTTAACTATAATTGTCTTCGTAACTTCTCCTGTACATCCGTTTGCAGTTACTGAATACTTTATAGTTACAGGTAATGAGGTAGTGCTTTCTGGCACTCCGTTAAAAACAGTACATGGATTAAACGAGTTACCTGAAATTCCTGGCCCTGAAAAAGTTCCGCCAGCAGGTGAACCAGCTAGTGTTTTAGCTCCCTCCCCGGAATATACTACCTGGTTATCGGTCAAACCTGAGAAAGTTGGTTGGGGTTTAGCTTTAACCGTTACCGCTACATTCTGGGTATTGGAACAACCATTTGCAGCTATTGTATAAGTATAAGTTACTACTTTATCCGTGGTTGTTGCATTAACCAACACTTCGCTGATGGCGCCTGTACCTGTTGCTGCAGCATTGCTAATACCAGTAACTGCAGCCCTGCTCCAAGAATAAGTTGCCCCCGCAGTGGCCCCTGTCGGATTATAATTAAACGCAGCACCACTGCATATAGCAGCAGGAGTTAATGAGCTTGTTAACTTAGGCGTTGGATTAACTGTAATTGTAAATGATTTCTGAGAAGCAGAGCAGCCGTTAACCGATGCATTTACCGTAACAGTAGTAGTTACAGGAGAAGAACCATTGTTAGTAGATGTGAAGGTCGGTATGTTTCCAGTACCCGATGTTCCGAAGCCTATATTTACTGAGGAAGTCCAGGTTAAAGCAGAGCCTGCTACAGAACTTTCAAAGTTAATCGCGTTTACAGTTTCCCCATTACAATATGTTTTGTTGGCGATAGCTGTAATTACTGGTGTAGGTTTTACAGTGTAAGTAACTTCATCAGTAGTGGTACAACCATTTGTAGTTACAGTAAGCAACAGTGTAGCTTTACCCACTCCGGTTATATCCACAAAATTATTATAAATCCAGGGGTAAGCTAAATTAGTTACTGAAACGCCTGGATCTGTACTTTTAACAGTCCATTTAACTTCTGTACCTGCTTCACTACCGTTACCGCTAGCTTGACGCCAGAATCTCGTTGAGGTTGCCCCAGCACATAAAGCCTGATCCGGACCAGCATTTGCAATTGGATAAGGATATACAGTCAGTGTAATATCTTTTGTAGCATCGGCACAGCTGGCAACAGTACTGCTGGAAGTTAACCTAACTGTTACGGTACCTATACCAGCTATGGTAGCCTGTGTATTCCCTGTATTTGGGCTACTGAAGTTGCTTAATGTTGCCGTGCCTGTAGAGCTTACCACACTCCATTTCGGAGTACCGTTTGTTGCTGTACCTGTTAAGTCAAAAACAGTTGTATTGTTATCACTCACACATTTAGCCAATACAGGTGCTGAAGCGGTTACTGTTGGTTGTGGGTTAACAACTATAGTTGTAGCAGTAGCAGTGGTTCTAACACAACCAGTCACTGAGTTTGTAACTCTAACAGTATAATCACCGGCTGTAGTTGCTGTAAATTGTCTGTCTGTGCCTCCACTCGTTATGGCTGAGTTATTTCTGAACCATTGATAAGTATAGTTTGCATTAGCTGGCGCACTTAACACAACTGATCCGCCCTGGCAGAAGGTTGTAGCCCCACCTGCTGTAATATCAGCAGTAGGCAATGGATTAACAGTTAATGAAACAGTGCTATTAGCTGTAGTACAGCTTGAAGCAGTGTTTGTTGTACGAAGTGTGATTGTGCTTGATCCGGTTCCGGTAGCAGTTACAGTTGCTGTTGCTTTGCCAGTTGAAGGATTATAAACTGCATTACTAATAACAAAATTCGAATTTGAAGAAAGCCACTGTGCAGTACCTCCTGAGAAATCACCGGTAACGGAGAATGTAGTTGTATTTCCAGCGCCTAGGCACTTCGCCTCGTTATTGCTTGTAATGGCAGCTTCCGGCTGAGGCAATACCGTTACCTTAACCTTTGCAGACATTTTAGAGCAGTCTTCTACAAGGTTTGTTACTTCAACTTGGTAATCACCGTTTTCAGTTGCAGTATATGTTTCACTTGTTGCATCAGCGATTTCAACGTCATTTTTAAACCACTTATAAGTATAAGGGTTCTCAGCATCAGGGGATTTGTTGGCGCTTAATTTTACACTACCACCCTGGCAGAAAGTGCTTGAACCTGTTAAAGTGATATTTGCCTCAGTTGGAATTTCTGCTACAATTACACTAAGTGTTTCTGATGTTTGCTGGCAACCGTTTTGGTTTGTAACTACCAGGTAATAGTCACCTGAAGTAGTGGCTACATAATCTTTAGACATGCCAACTTCAGTATTACCAGCCGCATTGTACCATTTATAAGTAAATGTATCTCCACTTGGCAAAGTGGTAGGCACTAACACTACAGAATTACCTTCGCAGAATTGAAGCGGGCCGGTAGGTGTAATGCTTACTGTTGGCAGCGGATTTACTGTAGCCATTACTGCTACACGCGTGCTTTCGCAACCTGTAGTAGCATTATAGCTGCTGGCATAGTAAATCGTGGTAGCTGTAAGGTTAGGTGTAGTATAGTTAGAACCCGTAGCAACCGGGGTTCCTCCTGAAGATGCAGTATACCATCTTACTGAAGTTCCGTTCGCTCCAACTGTAGCTCCTAGGGTAACTGCTCCCTGGCCACAAACTTCATCACCCATTACGACAGGCGTAGCCGGTGTAGAGTTTATAGTAACAGCTTTCGTAGCAGTGTTTGCACAACCATTACCATCTGAGTAGGTATATTCAATTGTATAATCTCCGGCGCCTAAAGTAGCTGGATCTAAAGAAGCACCCGAAGCTACTTCGTTTCCTGCTTTAAGTATTCTGAATGAGCCACCTGCTGGAGAACCTACAAGTGTTACGGCAGGGTCTGAAGAGCAGTAGGCTGCTGATAGAGTTCCTATACTTACTATTGGCAGTGGGTTTACTGTGATCGTGACAGGATCTGAAGTATTAGCACATCCGTTAGCTCCCGTTACTGTTAGCCGATAAGTTCCGGCTGTTGTAACAGTATATGTTGGCTGATCACTTCCTACAACGTCGTATCCTATTCCATCAGCTTTTTGTTTAAACCACCTGTAGGAATAAGAGTCTAAATTTGCGGGATTTATAAAGGCTCTGAGTTCTAAACTACCACCCGTACAGAAACTATCGCTATCACGCTCAATTACTGCCTGCGGGGTTGGCTTAACATCAACTTCTATGGATGTAGAACTAGACACACCACACGCGTTTTTGGCACTAACACTTATAGTTACCTTACCTGAAGTAGGCACAGTTGGCGAGAACCTAACAACAGCAGGATTATTGGTAGGCACTAACACAGTACTACCAGCCGATGATGTCCAGTTATACTCTGTATAACCGGCAGGAGCTGTATACAATACGTCATTACCAGCACACACAATGCGTTCTCCAACTATATCTGCAGCTTTTAAAACTGGCCTTATTACTAAGGTCTGCTCATTTGAATAGTTATCGCTCGGTGGTCCTGGATTTAGTATTTTAAGACTAATGTTACCAGCCGTAGCAAGGTCAGAAGTTAATAGAGCTACCTGCAGTTGCGTTGCGCTTACAAACGTTGTTGTTCTGTTAATGCCATTTACCTGCACAATTGAGTTCTTTTCGAAATTTGTACCTGTAAGTGTTATAGTTGTACCTGCAGCACCTTCTGTGATACACGCTGTAGGCGCATTAAGTGTAGGTGTTTTGCTGTTTACATTAAATGCATTACTTGTAGCCCCCCCTAAGGATGTGGTAGTTGCAGCCAAAGTATAACCTGAACCGGCTGCATCAATACTTAAACCAGGAAAAGTTGCTACACCGTTAACTGCAGCAACTGTTTTTGTTCCGCCTAAAACACCATTGCTTCCTGCCGGGTTATTACCTATTGCTATAGTTACGCTTGTATTGTTTCCTGTTCCGGTTGTAACGGTGTTATTGAATTGGTCTTGTATTAATACAGATGGGGATGGTGTAATTGAATTTCCTGTTTGTGCATTTGTAGGTTGCTGACCAAACGCAATTTTTCTTGCGGCTCCATGTGCATGATTTATATTTAACACATTAATTGGTGTTGGAAACAATGTACCGCCAGCAGTTATCGATACAGTTTCAGGCGCTGATGCTCCATTTGTAGCTATTAACCTAATACCACTTACAGTTATTTCTTCCTGCTTATTTGTTACAGCTCCTGAATAAGTTATAGTGATCTTTCCATTCGTTACAACAATGCTTGAAACACTAATTGTCTGTGAACCATTACCAATTTGGTTAGCTATAGTAGTAATACCGTGAGGCGTTGTTGAATAGAATTGCCAACCCGTAGGAGCATTAAGTTCTATAGTTCGGCTGCCAGCGCCAAAGTCTGCATCATTACCTTCTCTAAAGTTTATGGCACCTAAGGTTGTATAAGTTGGCGTTGTTAGTGTCGCATCAGCTGCAAAATCAGCTGAAATATTTACTGAACTTCCCCCAGTAACAGTTATACCTACCGCAGCCCTTAAATAAGCGGCTGAGATGATGAGTAGTAGAAGTGTAGCGGTAGCAAATGTGAATTGCTTGGCTTTGCTGACTTCAGAAATTAGTCGAGTAAAATTTTTCTTCATGAGTAAAGACTTTAGGGATTAAGCTGGGTTTGGGTTGTGTTGGGTTTGGAGCACCTTTGGTTTAAAGTAGTGCAGTGGAGTGTAACTCTTCTGAAAAGGCAATAAACAGCCTGACCACCCTATTTTTAAGGTGGCTTTTCAAGGGCTATAAGACAAATCTTATAGCGTTATTCTAAAAAATTGCAGTTTAATCAGGTGGCTGAAACGAAGAATTAAGATAATTCCCCTTGTTTGACCTATAAAATTGCACTAAATCAACAAAGTATAGATTCTGCATAATATTTTTTGGTTATAAGTACCAAATATTATTACAATAGTACATATTTTATGCATTTAGGTTACATCAACATTTAACTTTTTTTATCTATAATAGCATTAACACCCCTAAATCAATATATAATTTGAACTATATCTATAGATATAAATATTCAAATAACATCTTTAAATAGCTCTAAAACCTATATTTGTATTAATCTCAGACCTAAACACCAGCTTAACCGGAGCTCATTATATTTTTATGAAGCAGATCTTCGGAACTATAAAATATTTCTAACCGGGCAATCATCCTGGCATAAGACAATCAGAACTCGGTTACTCAAGAAGTAATAAAAGAGAAGTGAGAATGTGGGAAAAATGGACTTACCTTAACACATAGTTGCAGACAGTAACACTTGCAAAAGGCTACATAAAAAAGCAAATTGCAGTAACAAACTAATTCACCTTAAACACTATACTTTTACTGATGAATAAACTGTACACACTTGCTGTTACAGCACTCTTGTTTTGTAGCCACTTAGCACAGGCACAAACTACCCTCTCCTATTACCTGCCCAAAAATGTTACTTACAACAAAAACATACCTACTCCGCAGCAGGTGCTTGGTTACGAAGTTGGCGAATGGCACGTTAGCCACGACCAACTGGTAATGTATATGCGCCACATGGACCAAGTATCGGACAGGATAACGATGGCCGAATATGGTCGCACCCACGAAAACCGACCGCTTTACCTGCTTACCATCACCTCCCCGGGTAATCACAAAAACATAGACCAACTAAAGGCTGATCACAAGCAGTTGACCGACCCTGAAAACTCTGGCAAGCTTGACATTAAAAATATGCCGGCTGTAGTTTGGATGGGCTATAGTGTGCACGGCAACGAACCAAGCGGAAGCAACGCCGCTTTACTCGCGGTTTACCACCTGGCAGCAGCACAGGGACCCGAGGTTGAAAAGCTACTGAAAGAAACTATAATCCTGATTGACCCTGCCATTAATGCGGATGGACTGAACCGTTTTGCCAGTTGGGTAAACACTAACCGGGGCAAGAACCTGGTAACAGACCCAAACAGCTCAGAATTTAATGAAACATGGCCTCGTGGCAGAACAAACCATTACTGGTTCGACCTTAACCGCGACTGGCTACCGTTGCAGCATCCGGAATCGCAGGGCAGATTGGCAAAGTTTCATGAGTGGAAACCAAACCTGCTGACCGACCACCATGAGATGGGCACCAATGCCACATTCTTTTTCCAGCCGGGCATACCAAGCCGCAACCACCCGCTATCGCCGGAGAGCGCATTTAAATTGACACAAAAAATTGGTAACTACCACGCCAAGGCACTGGATAAGATCGGCTCACTTTACTACACCGAAGAAAGCTACGACGACTTTTACTATGGCAAAGGCTCTACGTACCCGGATGTAAATGGCGCTGTAGGTATTTTATTTGAGCAGGCAAGTTCGCGCGGTCATGCACAGGAAAGCATAAATGGGGTGCTCACTTTCCCATTCACCATACGCAACCAGTTTGTAACTACCCTGTCTTCGTTAGAGGCAGCCAATGCCATGCGCGAGGAATTGCTGGCGCACCAGCGGGATTTCTACAAGCAATCGCTCAACGAATCTAAAAAAATAGCTACCAAAGCTTATATTTTTGGATCTGAGAAAGACCCTGCCCGAGCTTACCATTTGGCCGAGATCATTCGCCAGCACCAGATCGCCATCTATAAACCAAAAGAAACTATAAAAGCAGGCAACACAAACTATAGCCCCGAGAGCGCCTACATTGTACCACTGGAGCAGCCGCAGTATAAACTGATAGAAGCCATGTTTGAGAAGCGCACAACATTTAAAGACAGCCTATTTTACGACATCTCTGCCTGGACTTTCCCGCTCGCTTTTGACCTGGAATATAATGCCCTTAGTGGCAAGAACTATAAACAGGCACAGCTTGGCGAAAAAGTAACTGCTCCGCAAATGCCGGCTGGTAAAGTAACCGGAGGCCAGAGCACGTATGCGTATGCCTTTGAATGGAAAGACTACTATGCCCCGCGTGCACTTAACACTTTATTAGAGCGTGGTATACAAGCCAAAGTAGCTACTGATACTTTTAAGGACGTAGACGGAAAAACGTTTAGTTACGGCACCATACTTATACCGGTGGCAGGCCAGTCAGTTTCTGAAGCTGATCTATACAAGCTTTTAGAAGATGCTGCACTTAAAAACGGGATAGAGGTATTTGCCATGCAAACCGGCCTTACCACGTCAGGTATAAAACTGGGCAGCCCGATGATGTTGAACCTGCAAAAACCAAGCGTTGTGTTACTAACCGGCGATGGCGTAAACAGTAATGATGCCGGCGAAGCGTGGCATTTGCTGGATAATCGCTTCGATATTAAAACCACGCTACTAACAACCGATAACTTTAACCGCGCCAACCTGAGCCGCTACAATGTACTGGTGATGGCCGATGGTTCTTATAACAACATCTCTAAAGATAAGCTACGCGCCTGGGTACAGCAGGGAAATACAGTTATAGGCATGGGCGATGCGATAAAATGGCTCGCAGATAATGGCCTCAGCAATATCAGTTTGAAGAACGGAAAGGAAAACCCTGCAGGCATGCGCAAGTCGTACGCTGACCTGGGCAACGAAACAGGAGCACAGGTAATTGGGGGAGCCATTTTCGAAACTACCTTAGACCTGACGCATCCGCTGGCTTATGGTTATACAGATAATAAACTGCCGATCTTCCGCAGCAACACATTGTTTGTAGAGCCATCTCAGAACCCGTATGCAAACCCGGTAATGTATACCGCTAACCCATTAATGGCTGGTTATATTTCAAAACAAAACCTGCAGCTGGCAAAAAACTCTGCGGCAGTAACAGTTACAGCAGTGGGCTCAGGCAAAGTAATCGCAATGCCTGACAATCCGAACTTCAGGGCATTCTGGTACGGCACTAACAAACTTTTCCTGAACAGCATCTTCTTCGGCCAGGTTATAAACACTCGCTCAGCCCGTACCGAATAACAACAACAATAACCTATTAGTTACTCTTAAAGAGCCCGGATCGTAAGGTCCGGGCTTTTTTATTTTTACAAGAATCACTAAGGATTACAATTTCCTTAACAAGCTAATTATAATACAAATCCTACCAAACACAAACTAACAAACATAAATAGTTATATAAAAATATAAATTAAGTCATAATTACAAATAGCTGTAATTTTTCCTTTTTATATAGGTATTTATATATTATAGTTAGCTTATTTGTTAATTTTCAGCACTATAGCTGATAAAAAAATAACTACGAGAGAAACTATATTTTGTTATTATTGCTTTACAAACCAGCTTAAACTTTCTGAATATTATACAAATTTAGTTATTGATACATCAAACATAACAAATGTTTAACACATCAATAATTTATATTTTTTTTATACAATTTTTTTTGATAGTAGACCACCTATAGTACACAGTTATACAAATTGCTTATGAGAATACTTTTACCGCTGCTGTTAACTTTATCGTTTTTCGGGTTTTTACCTTCAGCTGCATTTTCGCAATGTCAACCACCTTCTGTTGTTCTACCAGACGACATTAGTTACTGTGGTCCGAGAGGTATAGCATTTACTACAACCAATCCGGCACATACACCAGTGTATTCTAACGATGCCCTGACGTATTCCTGGAAACTGAATGGTGTTGTGGTATCAACTACTGCTTACCCAACTATAAACTTCCCGACGCCGGGTACGCACAACGTTACGGTAACTGTAACCAAGCGCTGTGGCCGGGATGAAATAGCAAGGGCAGAGGACACACAGTTTATAACTATAGAGGCAATACCAGCTGCACCTGATGTTGACAACCTCGCCGTGTGTACCGGAAGCAATGCGACACTATGGGTCAATAATGCCGACCCTAATCTCATCTATAAGTGGTATAACAAAAGCAATGGCGCATTGCTGGTATGGGGTACATCGTACACCATGAACAATGCCAGCTATATGCAGGTAGAGGTAGAAGCTATAACAGCCAGCGGATGTACCTCTCCCCGTACGACTGCAACTATAACATCATCCTTAACAAACGGCAACGCAACTGTACTGAATGGCGACCAGGAAATATGTGCCGGCACCAAACCTCAGACTATTGATGGTAACGCACCACAGAACATGACCTTCCAGTGGTTAATGAGTACAACGGGTGCAGGTTCCGGTTATAGCCCTATCGCATCAGCTACCGATAAAAGTTACTCGCCTCCCCCGCTTTACCAAACTACCTGGTACAAAAGAGTAGCCTATAACGGTGGTTGCGGCGAAGAAACAAACCCGGTAAAAGTAACTGTAACGGCCATCCCTTCAACTCCTATAGTTTCGGACAGACTGGTATGCTACGGCGAGCGCGCCATGTTCGTGGTTTCTAACAGCGACGGCAACACTATTTATAACTGGTATGCTACGGCTACCAGCACTACCATGCTGGGCACAGGCCCTACTTTTATAACACCACAGCCTGTAACAGGTCCGGTAACATATTATGTAGAGGCAACTACAACTGCACAAACGCAGTGCTACAACCTTACCCGAATAGCCGTTAATGCCAATGCAACGCCGGCTATCGCTAACAACAGCATTTCGGCAAACCAGGCCATGTGTACGGGTGGCAAGCCACAGCCATTGATAGGCACAACCCCAACCGGCGGCGGTGGCGGTTACATTTACCAGTGGCAGCAAAGCACCGATGGCAATACATTTACTGATGTGCAGGGAGCCAACGCCAAAGACTTTGCGCCAGCTTCGCTTAAAATAACTACCTGGTTCCGGAGAACTATAAAAGCGGCCAGCAGCTGCCCGATGAGTATCAGTAACATAGTTGTGGTTACAGTTACTCCAATGCCTGCAACTATAGATATTGATGACCCGATGATCTGTTATGGTTCGCCGGCATCTATAGTTGTAACAAACCCGGAGCCTGACTTTACTTACCGTTGGTACGATGTCGCCGAAGGTGGAACATTGCTTGCAACCGGCACAACGTATACCACTACCCCACTTACATCAAACAAAACATATTATGTAGAGGCCACATCGGATGCCGGTTGCTATAGTGTGCGCCGCTCTGTTGAGGTTACAGTTACAGCGTTACCTGGCGTACCAACTGCTGCCAATGTTACTATATGCGAAGGTACCAACGCTATACTGGCTGTAGAGCCTACCGATGCAGCTATTTTTTACAGATGGTATGACAGCAACAACATACTTGTAGCAACTGGCATCAACTATAGCATTCCCCCGCTAACGGTTAATACCACTTATTATGTAGAAGCTGTAACCAAAGCTTCGCCGGGTTGTGCAAGCCCTAAAGTAGCCGTAGAAGTTACTGTAACCCCTAAAATAGCCAGCAATACCATTTCCGCGGACCAGGTTATTTGCAGCGGCGCTACACCGGCACCTTTGCAGGGTACCGTTCCAACCGGTGGTGGCGGTGGCTATACCTACCAGTGGGAATACAGCGTAGACGGAAGTTTATTCAATACTATAACAGGAGCTACAGGAACGCATTATGCACCAGCTGCCCTCACAACCACTACCTGGTACCGTCGCAAAGTAAACGCTACAGGCAGCTGTAAAACCTCTATAAGTAATCTGGTTAAGATCACTGTAAACCAATTACCGGGCACTCCTACTGCAACGAACACGTCTATCTGTACCGGCTCTGAAACTACGCTGGCTGTAAATAGCCCCGATGCAAACCTGACTTACAAATGGTACACAACCCCTACAGGTGGCTCGGCCATTGCAACAGGCAGCACTTACAATACAGGTATCCTGACATCAGGTAAGATCTATTACATAGAAGCTACTTCGGCAACCGGCTGTGTTAGCCCTACCCGTGGTAAAGTTTCTGTTACAGTTATCCCGTTACCTGCCACGCCGGAAGCCGACAATGCCTCTGTTTGCGCAGGTGCCACCGTAACTTTAAAAGTACTTGCCCCTGATGCCAACCTGGTTTACCGCTGGTATAACGACGACACGGACGGAACCCTGCTTGCAACCGGAACAAACTATACCACCGAGGCCCTCTCCGAAAGCTCTATTTTTTATGTAGAAGCATCTACAGTTGAAGGTTGCACCAGTTCTGACCGTAAGCCGGTTTATGTAAATGTAACGCCACTACCAGCTATCCCGGATGTGTCTAACACAACCATCTGCTCCGGCGATGCTGCTGTACTTTTTGTCAAAAACCCTGACCCTACGGCAACTTATCACTGGTATTTGGGCGGCTCTTTGCTTGCATCGGGTGTTACGTTTACTACTGATATCCTTGCCTATAGTACTACTTACCATGTTGAGGCTGTTTCGAATACAACAACTGCCTGCCCTAGTCCTGCACGCCGTGCGGTGGTAGTTACTGTTACGCCGAACATTGCCAACAATAATATCAGCAGTGAGCAAACTATATGCAGTGGTGGCACACCATCTACGCTAACAGGCACACAGCCAACCGGCGGAAGCGGGACATACACTTACCAGTGGGAAAGAAGCGAAGACGGCACAAATTTCTCGAGTATAGCCGGGGCCGTTAACTCTACCTACAGCCCGGGTTCACTTACTATAACTACCTGGTTCAGAAGAAAAGTAAAAGCAACTACAGGCTCGTGCCCGGAACATGTGAGCAACCCTGTTAAAGTTACCGTATCTCCTCAGCCAACTACACCAACTGCGCTTAATACAACCGTTTGTTTCGGCGAAAGAGCACAGTTAAGTGTTTCAACCCCTGATCCATCGTTAACTTACAAATGGTACAGCACGGCATCAGGCGGAAGTCCTGTTGGTGTTGGCGCTACGTTACTTACAGAAACCCTTACAGCTACTACTACTTATTATGTTGATGCTACCAGCACAACAGGCTGCACCAGCAACAGAAGAGCCGTAACCGCTACTGTAAGACCGTTACCTGAAATGCCGCAGGCACTGGATAAAACCATCTGCGCCGGCAGCAGCACAACCTTGTCTGTAACCAACCCGAACCCAACACTGGCCTATCGCTGGTTCAACGCAAGCGGCGACCAAGTAGCAACCGGAACTACATTTACAACTGCTGCGCTGCAAACTACCACTACCTACTATGTAGAAGCATCAACAGTAACTAACCCGGTTTGTACAAGCACACGCAAAGCGGTAGTCGTATCTGTAACACCTATCCCAGGCATGCCTGCTGCTGAAAACGTAGCTATTTGTACGGGTGGTTCGGCTGTGCTTACAGTTACTTCTCCTGATGTGTCGCTTACTTACAACTGGTATACTTCTGCTACAGGAGGCTCTGCTATCGGTACAGGTACTTCCTACAACACCGGCACACTTACCTCAGCCAGATCGTTCTACCTGGAAGCCGTAACAGCTGCTGGTTGTGTCAGCCCACGTTCTAAAGTTGATGTAACCGTAACGCCTCTTCCAGCTACACCAACAGCAGACAATGTATCGATCTGTGCAGGAGCACCAGCCACCCTGAGCGTTAAAGACCCTGTTGCCAATGTTTCGTACAGATGGTACACTGCCGCTACCGGTGGCACGTTACTAGCAACCGGCAACAGCTATGCGATTGGTTCTGTAGCTACTACAACTACTTATTACATTGAAGCAGTAACAGCAGGCGGTTGTGCCAGCACTTCACGTGGAACGGTTACGGTACAGGTAACGCCTTTGCCGGCTACTCCTAATGCTGATAACGCTACTGTTTGCGCAGGCAATAGTACTACGCTCTGGGTGAAGAACCCGGAACCGGGCCTGATCTACCGCTGGTACCAGGATGGCGTTCAGGTTGCAACAGGCATTTCTTACACCACCGAAGTTCTGAACTATAGCGCTACCTACCAGCTTGAAGCCGTTACGAATAACAGCAATGCCTGTGTTAGTGCTTCGCGCCGCACGGTTAGCGTAACTGTTACGCCGGCCATTTCCAATAATATCATCTCCGCAGACCAGAACATTTGCAGCGGCACGGCACCGGTTACCTTTACCGGAACACTGCCTGCAGGCGATGGCAGCGACTTCTCTTACCAATGGGAGCGCAGCGAAGACGGGGTTAACTTCTCGATCATTGCAAATGCTACGGCACAGTCTTATACATCGGGCGCACTAAATGCTACAAGCTGGTTCAGAAGAAGAGTAAAGTCGAACAATAACTGCCCTGAACATATCAGTAATGTTGTTAAAGTAACTATAAACTCACTACCATCTACCCCGCTTGCTGATAACACCACTACCTGCGAAGGAAGCACTGCTACGTTAAGTGTTAAGGATCCGAACTCAGCGTACACGTATCGTTGGTACACAGTAGCTACCGGGGGCAGCATTCTGGGAGTTGGTACTACCATCACTACACCTGCTGTAACTACCAGCACTACCTATTATGTAGAGGCATCTAACGCAACAGGTTGCTTAAGCCCGCGCAAAGCAGTTACAGTATCGGTAACGCCACTGCCAATATCACCGGTAGTGAAAGACCGCAGCATTTGCGTAAACGAGCAAGCCATACTATCGGTAAGCTCTCCAAGTGCTACTCTGATCTACCGTTGGTACAACAGCGCCGGAAACCTACTGGCAACCGGCCCTACCTACACTACCGATGCACTTTCTGCCAACACTGTTTACTATGTAGATGCTGCAACTATAGCAACGCCATCCTGTGTAAGCAACCGCAGTACGGTTATAGTAAGCGTAATGCCATTACCGGCAACACCGCAGGCAAACGATGCGACAGTATGCTCTGGAAATACAGCAGACCTGGCCGTAAAAGATGTTGACCCGAACCTGACTTATAAGTGGTACAGTACGGCCAACGGCGGAACAGCATTACATACGGGCTCTACTTACAGAACTACAACTTTAACCTCAGGCAGAACATACTACATTGAAGCTGTAAACGCGGCAGGCTGCATTAGCCTATCGCGCAAAGCTGTAACTGTAAATGTTATTCCAATACCATCTGCTCCGGTTGTAAACAACACCACCATATGTGCAGGAAGCAGTGCTACACTTAACATTACTGCACCGGATGCATCGCTTACTTACCATTGGTATGATAATGCCGGAAACTTACTGGGATCTGGTACATCATTTAACACTGGCGCACTTAGCAGTACGACCAACTATAGCGTAGAGGCTGTTGCTCTTGCAACGACTGGTTGTAACAGCACACGCCGCACAGTAACGGTAACTGTAACGCCATTGCCAGCTAAGCCGGAAGTAAATCAGCCTACTATCTGCGCCGGAGCTACGGCAACACTGGTAGTAGAGAACCCGGTACCATCTGTAAACTATAACTGGTATGATGGAAACGAGAACCTGATCACAACCGGAACATCTTTCACAACGGATGCCCTTACAGAGAGTACCTTATATTATGTGGAAGCGGTAACCAGCAATGGTTGCGCCAGTCCGGCCAAAGAAGTGGTAACTGTAAAAGTACTGCAGCCGGTAAGCAACAACGCTATCACAGCTGACCAGACCATTTGCTATGCGAGCACTCCAACTGCACTTACCGGCTCTGAGCCGATGGGCGGAGGCGCCAACTATAGTTACCAGTGGGAGAAAAGCGAAGATGGCCTGAACTTTACAACTATAACCGGAGCCACCACGCAAAACTATACACCGGAAGCTCTTACGACCGATACCTGGTTCAGAAGAAAAGTAGTAACCGACGGTCCTTGTAAGGAGAATAACAGCAACATAGTAAAGATAACGGTAACACCACTTCCTGCTGTGCCAACTGCTGCTAACGCCACGATATGTGCTGGCTCGTCTGCCAACTTAAGCATAACCGGTGCGGTAGCAAACTATACGTATCGCTGGTTTAATGCCGCAAGTGGCGGAACAGTACTGAGATCTGGCGCTACATTTACAACCCCAGAGCTACAGGCTACTACTACTTATTATGTAGAAGCTATTAACGAAGCCGGATGTGTAAGCCCAAGAAGAGCCGTAACCGTAACTGTAACTCCGATGCCGGGTGCACCTGTGGTTGCCAACCAAACCATTTGCTCAGGCAACCCGGCAGTTTTAAGCGTTAGCGCCCCAAATCAGTCGCTGGTTTATAAGTGGTATAACAGCATTGGCGAGCAGGTAGCTTCAGGATCTACTTACAACACTGGCAGCCTGACGACTACTACAACTTATTATGTGGAAGCAGCTACTACCAGCGCTCCATTCTGTGTGAGCAGCCGCAGCACAGTTGTAGTTACTGTAACCGACCTGCCAACTATACCTGTTGTAGAAAATACCAGTGTTTGCGCCGGCGAGGCAGCTACGCTTTCTGTACTTGTTGTAGATCCGGCTTATACCTACAAATGGTATACGTCAGCAACAGGCGGAACTGTAGTTGGCTCAGGGGCTACGTATAACACCGGTGCTTTAACATCAAACAGAACATATTATGTAGAGGCTGTTTCGGCGGCAGGATGTGCGAGCCAGAGAGCAACTATAGCTGTAACGGTAACGCCACTGCCAGCTACTCCTTCTGCTGACAATGTTAGCATTTGCGCAGGCCAGCCGGCAACACTGGCGGTAAATGCACCGGATGCAAACCTGTCTTTCAGATGGTATAACGCGGCTACCGACGGCACGCTGCTTGCAACCGGCGACACTTATACAACCAATAGCCTGTCAGTTAGCGAGACATTTTACGTGGAGGCTGTAACAGCAACAGGCTGCGCCAGCACAACCCGCAAAGCAGTAACCGTAAATGTAACGCCACTACCAGCCACACCAGTAACCGAAAATGCTTCTATCTGCGCTGGCAGCGGTACTACACTTTGGGTGAAAAACCCGGACCCTACTGTGTACTATAACTGGTATAGCGGCGGTGCGTTGGTTGGTACAGGCATCTCTTACGCAACAGGTGTTCTGAACTATAGCGCTACCTATTATGTAGAGGCAATCAGCAACACGGGCACAGCCTGCAGTAGCGCTACCCGCAGCACCGTAACTGTAACCGTAACGCCAGCTATCTCTAACAACTTTATCTCTGCAGACCAGACTATTTGCAGTGGTAGTTTACCAGCTACGATCACTGGCTCGTTGCCAAACGGTGGTGGCGGAAACTATAGTTACCAATGGGAGCGCAGCGAAGACGGCGTAAACTTTACAGCTATCAGCAATGCAACTACCCAGAACTATAGCCCGAGTGCCCTTAACATTACTACCTGGTGCAGAAGAAAAGTAAAAGCAGTTGGTCCATGTGGGGAGCAGGTTAGTAACACAATTCAGATAGCAGTTCAGCCGATACCAGCCACTCCGGTTGCCGACAACGCAACGATATGTGCCGGTGCTACGGCCACGCTGAGCGTAAAAGATGTAACTCCTGGCTATACCTATCGCTGGTACACCACTCCTACCGGCGGAAGCGCGATCGTAACCGGAATATCTTTCACTACTACATCACTTGAGAGCACTACTACCTACTATGTAGAGGCCGTGAATGCGACAGGTTGTATCAGCTCAAGAAGAACAGTTTCTGTAACAGTAATGCCTTTACCGGAAGCCCCGATGGTGGCAGACCAGAATATTTGCGCCGGCGAGCAGGCCATACTGGCAGTAGAGAACCAGACCACCAGCCTGACCTACCGCTGGTACGATAGCAACGGAACTTTACTTGCAACCGGAACATCTTACACAACAGCGACCCTAAACAGCAACACTACTTATTATGTAGAGGCTGTTACGTCTGGTACGCTGAGCTGTGCAAGTGCCCGAACTATAGTTGCCGTAAATGTGGCAACCAGACCTTCTACTCCGCTTGCTGATAATTCCAGTGTTTGCGCAGGCTCATCGGCTCAGCTTTCTGTGAAGAGTATCGTTCCGGGCATTACGTACAAGTGGTACACGGTAGCAACCGGCGGAACTCCAGTGTTTATTGGATCTGCTTACACTACGGCTGCCCTTACTTCAAACAGAACCTATTATGTAGAGGCGTCAACTGCGTCGGGTTGCACCAGCGAGAGCCGCAAGGCCGTAACGGTAACGGTTATACAGCAGCCAGCCATGCCGGTTGTTGCCGACCAGACCATTTGCCAGGGCAGCGAAGTTGTATTAACGGTAGCTAACCCGGATGCTAACCTGATGTACCGCTGGTACAATCAGGGTGGTACGGCTTTAGCAACAGGCACTTCTTACACAGCACGCGGACTGACAGCTAACACCATGTTCTATGTAGAGGCGGTAACAACAACTTCTCCAGGCTGTGTGAGTGCCCGCGAAACAGTATATGTAACCGTAACGCCATCGCCGGCAACACCGCTTGCTGACGATGCGAAGATCTGTGCAGGCTCTACAGCTACATTGTATGTGAAGAACGCAACACCGGCTGTTGTGTACAAATGGTACGATGACACAGAAACGTTACTGCATACCGGTACTACCTTCACAACTCCTGTACTTACTGCTGATGCCATTTACTATATAGAGGCAAGCTCAGGTGCAGGTTGCGTGAACCCAGGTCGTACAGTTGCTACCGTTTATGTTGCCCAGCCGATTGTTAACAACACGATAAGCGGTAACCAGACCATTTGCAGCGGCACCGACCCAAGCACACTAATCGGGTATGAAGTGATGAGCACTGATGGAATCGTTACCTACCAGTGGGAAAGCAGTGAGGATGGCATCAACTATAACATCATCCCGACGGCAACAGGCAAGAACTATAAACCAGCTACCACTTATGTAACCACCTGGTACAGAAGAACGGCAAGTGTAGAGAATGGAACCTGTCCGGCTCAGAAGAGCAACATCGTAAAAATAAGTGTCATTTCTGCTCCGGCAACGCCACTGGCCAGCAACATTACGATCTGCGCTGGTTCAAGAGCTACGCTATCGGTTACATCTCCTGAGTTAGGATATACTTACCGTTGGTTCAGTGTAGCAAGTGGTGGAAACAGCCTTGGCTCTGGCATTATGTTTACAGCCGATGGCCTGCAGACAGAAACTACTTATTATGTGGAAGCTGTGAACGCTGGCGGTTGCGTGAGTGCCCGTAAAGCGGTAACTGTGTATGTTACGCCACTACCGGCCATACCTCAAGCCTCAGACCAGGTGATCTGCTACAATGAGAAAACGACCCTAAGTGTTACAAACCCGAATGTTAAACTGAACTATAGATGGTTCGACGGAAATGGCACACTGGTAGCTAACGGATCATCATTTACAACAGCTAACCTGAAGCAGAACACCATGTTCTACGTAGAAGCTTACACGACCACCACACAGGCCTGCGCCAGCCAGCGCAAAGCGGTTATGGTAAGTGTAATGCAACTGCCAACTGCCCCTGAAGTAGATAACCGTGCTATTTGCGAAGGCAGCGGAACAACACTTACCGTGAAGCAGGCAGCTGCAGGCTTAACCTACAAGTGGTATAGTGCTGCAACCGGCGGCTTAGCCCTGGCAACAGGAACTACCTACGAAACCGGCTCACTTACTTCAGACAGAACCTACTACGTGGAAGCAACCAATACATCCGGTTGTGTAAGCGAAAGAACTCCTGTAACAGTAACTATTTCCGCGTTACCAGCTACACCAATTGCATCTAACCAGCAGATATGTGCCGGCGAAACGGTAACGCTACGTGTATCGCAGCCGGATGCTACGCTGAACTATAGATGGTTCAGTGAATCGGGTAAGTTACTGGCAACCGGAAACACACATTCTATCTCTGGATTAACGGCAAGCACTACATACTATGTGGAGGCTGTAAATGCAGCAGGCTGTATCAGTCCGAAGCGCCAGTCGGTGGTGGTAAGCGTTACGCAATTGCCAGGTACGCCTTTCGTATCAAATGCTTCGATCTGCTCTGGCGAGAAAGTGACGTTATATGTGAAGAATCCTGACCCGACAGTTGATTACAGATGGTATAACGATGCCGCCGGTACAAACCTGATCGGTTCCGGTATCTCTTACACTTCCAGTGATGCCCTGTTCTCTACCAGATCATACTATGTAGAAGCAGTGAATACGGCAGGTTGCAGCAGTCCGACAAGAGCTCAGGCTATAGTTTCGGTTACAGCTAAACCTGGAGCACCTGTAGTAGAGGATGCGATGATCTGCAGTGGTGGAACAGCTAAGTTGGAGATTATTCAGCCGGATCCGGCGCTTGTGTATAAGTGGTACGATGCGAACGGCACGATGCTCCATACAGGTACTACTTACACTACATTCCCGCTGTCTTCTCAGGCAACGTTTTATGTAAGAGCTAACACCACCTCTCCTACTGCCTGTGCAGGACCAAGCGAGGCGGTAACAGTTAGCATTATGTCGTCGCTGGCGAATAACACGGTTACAGGTAACCAGACCATTTGCAGTGGCGCTACACCGGCTCCGCTGTCAGGTACGGTGCCTACAGGTGGTGGAAACGCTACCTTGGCTTACCAGTGGGAACGCAGCGAGGATGGTGTAAACTTTGTGAGTATAGTTGGCGCTTACGCCCAGGAATATGCACCGGGCGCCCTTACGCAGAATACCTGGTTCAGAAGAGTTGTGAGAGCAGCAGGCCCTTGCGGCGAAAGTGTAAGCAATGCGATTATGGTAACTGTAACACCGCTACCTGCCACGCCACTTGCTGATGATGTAACTGTTTGCGCCGGCAGCACTGCTACCCTGCGTATCAAAAATCCATCAACAGGAGCTTCCAACATTACCTATCGCTGGTACTATACTGCTTCCGGCGGAACGTCTATTGCATCGGGCATCAACTTTACAACGCAGCCGCTTTACACCAACACTACTTATTATGTAGAGGCTGTAAACGCGACAGGTTGTGCAAGCAGCGCCCGCCGTGCGGTAACTATAACTGTAAACCAGCTGGTGACAGATAATACCATCAGCTCCGCACAGCAGATCTGTACTGGAAGCATACCGGCAGCCTTAACTGGTTCGGTGGCCTTCCAGCAGTCAGAAAACTATACATACCAGTGGCAGCAAAGCCCGGATGGTATCAACTACATGAACATTTCAGGCGCTACAGGCCAGCATTATGCACCAACCCAGGCCTTGACTAAAAATGTATGGTACCGTCGTGTTGTGCAGATCTCAGGACCTTGCGAAGACCATATCAGTAATGCCGTGAAGATGGAAGTTGTTCCGTTGCCGACATTGCCAAGCATAGCTTCTGTTTCGGTTTGTCCGGGTGGCAGCGCTACCCTGCAGGCTACAGGCGTGGTGCCAGGCACAAGACTGGAGTGGTTTGATGCACCAACAGGAGGAACTTACATTGCAGAGGGGACAACCTTAACAGTTACACCATACTCCACTACCACTTACTGGGTACAGGCTGTGAACAGCAGCAACTGCGAAAGCAGCGCCCGCAGAGAAGTGAAAGTGACCGTGGTTAACCCTGTGGCAAATGTAAGCGGTGATGTAACCATAATGCAGGGCAAAGCTACCAAGCTGGTGGCAACTGGTGGTGCTACGTACAGTTGGTCTCCGGCTACCGGCCTCAGCGACCCTACCAGTGCTACACCAATTGCCAAACCGGAAGTAACGACAACTTACACTGTAACTATAACAACTGCTGAAGGCTGTACAGCGTCGGCTTCAGTAACAGTAAACGTTGTGCCGGCCATCATCCCGATGAATGCCATGACACCGAACGGCGATGGTATAAACGATGTGTTCCATGTGGAGAACCTGGAATTGTATCCTGACAGCAGAGTAGAAATCTTTACCCGTTGGGGCGAAAAGATCTTCGAAAGCAAAGGCTACTCAGAACCATGGAACGGTATGCGCAACGGAAAGCCAATGCCACTCGGTGCTTACTACTACATCATTTACTTGTCGAGAGACGAAGCACCAATTTCAGGAAGTATAACTATTATTAAGTAATGCCAGCTATGAGACGTATTTTAACTATAGTAGTGGCACTGGCTGCCGCAGCAGGCACAGCAATGGCGCAGCAGCGCCCACAGTACACACAGTACGCTTTAAACAATTACCTCACAAACCCTGCAGTAGGCGGCATAGAAAGCTATGCCGACATGCGCACCAGTTATCGTGGGCAGTGGGCAGGCGTGGAAGGCGCACCGGAAACCATGTATGTCACCTTCCATGGCTCTATCGGTAACCCGGACAATGCCAAAACGTCACCAAAATCCAGGAAAGCGAACAAGTATGGTTTCTCTTCCCGCAACAGTTACAAGAAAGCCGTACCGCACCATGGTGTTGGGGCAGTTGTACAGGTTGATAAAGCTGGATTGTTGCGTACTTCTACCTTTAACGCGACTTACGCGTATCATCAGCCGCTTACCCGTTACTTAACTTTATCAAGCGGGCTGGCCGGTGGTTTAACGCAGTATAATGTAGATGTGGAACGCTCCAGAGTACTCGACCCAAGCGACCCCTACCTGGTTGGCGGCAATATGTCGGCGAGCAAAGTAGATGTAGGTGTTGGGTTATGGTTATACAGTCCTGATTTTTATGTAGGGTTATCCGGGATGCAGTTACTGAAAAGCAAGCAGGAAATTGTAACCACCGACGATCCGGCCATGAGCCTGCAACCGCACTTTTACGGCACTGCCGGTATCCGTTTCCAGACCTCTAACGACTTGGCTGTGGTACCTTCCATTATGGTAAAAGCAACCGGCTCTGCCACGCCTGCCGTCGACCTTAACCTGCGCGCCTTGTATGCTCAGTATGTTTGGGGCGGTATGTCGTATCGCCATAACGATGCATGGGCTATTATGGCAGGTGTTAACCTGAACTATATGTTTGATGTGGGCTATTCCTACGAAGTAGCAACATCCAGTATGAGCAGGGTTTCAGCGGGAAGCCACGAAGTAGTAGTTGGTTTTAAACTGAACAACGCCAGCAAAGTGCTCTGCCCGCAGTGGGTTTGGTAACAGGTTTATAGTTGAGTATTTTGAAAGCCCGGTAGCTGTATAGTTGCCGGGCTTTTTGTTTTACCTCACCCCAGCCCTCTCCCGGAAGAGTTTATGCTTTAGTTCGCAACGCTGGCGCGAGTCTCCAGACTCGTGACTTACGATGGTGTTGAGTCTCCCGACTCAACTGGCCCGGCAGGGACAGGATTAGCAATAGCTTTGGCTATAGTTCTGTAGTATGTGTAATCCAACCACCCCCAGCCCCTCAGAGTTACGCTCGCTACCTTCGAACTCTCTTCTCGGTAGTCTAAGGCGGGGAGCTTTCTGCTTTTTACTTTGTCATATCGAACAGGGTGAGAGATCTGTACAGTTTAACATCCCCCTTCACCTCCTTCAAAGGGGGACTTTCGGCCGTTGCTCTAATTAAAGCTATAGTTGTATAGTTACAGTCCACACACTGTCAGGTAAGAACTGTAACCAAAAATACCTTTCGCCGGAAAAATAAGAAGCGACTTTTGGGGAGAGTTGATTTCAGGTGAAACCATTACCTTTGCAAACTATAACGCAATAAACAGATGAGCGCCAAAAACCTACAGCTACTACTTGAGACAGCCTATGATACCGAGAACCCGCAGGTTTTTGAGGAAGGTGCTGCCAATGTCTATAAAAAGTTTGAAGAAGCTTACAAAGTCTTCGTTCAAACAGGCAAACCTACAGACGAACTGAATTTCAGGTTTGAGCGGGTACGTTTGGGTGTAGGTATTGCTTTTCTGAAAGCTTATACCCGACTGGCCGACAACGAAACAAGTATTGAAGCGCTTCAGGTTTTGCAGGAAGCTATTAAAGCGAAAAGCTCGAAGGAGATCGATAAGATCGTACAGAAAAAGATTAAAGTATTTGATAACCTGTACCACGAGATATTTGTGAACGAAGAGCGTGAGCACATACTGGGCCTGTTTGAAGCTACATTGGATGCAAGCTCAAGAGAAGAACTGGATGAACTGATGCTGGAAGGCCTGGAACTGTTAACTGCGATCGATTTTGAGCACCATGCGCAGCAGGACGATGACGACGAGCCCCTGGATGAGGATTTCCTGAAAAGCATACAATAACCCAACTATAGTTTGCCACATGGAAATTACCCTGACCACTCCTGCGCTGTTGTTTCCGGCTATTTCGTTATTGCTGCTGGCGTATACAAACCGTTTTATGGCCCTGGCTAACCTGATCAGGAGTTTAAAAAAACGCTATGCTTCCACTCAAAGCCATTTGGTTTTCGGACAAATGGAAAATCTGCGCACGCGTCTCATACTTATCCGAAACATGCAGGCGCTGGGTATTTCAAGTATGTTTGGCTGCGTGTTCTGTATGTTCATCCTGTTTGCCGGCTACGAAGTGGTAGGTAAGTATGTATTTGGGTTAAGCTTACTGCTGTTACTTGCATCTCTGGCTCTGGCCCTCCGCGAAATACAGATATCAGTAAACGCCCTGACCCTGGAACTTGATGACCTGGAAGAAGAAACTGAAAACAGTTAAAAGTTGAAAGTGAAAAGTTAAAAATCAGAGCTGCTATTTCTGATTTCATTATCACTCTAAACTCATAACTCTAAACTCTTAACTAAATACATGTCCGATCCTAAGAAGCTGGCGATTAAAGATTTTGTGTACGAGCTGCCAGACGAGCGAATCGCTAAATTTCCGCTACCCGAACGCGACCAGTCGAAGTTGCTTTTCTATAAAAGCGGAACTATAAACGACCAAACTTTTACCGACCTTCCTGAGCTTTTGCCTGCCAATACGTTACTGGTTTTTAACGATACCAAAGTGGTGCAGGCGCGTTTGTTGTTTCAGAAAGAGACGGGCGGTATAGTAGAAATCTTTTGCCTGGAGCCTGTAAAACCACATACCGAAGTGCAACTAGCCATGCAGCAAACCAGTAGCTGCACCTGGAAATGCCTGGTAGGTAATAACAAACGCTGGAAGAGCGGAAAACTCTACTTATACTTTGAAGGTGGTGTAATTACAGCAGAACGCGAAGCACATCAGGACGGACATTTCCTGATAAACTTTGCCTGGGAACCTGCTAACCTGACCTTTGCCGAAGTGCTGGAACGTTGTGGTAAACTGCCCCTGCCTCCGTACTTAAACCGAGACCTCACCCCCGCCGACTGCACCCGTTACCAGACCATTTATGCCAACCAGGAAGGAGCTGTAGCTGCTCCAACCGCCGGTCTGCATTTCACCGACAAGGTACTGGCAACTATAAAAGCGAAAGGGATAACTACAGCCTATTTAACATTGCATGTAGGCGCCGGCACATTTAAGCCAGTAAAAGCCGATGTAATGGAAGCCCACGAAATGCACGCCGAACAACTATACCTGACCCGGGAATTTATAGTTCAACTGCTGGCACAGGTTGAGCGAAACAAGCCTGTTATTCCGGTGGGTACGACCAGCATGCGCTCTCTGGAAAGTTTATATTGGCTTGGTGTAAAAGTATTTCAGCAACCTGATCTATCACAAGACCAACTGCACATTACCCAGTGGTTTGCTTATGAAACTATATATTTGCCCACACCTGCCGAAGCGCTGACAGCCCTGCTAAACTATATGGCAAACTATAAAACAGACCATCTTCACGCCAGCACCCAGATCATTATTGCTCCTGGCTATAGTTTCAGGATCTGCAGTGGTTTGGTTACCAACTTCCATCAGCCGGAAAGCACATTGTTATTATTAGTTTCAGCACTAATTGGCGAGAACTGGCGAAAGGTTTACCAACATGCTATGGCTAACAACTATAGATTCCTGAGTTACGGCGATAGTTCGTTGCTGCTGCCATAGATGTCAGACACTAGCAGGAGTTTCGCACACTGCCAGGTCTTTAAAGTGTTCAATCAACAAAAAAGCCTGCTCCGAAAATCGAAGCAGGCTTTTTTATAGTTCAGAGATCAACTCTATATCTCCATTTTACAAACCGTATTGCGATATCAGGTAAACCAACGATGCCATAGAGGCTGCACCCAACTGCATTTCACGGCGGTTCACGGTTTCGAAAGTATCAATATCGGTGTGGTGGTAGTCGAAGTAGCGTTGTGAGTCTGGTTTAAAGCCGATAAGCGCTACTGTGCCTTGTCCTTTTAATGGACCAATGTCGGCGCCACCGCCGCCACGAGTCAGTTCGTGCAGACCATAAGGAGCCAGCAGTGATTTCCAGGTAAGCGTTTTGGCGTATTGGGCATCGTTGCCATCTATCCCGAAACCACGTGGAGTAAATCCACCGGCATCCGACTCAATTGCGGCAATGTGCTTCTCGCCTTTTGCTTTGGCTTCTTCAGCATACTTGCGACCGCCACGCAAACCGTTTTCCTCGTTCATGAAAAGTACGGCTCTGATGGTACGTTTCGGTTTTATACCCAGTTCTTTAAATAACCGCAGCACCTCCATCGATTGCACAACACCTGTTCCATCGTCGTGAGCGCCTTCGCCAAGGTCCCATGAGTCCAGGTGGCCGCCTACAACTATAATCTCATCAGGTTTTTCAGTTCCTTTTATCTCGCCTATCACATTATAAGACAGCACTTCCGGCAGGTTCTCGCTGGTCATGCGCATATAAAACTTCAGGTTGGGGTCGTTCTTGAGTTGCTTGCTTAATATTTCAGCCCCTTTTGTACTGATAGCCGCTGCCGGAATTTTATCCACGCCATCCTGGTAACGGGTATTACCAGTGTGTGGCACCTCCTGAATTTCGTTGGCCATGGAACGCACTAAAACCGCTACAGCACCCAGTTTGGCAGCTGCTACCGGGCCGCCGCCACGCTGATCAACGGCATCGCGGTACGAGTTCATGGTATGCACATGGGTATTATCGAAAGCGCGGTTAAAGAATACGATCTTGCCTTTAACCTTCTTCTTGCCCAGTTTCTCCAGTTCTTCAAAGTTGTGCACTTCAATTACTTCGGCGGTAAGGCCGGTTTCGCCGGTACCAACAGAAGAGCCAAGTGCTGCAATGTTAACATCCGTAGAGCCCACCTGTCCGCTCAGGATACGACCGATCTCTTTATCGCCACGCACCCAATGCGGTACCATTACTTCCTGCACATACACGCGGTCCAGGCCCATTTTGTCCATTACCTGCTTACCCCACTCTACGGCAGCGGCCGCTTGTGGCGAGCCGCTTAAACGTGCCCCAATGTTCTTGGTAAGGTAGCGCAGGTCTTCGTAGCTTTTAGTGCTGGTCAGGGCGTTGTCGTAAAATTGTTTGATGACCGCCGAATCGGAAGGTGCGGTCTGCTTTTGTGCCAGTGCTGGCGTGGCTGTAACTATAGCTGCTGCCAACAGCCAGTGACTGAGTCTGTTCTTTAATAACATTATGTAGGTGAGTTGTTGAGTTAGGTTGTTTTGTTTGTGGCTATAAGTTAGAAAATAGTTTTTGGAGTTATAACATATAGTTGCAACTATACTCCCATTTTCCTGCTGGTTTTATAGTTTGTCGGGTTTAGGTATAGTTTTATAATGAGGGTGAGTAATAGCCAAAGCTTGTATTATGCACTACGTTAAGTGGTGTTATTCTACTTTTCTTTCAACCAATCGCTATACCTGTTGTCGATAATCCTGCTGATCAGTTCATAGTTACTCCACTTATCTTCTACATGGTAAAGGGTTGGTAGCTCGTTAGCTAAAGTCATCTCGTAGTCCTGCAGATAATTTCCTTTTTCGAAATCAAAGTAGTCCAATGTGAAGTTTATCCCTGTACTGCTAAGCTCTTCTGAGGTGAAGACACCATCAAGGTAATCTAAATAGAATCTGCTTCCTGTTATCTCTCTTCTCTTAACTTTTTCAATTTCATCTGAAAATTCGTCTCCCAATTCTTCGCAGATGAGTTGATTCACGATTATCCAGTTCAGGTAAAAGCCAGTATGAACATAAGCTTGATACTCGTTTAGCTCCGTAGGAAAATCGCCATTGAAGTGCCATTTAGCCTTGTCGAATACAATCACTTCAGTAGAATCCTCTTCTTCTCCATACTTGTAGCCTTTATCAATATATGTTGCTGCAAGATTTTCTGCTTCTACTATCGCTCTGTCAAATGAACCTAAGCTTTTGGTTATTTTCGAGACACCTGCTTTGCCCACTTTACCAGAATGAATATGCAGAAACTTATCTTCTACTTGTAACTGCACAAAGTCAGTTGTCTTCTTATTTTCTTTAATCAAGTAGAGTTTCTTCATGATATTAATACCACTCAACGGTTATTGCGTAATTTTGCGATTTATGGTGAAGGTGATGGTTTATGAGTAATGCTTTATTTAGGCCTCGTAGTGTGCACAGCTCTTACAAGTTTCTGTATTGCAACTACAAAACAAGACATTCATAGTTTGTAGTTGTTATAAGACCAAATTAAATCATCACTCTCATTATGGATATCACAGTAAAAAAGAGACGCAAGGTATTGCGTCTCTATAAATTCTATAGTTCCGACAATTAACAACAAACAATTAACCCCTACTTCACATCCAGAATCTTCTTCAGATCCTGTGGCTTTAGGGTTAGCAAACCAACTTCTGGCAACCTGGCTGTCAGTTCTTTCCAGTTTGCGTCTTTTTTGTAAACTTCGCGGAGCAATTTGGCAGCACCGTTTACATCTCCATTGTTGGCGAGGGTTATGGCATGCCAGTATTTCATCTCCAGGTTGTCCGGGAACATGGCCTCGGCTTTGCCATATTCTTCCATGGCTTTCTCCATCTGCCCTTTTTCTACGGCCAGGTCTCCGTTGTTCATGTGCTCGTAGGCGCGGTATACTTTTAGGAGCCTTGCAAGTTCATCCAATGGCTTTTCGTGGTCATCAACTCTTAAATCTATAGTTCGGTCGTCCCAGGGCTGGTCAGTTTTTTTGCCTTTTACTACCACCAGCGCTGCCGATTGCTTTCCCCGAATGTCACCACCTTCGCGCTCGGCTGCCTGCATGGCCAGCAACACGCGCTCGGCCAGGGGTTTGCCAGTGCTTTGCTCAAAAGCCTTTGCCATGGCCGGCCATACTTTGTCGGTCAGCATCATGTTGGCCTGCACCGAAAAGTTTTTGCCTGTAATGTGCCCGGCATATCTTATGCAGTTTTTGCCGGTATGCGTTGCTACCCGGCCCTGTGCATCCAAAATAGAAACCTGACGTACTTCGCGGCCTTCGTCGTCTTTTAAAAGTATCGCCAACGCTTCTTCGGGCGTTTTACCTTGCTTCAGTAGTTCCAGACCTTTTAACCCAAATGATTTATTTACAAACGACTGCGTAGCTACTACTCCCACACCAGCCTCTACCCAGGGCACGGCCGTACCAACCGAAAACCAGTGGCTTTGCACACCTACCGCCATTTCGCCAGTCTCAGGGTCGCGGGCAACTATAGAATAGGTATGGGCAAGCGGTTCTTCTGCTTTAAACACCTGCGCACGGGCAGCAGGCACTGCCAGACAGCAAAGCGAGGCAATTGTGTAAAGTGTCTTTTTCATGAAGTTCAGGTTCATAAGAGAAGTATAAATGTTATCAGTATACCGAATCTAATGCACGGATGTTAAACGATCGTAAACTATAAACCACTGAGCAGAAGTACCTGAAGTTTACAGCCACAACTCTACATCAACGTATAAGTATACTATAAAAATCAAACAGCTACAATATAGGCCGCAAACCGCCGCCAACTAATACCTACACATGAAGAACCCTTATCCTGAAAAAAAGAAACACCGCTTAGCTATACTCATTGATGGCGACAATGCCCAGCCCAGCCTTATAGTTAAGTTAATGGCCGAAGCCGGAAAGTATGGACAAATAACTATACGCCGCATTTACGGCGACTGGACTACTCCGCAAATGAATGGCTGGAAAGATTGCCTGAACAACCACGCCATACAACCGATACAACAGTTCCGTTATACAATTGGCAAAAACGCCACTGATAGCGCCCTGATCATTGATGCAATGGATTTGCTGCACAGCGGCCTGGTGGATGGTTTCTGTATCGTGTCTTCTGACTCAGATTATACCCGACTGGCCACCCGCATACGCGAAGCCGGCATTTTTGTAATGGGCATCGGGCAACGCAAAACACCGAAACCATTCGTTAACGCATGTAACATATTTATCTTCACCGAAAACCTGGTTGATAACATTGAGGAAAAGGAAATAGCAGAAGCCGGAAAATCGCCTGAAAATGGTAGCGGTTCGCGCCCTAACCCGATACCATTACTGAAAGAAGCCTTTAGCATGGCCGCAGACGAAGATGGCTGGGCGCATTTGGGCGCCATCGGTGTAAACCTTCGCCAGTTAGACCCAAGTTTTGACCCGCGCACCTTTGGCTACGGACAACTGCTTCAACTTATAAAAGCGCAGAAAGACCTGTTCACGATCCGGAAAGAGGATGACAAAGGACCATCGGCAGTATATGTAAAAAGGGCAAGCAGTAAGCGGCGTAGCAGTCGCAAACAGGTAGTACAACAAACCGGAGATTAGCAGCGATAATCTATAGTTGGGCAAAAACATGTAAACCATAAACCGATGTATACCTATGAAAAAAGTAGTTTCTGTTTTAGCAATTTACCTGCTGGCCCTCACGGGAGCCTTTGCCCAGGAGAAAATGAGTTGCTGCACCAAACCATCCGCAGACCCAACCGCACAGTTTGCTATGCTGGGTAGTGATAAAAGTTTCCAGGCGAAACATGATAACCCGCTACCCTTTACACTGCAGAACCAGAAAGGAAAAATGGTGACATTTAAAACGCCCGATGGGAAAACCGGTACTGCCTACGAGATAAAAGCTGCAAAAAAAACAGACGATTACCTGTTGGTGATACACGAATGGTGGGGCCTGAACGACTACATAAAACAGGAAGCCGAACGACTGCATAAAGACCTGGAAAATGTAAATGTGCTGGCTCTGGATATGTATGATGGCCGTGTGGCTACAGAGCGCGAAAAAGCGGTGGAATATATGCAATCTGTTACGCCGGAACGTGGGCGTGCTATTATAAACGGAGCTATAAACTATGCCGGCAAAGACCCTGACATTGCAACGATTGGCTGGTGCTTTGGCGGTGGCTGGTCGTTGCAGGCAGCAATTGAGGCCGGCGACAAGGGCGAGGCAGCTGTAATTTACTACGGCATGCCCGAGCGTGATGTGGAACGACTTAAGAAACTGGATGGTCCGGTACTGGGACTTTTTGCAAAACAGGATGGCTCCATAACGCCTGAAATAGTGGCTGACTTTGAGCAAAAAATGAAGCAGGCCGATAAAGAAGTAACGATAAAAATGTACGACGCCGTGCATGCATTTGCCAACCCCAGCAATCCGAAATATGATAAACAAGCTGCCGAGGATGCACACAAACTAGCTGTAGAGTTCCTTAAAAAGCATTTGGATTAGGTAGACATAAGCATCTATAGTTAGAACCTTTATAGTTTTAAATCAAGCATTAGTTTACGCCTTTGCTGCGTGTTTTCACCAGCAAGTAAACGCAACCTGATAGTTGGATTGTTGGTGAGAACACCAACAATGGCTTAACGACCTTTTAGAGATTCAGGAAAAGCTTCCCGGTTCGGGGAGCTTTTTTTCTGTGGAACAGCTTATAGTTTTATAGTTGGTCGGGGTCTGAATTTTATCTGCTGTTAAATCTTGTTACATTTAAAAGCTGATCTATAAACCTGCTTTGCTATGCCCTCTTTAACACAGGAGAATCGAGTTCGTCGTTTTACTTACTGGTTGCTTATAGTTGCGGGCATTTATACGTTGGTACCATTTCTGGCACTTTGCTTTTTCAATCACCCACAAGCCGACGATTTTAGTTTTGCCATGCGCGACCGTGCGCTGGATTACCTGACTGTGTTCCGGCAATACTATACTAACTGGACTGGCCGCTATTTCAGCACGATTACCCTGTTCCGGATCAACCCCATGATTTCGGGATCGATTTTACTTTACAGATTCTACACGCTGGTATTGTTCTTTCTATTCTGCGGAGGGCTGTACTTTATGCTTTCAACTATAACCCGGGTAGCGCTTACTAAAAAAATGGCTATCGCGTTATCTGGACTGTTTTTTACGCTTTACCTGCTCCAGTTGCCCAGCCCGTCCGAAGGCTTTTACTTTTTCTCGACGTACGCTACCTACCAATTGCCCAATATTATGTTGATGGTCATGCTGGCACTGCTTTTCAAGTTCTTCCAGACACAGCAAACAACAGCAAAGAAACTGTATATCGGGCTTATGGCTGTGCTTATAGTTGCGATGGTTGGTTCTAACGAAATGGCTTTGGTCATCACGTTTACAACGATAGGGTTTGTAACTATAGTTAACCTCAAAAACCCAAAGGCACGGCCATACTTGTTGGTGCTGATCATTGTTTGTGTAGTAAGCTGCCTGGTAGCGGTGCTGGCTCCGGGCAACTATAACCGCATGAATGAACACCCGAATGGTGGCAAACTGGTATGGTCGGTGGTGTATGCCGGTTTTATGACGGGGCTTTCGTTTTACAGGTGGCTGTTACCATTGCTGGCTGCATCTATAGTTTACATCTCGTATTTCGGGTTGCCACTGGCAGAAAAACTGAAAAACAATCGCGCATTTATAGTTGATCTCCGGTTGGTAGCGCTTTACTTCCTGGTTACTATTTTCCTTATGAATTTCGCGTTTGCGTGGTCAACTGGTGAGCGGGCCACCCCACGACTCGAGAACGTTATTTATTTCTTTTTCCTGTTTGGATGGTTTTATAGTTTACAAGTGGCCATCCAAAACTATAGTTGGGTGTTTACTACAAACTATAGCAACTCCCCCATTATCCCGGTTTTTGCGCTGCTTATCTTTATCCTCAGCGTACTGAATATCGATAACAACATCAGCACAGCTTATATAGATCTTATTTCGGGGAAAGCTACTGCTTACGACAAAGCCCTGAACCACCGATATGCCTCACTTAAAGGATCAGATTGCGACAGCTGTATAGTTGCGCCATTGCCTGCTATTCCCCAAACAATTTATTTCGCTGACATCATCTCCGGATCTGAAAACAGTACTGAACGAACAGACAGGATTTGGATAAACAACGGCCTTGCCAGCTACATGAGCAAGACTGCCGTTTTCTTGTCCGAGCCCAACCCTCCTGTTCAGGATAACCTAACCTCGCTCCGGAATGCCGGCAAAAGCACCTTGCGGGAGAAATCTGTTATCAAATAAAAAAACTTTTAACCGCTTGCAACCCTTTTTCCCTTTTGGGTACTCTTGTTTATAGATACTCTTGTTGTAAAAGGCCGCCACTACAGCTTACTTCCGGTGTAAGTTTTAGTAGCAACAAGGTCTTTTACAAAAATGTGTTTTAGGTGTTAAAGTGAACATCAGCTCCCGTTACTTGTCGTGGCGGGGGCTTTTGTTTTCAGGCCTATTCATCTTCCCCGTCCATCTTACCTATAATTTTCTGGCTACATTCCGCATTCTTCCGTAGCTAACTACAGGTAATAGGTAAATATGTCGCAGGTTGGTTGGCAGCTTCAGTTTTTAGTCAGACAAATCCGAAACAATAGTTGCGCTTCGTGACAGAATGACATAAAAAACCACCTTAAAACCGGTTGGCATATTGGTTGATATAATGCTACCAACAGTAAAGAAATTTTTAGATAGGAAACTATAATAAAACTATAGAATGGGAAAAATAATAGGTATTGACTTGGGTACAACCAACTCGTGCGTTGCCGTAATGGAAGGTAACGAGCCGGTGGTTATACCAAACAGCGAAGGCCGCAGAACTACTCCGTCTATCGTTGCATTTCTGGACGGTGGTAACGGCGAGCGTAAAGTAGGTGATCCTGCAAAACGCCAGGCAATCACTAACCCACAGAACACGATCGCTTCGATCAAGCGTTTTATGGGCCACAGCTACAACGAGGTTAGCGAAGAAGCCAAGCAGGTATCTTACAAGGTACAGCAGGGCAGCAACAACACAGTACGTGTACAGATCGGCGACAGAGAGTATACTCCGCAAGAGATCTCGGCAATGGTGCTTCAGAAAATGAAGGCTACGGCAGAAGATTACTTAGGCACAACTGTAACAGAAGCGGTTATTACGGTACCAGCTTACTTTAACGATGCGCAGCGTCAGGCTACAAAAGAAGCCGGACAAATTGCAGGCCTTGAAGTGAAGCGTATCATTAACGAACCAACAGCAGCAGCGCTTGCTTACGGTTTAGATAAAAAACACAAAGATCAGAAGATCGCAGTATTCGACTTAGGTGGCGGTACTTTTGATATCTCTATCCTGGAATTAGGTGATGGCGTGTTTGAAGTACTTTCTACGAATGGTGATACACACCTTGGTGGTGACGACTTTGACCAGAAGATCATTAACTGGCTGGCAGAAGAATTTAAGAACGACGAAGGCATTGACCTGCGCAAGGACCCAATGGCACTTCAGCGTTTAAAAGAAGCTGCTGAGAAAGCAAAAGTTGAACTTTCGTCTTCTAACGAAACAGAGATCAACCTGCCATACATTATGCCAGTTGATGGTGTTCCTAAGCACCTGGTACGTAAGTTAACACGCTCTAAATTTGAGCAGCTGTCTGACGATCTGATCCGCAGATCGATGGAGCCTTGCAAAAAAGCACTTCAGGATGCCGGATTATCTACTTCTGATATTGATGAAGTGATCTTGGTGGGTGGTTCTACCCGTATCCCTAAGGTGCAGGAAGAGGTTGAGAAGTTCTTCGGTAAGAAACCATCTAAAGGTGTGAACCCGGATGAAGTTGTAGCCATTGGTGCTGCCATTCAGGGTGGTGTGTTAACAGGTGAAGTAAAAGATGTACTTCTACTGGACGTAACACCGCTTTCACTGGGTATCGAAACGATGGGTGGTGTAATGACCAAACTGATCGAGTCGAACACAACTATACCGACCAAGAAATCGGAGACATTCTCTACGGCATCTGACAACCAGCCGTCGGTAGAGATCCACGTACTGCAGGGTGAGCGCCCAATGGCTCGCGATAACCGCACCATCGGTAGATTCCACCTGGATGGTATTCCACCAGCACCTCGTGGTGTTCCGCAGATCGAAGTTATTTTCGACATCGATGCTAATGGTATCCTGCATGTAACGGCTAAAGATAAAGCAACTGGTAAAGAGCAGAAGATCCGTATCGAGGCTTCGTCTGGTTTGAGCGAGCAGGAAATTGAGCGTATGCGCCAGGAAGCTGAAGCCAACGCTGAATCTGATAAGAAAGCGAAGGAAGAGATCGAGAAGCTGAACGCAGCTGACTCTATGATCTTCCAGACTGAAAAGCAGCTGAAAGAGTACGGCGATAAGCTATCTGCAGGTAACAAAACTGCCATTGAAGATGCGCTGGGCAAACTTAGAACTGCGCACGGTGCAAAGGATGTAGCTGGAATTGACGCAGCTCTTGAAGGCCTGAACAATGCCTGGAGTGCAGCATCGCAGGAGATGTACGCAGCCGGTGCCGGACAGGAAGGTGCTGCAGGCGCAGCCGGTGGCAATGGTCAGCCGGGCGGTCAGCAAGGTGCCCCAGCCGATGGCGGTGTAACCGATGTAGACTACGAAGAAGTAGACGGTAACAAGTAAAATTCCGAATACGCAACTATAGAAAAGCCCCGCTGAAATCAGCGGGGCTTTTTGTTTTACGGCGCTATTTTCTGTAACTAGCGACTTTAAAATTTAACTATATTTATTCAAACCCGATCGCTACCAATTTCCGATCGTTTTCCAATCTTCTCTATTTCAATAATCAACTTCCACCCTTTTTATGAAACAACTTTACATTACCATTTTATTAGCTTTAGTAAGCAGTGCAGCATTTGCACAACAGGATTTCAGGCAAGGATATATCTTGCAGAATGGGGACACTACCAGCGGACTTGTAGACTACCGCGGCGCACAGCGCAACACCCATCAAATCGCTTTTAAAAGTAACGCCTCAGCCAAAGAGCAGACCTTTCTTCCATCGCAGGTGCAGGGTTACGGCTTTCAGAAAGAGCAGAAATATTACGAATCTAAACTGGTGCCGGCATTTGATACGCTTAGCGTAGAACAGACCTTATTTGCACAACTGTTGGTTAAAGGTAAAGCCAACCTCTATTATCTGCGCGACCCGATGCAAAAAGACCGTTTTTACATTTCTAAAAACGCAGAGCCTCTCAGAGAGCTGAAGGTAGAAGAGTTTAAGCAGAAAAATACCCAGGAAGGTCGTAAACTTGGCCATACTTACATGATGCGCCGCGAACTATACAAACCGGTGCTTCTGCAAACGTTCCTCGACTGCAGTTCTATAACAGAGGATGATATAAATAAAGTAGAGATCGGCCTTAACTCACTTTCGGCTATAGTTAAAAAATATAACGTGTGCGTTGGGCAGGAAGAATACAGCAAAGTACCGAAGAAGATCCGTGTTAACCTGGGCCCTGTTGCAGGCATCAGCAGTTCCAAACTGTCTTTTAAAGTTGAAGACTCCGACCAAGGCTTTCATAACACATCTGTGAAACCTGTGCTGGGTGTCTTCTTTAACTTTTCGATGCCTACCATCAGCGAGAAACTATCCTTGCAAACAGAGGTTTTGTATGCCCCTAACTATTTTGAAGCAAGCAAAGGCGACGACCCAAGTGTACCCGGCACTTCGACGAGCGAGATATGGATGGACATGAAACATATTAAGATACCTGTTCTGGCGCGTTATACTTACCCAAGAGGTATTTTAAGACCATACTTTAACATTGGACCAGTTATGAACTTTGTTGCCTCGCAGGGCAATGAGATCACTACAACAACTACATTCGGTGGTACAACAAAGGAGAAAAAAGGTGCTTTCTTAGGAGAAGATGACATCCTGTCGCTATCCGGAGGCATGACGGCCGGTTTAGGTATCTCCTACTCGTTCCTGGGCAAACCACTTAGCCTGGAAGCACGCTACGAGATAAACGATGGTGTGTCACGCTTCACAAGTCATTCTACCAGCATCAATAGCTTGTTCTTAGTACTGTCTTATAAACTATAGTTTAATAGTTCTTTCAACAAAAATCCCCTGCCGGCATACAGCAGGGGATTTTTGTTTTTAAATATTATAGTTTCAGGCACTTGCAGCAAAACAGGCAAATCTGTACATTTAACTATGCTTGCTACTTTTTATACCTGCTCTTACCAAACGCCTATTGGTTTCCTAAACCTGGCCGCTACCGATACGCACCTGGTGTCGTGTCTTTTCTCGGACATAGCTTACCCAACCTCACCAGAGCAGCCAGTTATTCTGCAGCAAACTATAGATCAGCTCGAGGAATATTTTGCAGGCACGCGCAGGCAGTTCGACATTCCGATGCAGCCGGATGGAACCGAGTTTCAGCAGAAGGTTTGGGCTAATCTATCTTCTATTCCTTTCGGGAAAACGGTATCGTATATGGCAGTGGCAAGAGCAGTGTCCGGCGAAAAAGCGATACGGGCAGTTGGCGCTGCTAACGGTAAAAACCCGATCTGCCTTATAGTTCCGTGCCACCGCGTAATTGGCAGCGACGGCAGCCTGACAGGGTATGCAGGCGGTTTATGGCGGAAAGAATGGCTGTTAAAGCACGAAGGCATCCTGAAACCAACCCAGCAGCTCACGCTTTTCTAAACTATAACTCCTTATAACACAACCTGTTTTAGTTTTTGCAGTATATCAAAACCGGAAACGCGGTTAAATGATAAACTATGACGAAAATATACTATGCAGGCTATATATCTTAAATCCGGTGATCGGGTAGTTCCGGCTTCGATCCGGATGCGTGCCATTGCGCTTGTGATTGATGCTGTGCTTATAGTTACAGTAGCTGCCATAGCTGATTATTACACTATCAGCAGCAATGAGGATACATTCCTCTGGAAACCCGAAACGCTTATTTACATTGTGCTGGGCTGGCTATACTTTGCAGGCTCCGAAACAAGCTCTGCGCAGGCAACGCTTGGTAAAAATCTGTTGGGCATACAGGTAGTAGATAAACATAATGGCCGTATCACGTTCAAAAATGCTACGATCCGTTATTTTGCCAAACCACTTTCGGTTATGATCATGTTCATGCGTTTTGTGCGCGGCTTGCCCGTAGCTAAACACCGCTACTTCCATAACCGGGTAACAGAATCTCATGTGGTCAGGCAACAACTAAATGGGCAACTATAGCTCTACCAAAAATAAAAAGAGCCCGCTTACTAACTAAGCGGGCTCTTTGTTTTACAGTAACTATAGTTTAGTTAGTGGCGGCGCCGTACGTACCGGCTTCTACGGTTGCAGTGCTGTCGGCTTGTATCGTTACTTTAAAGATGTGGTCGTACTTGCTGTCAGGTACTTCGGTAAATGGCTTTTTGGCTCCCAGGGCTTCCACTATAGGCAGGATGGTATTGGAGTGGCCCACAACCACAACAGTTTTTCCAGCATAGTTCTGCATGATCTGCTTTTTCAATCCTTCAAAATCGTGCCCTTCGTAGGTATTTACAGGTAGTTTTCGCGTATCTGCCAGTGGCTTAATAGTCAGGTTATTGCGTTTGTATTTGGTACTGTACACAGCGTCAACAGGCTTACTATCCAAATACGTTACCAATGCTTTTGCACGAGCTTCTCCTTCTGGTGTAAGTGCAGGGTCCTGGTCTTTAGGGTCGGTAGTTAGTTTTTCGGCATGGCGTACTACGTAAATAGTGGTTACAGCCCTGGCCTTATCGCCGTTATCAGCTGCTACAGAGTCTGTGGATTGGTTACACGACCAGGCTAGCCCGATCAGCAGGGCAAGGACAAATTTGAAGTAAAAAGGTAGTTTCATAAATTCTGGGTAGTTATAGTTTAGTGTTGTTAAATCTCTGAAATACGGGTGGTAGCCATTACTTTTTCAGCCTGTTTGTTCTTACCCCGCTCCCGTAAAAGCTTTGCTAACAGCACGCGCGCCTCATACTGATACGGGTTTTCTTCTAACGCAGCTTTATACGATTTCTCGGCTTTGCCTGCTTTATCCAGTGCTTCCCATAGAATGCCTACTGCCGTTAAACGCTCCGCCATTTCTGCCGGGGTTTCCGGTCGGGGTTGCTGACGCAGTAACATAGTTGCCTTCTCCACATCGCCGAGCTGGGCCATTAATGAAACCAGTTTATAGTTGTCGGTGCGAAGTTTAACACTGCCTGAAGTTAGTGGCTCAGCCGTAACTATTGCCGAATCTTTTAAGCCTGCCATCAGTTGGTATTCTGCCATACGCACCATGTATGTTGGCCGTGATGTGCCGCTGGCAGCTAATATGCGTTGTGCTTCTGCTAACGTAACATAAGCTTTTTTATAGTTGCCCTGTGTAGCCAGCACATCAGCGTACTGTTGGCGCAGCTCATAGTTCTGTGGTTTTAATGCTACCAGTTTTGCCAGTTCCGCTTCGCTTTCCGGGGCTTTGCCGGTAGTACCCTTCAGCCAGTGTGCATAGGCCAGTGCTTCATCGCGGCGGTCGCGCAGGTATGTGGATACCGTTGGAGCCGTTTTCACATAACTATCTGCCAAGATCATAGCTTCCGGAACCCGGCCGTAAGACGTGTATAGTTTGGCGAAAGCCATTGTATTGGCAGCACGTGTCATCAAATCATCTTCTATTTCCAGAGCTTTGCGGTATAGTTCGGCCTGCTGTTTCAGGGCTTCAGTGGCTTCCAGTTTACCAGCGCGGCGCATGGCTTCCAGCAACTCGGCGCGGGCTACATACACTGGCGCATAATCAGGGTTTATCTTTTCAGCCTTCGAAAGCCACTTTTCGGCATCGTGAAACCTGTTCTGTTCTCGTTTTACACCAGCATAGGCAATTAAGGCAGGTTGATAATTCTCATCCCAGGTTAATGCCGTGTCTAGCAAGGCCATTGCCTGGTTATAGTTCTTACGAGCCAGTTCACGCTCCGACAGGTTCAGATACACTTCCGACCAGTTGCTAGCCATCGCCTGTTTATCTCCGGCTAAATAAGCGCGCTGCCTTTTCACCAATCCGTCCAGGAAACTATACAATTCGGGGTCTTTGGCTATTAGGTCGGCGGTTGTGTTGATGGATTTATGGTTGAGCGGATGCACTTTTACAGGCTCGAAATAGGCTGGATAAGTTTGCGCTAGGTACTCATGTTCGTTGTTGGCAGAGTAATAATCCAGCGTGCGGTTCTCCTTCATGGCATTCTGGTACAGGCGGCGCACTTCGCGGTTTTCGGCATCGGTAAACACCCTCCCATGAAACTGATGCACATACTCATGCAGCACCACATTCCGCTCCAGGTACGAGCCCCGCACCACGTACTCAATAGCAGCCGCGCCACTTCCTACGCCCCTGATGTCCATCCACTGGCGGTTATCAAAGGTAGTTGCCTGCCTGAAGAAAGGTGATTTCATGGCAATAGTAAGGTCGTGGTGCAACGGCGGAATCACGAACTTTTCGTTTTGGCGGCTCAGGAATGGGAAGTAAACTATACTTTCATAGAGTTGCGACCACACCATCTTCTGCACTTCATTGCCGGGGTAATAGTCTACGTCAGGAAATACGCGCGCAAAGTTTACAGGGTCTTTTATAGTTGTGCTTTGAATAACCTGCTGCAGCGAATCATAGTTGTGCAGGTAAGGCAGTTGCTTTTGTTTGATGACCGCAGCCAGGGCATTGTGGGCCGGACCGTAGTGTTTTTTGCGATTTAAGATTTGCTGAAAAATAACTTGAGCAGAATCCAGGCGCTGGGCCCGGTTCATATCGAAGGCCATGTAATACACCGAGCCGCGCAGCATAGCCGGCAACACCGACGTCGGATATTCTTTCTGCACCTTTATGGCCACAGCCAAAGCTTCCTGTAGTTTGTTCTGGGCGATTAGTTTATCTGCCTGCTGTAGTTCCTGCCGTACTTTTTCATCTTCGGGTTGGGCGTAATCGGCGTAGGTGAGGTTAGTGTGGCCGTTGCCCCAGTGCCAGTGCGTTACATAATGCAGCGGGTTCAGTTCCAGTGCCAGTTCCCATTGCGCGGCCATATTGTTTAGCTGCGTGGCATCTACGCGTCGCCAGATGGCATAACCATAGTTGAAGCGGGCATCGGGATTAAACGGGTTTAAGGTCAGGCTGGTGATGAGTGGTTTTTCGGCCAGGTCCGGCTTCTGGTTCCAGAAATGCACATCCGACTCCAGCAAATACGCATCGGCATTTTTGGGATTGAGCTGCTGCACCTGCTTTGCCTTATCCAGTGCCTGGTCGTACTTTTTCTGCAGCATCAGAATACGGCCTACTTGTATAGTTGCTGCTTCGTGCTTCGGGGCTTTGGCTAATACCTGGTTGGCGGTGGCTTTTGCTTTTTCCAGTTCCCATGCCTGCACCTGTAGTTTGCTTTGCAGCAGCAGCGCTTCCGCAGATTCTGGTTGTAGTTTCAGAGCCTGTGTTACCAGTTTTTCGGCCTGCTCAAACTCGTTGTTAAGGATAGCAAGCTTTGCTTTGGCAACTATAGTTTGCACGGTTGGTTTCGCCTTAGCTATAGTCTTCTCCGCCTCCTGCCATAAGCCCAGTCCCAGTAACCTTTCAGCTTTCTCAGCTGGTGCTATAGTTGCCGCTTTCGCTTGCTTCCTCTCCTGCTCCAGCTTCTCCCGGACAGCTTTTATATTGTCGGGGTGCTGGGCCAAGGCTGGAAGTGCAATGGTAAGTATTGCTGAGAGAAGAAGTATGGATTTGGAGAATGATGGCATGCCGTAATTTATCCGATTCAATTAGTTTCTTTTAATTTGAAGGCTTCAGTATTTGCTAAAGAGCTTTGAATTTTTCTAAAACCACTTTTATTACCTAAGTAAACATAGGTAGAATCATAATGCTTAAATTCAGTTAAGTCTTCATTCAAAGCATACACATCTTTGCTCTTAGTGATTATATCTACCAAATTGTCATTATTCAATTTAAATATCCAGGATTGCTCAGTATAAACATCACCTGCATCACCCGTGAACTCAGCTATCCTTTGGGAATGTAGTAACTTTTCAGTTTCGTTTGAAAATAAAAATATGTTAAAAGCTGACGAAGAATGTTGACTTGGTACTCGTGCAATCAATGCTGTTACACCCGGGGAGTAGGCGAACCTGTACATAGCATAAACAGAATCTACATTCCACTCTGTTGCCCCCAATCTAACCGCATCTGGAAAGTAAGTCAGATATTTTATTGGTACAGCTTTTTCTACTAATACCCTGTCTCCACTATCATCGCTAAAGACGTGAAGTGTATCGAAGGAAATTGTTGAGAAGAGACTTAAGAACTTATCAAATTCATCTGAAGTTAAACTTTCTGATAACTGGGTTTCTCTATCTGGCCTATGAAAAGAATCACTCTCCTGAACTATAGTATGCTCATCTAACTGTTTTTCATTAGGAGAACAGCTAAAAAGGAATATTAATAAGAGTATCTTTTTCATTTACTTTTTGTCAGAACTATACCCTACTTTAAAAATACACACTTCTCCCGGCTAATAAAATTTATATCGGATTAATAATATATTAATCTTACACCTGCTTCTGTTCCACCTTTTGGAAATAGATCTTCTCGAGTTTGCGCATGAAGTAGATGGAAATGAGCAGCCAGAGAATTCCGGCGGAGAAGCCGGCCAGTACGTCGGTGGCGTAATGCACGTTCAGGTACACACGGCTATAGCCAATAAGCAAAAGCAGAAAAGTTAAAACTATAGTTAGCAGCCATCGCCAGATGGGGTTTGGCACCGTTCGCCACACAATATAGATCAGCAACCCATAAAACGAACCGCCTATCATAGCGTGGCCGCTGGGGAAACTCAGACCGGATTGCTCTAGCATGGCTGTTTCGGGGCGCGGGCGCTCGAAAACACGTTTCAGGGCCTGGTTAAGTATAGTGCTTGTAAAGGAAATGACCAAAACTTTAAGCGCGAACCACTGCAGTTGCCGGAACCAGGCAAAAATCAGAACTATAAGCACCGGCACTACCATTAAATAATCGGCAGAAGCAAAAAAGGAGATAATACGCATAATGCGTGTAGATTCGGGGGTAGTATGGCTGGCAGCGAATCGGAAGAGGGCAACATCGAGGCCGGTGGCTTTATCTATAAAAACGGTATGCGCCATGTACACAAATAATAGGATGCAGACAAAGAAAACAGCCCAGACCAGCACCACTTCCACAGACAACAATGCCAGTGCGCTAATAAACCGTTTGAGCCTTGCCTTCATGCTTTTTGCTTACGCATTTACAGCACCCAGTGGTACAACTATAGTTTACAGCCCAAACCATAAGGCATAAAAAAGCGAAAGCCGGTCCTTTGTAAGAACCGGCTTTCGCTTTACAGTGATAATGTGCGCACGGGGAGACTCGAACTCCCACACCCGAAGGCACAGGCTTCTGAGACCTGCACGTCTACCAATTTCGCCACGTGCGCATTGGTCACTATCAAATAAACATCCCCAAAACCCTTTAACCCTCGTTCATTGGGATTGCAAAGGTACGATAGAATTTATTTAATGCAATATCCGAATAAAAAAATATTTACTCTTTTGTTACCGGCTCATCCATCAGCACCGGAGTTATCTCTTTACGAGAATAGCGCTCCATTCGTCTAAGAATATAGATACCAATTACCACCCACATAAACCCTGCAGCAAAACCGGCCAGTACATCGGTAGCATAATGCACACGCAGGTAAATACGGCTAAACCCGATCAGGATAACAAAAACGGACAGAAAGCCTACAAGTGTATACTTTAAGACCGGCTGTTTAACATTATGCCACACAAGGTATATCAGCAGTCCGTAAAACGACGCCGCTACCATGGTATGTCCGCTCGGGAAACTGAGTCCGTGGGCTTCTACCATCGGCACAATTGGGCGCGGCCTGTCGAAAAAATATTTCAGCACCACGTTTAGTGTAATACTGCCCAGCGCAACTACCGGCACTTTAAGCGAGTACCACCGGTGCCGTTTTATAAACACGAAGTAGGCTACCAGCAGCAGTGCCGCCGGGGTTAAAAACTGCCTCGACGCAAAAAAAGTGATCACTTTTATAAAATTATCGAGGCTGGGGGTAGCTATAGTTGCAGCAAAGTCGAAGGCGGCTTCGTCTACGCCCAGTTCATCGCCCTGAACTATCTGGCTGCTTATGTAAAAAAATACCACCACACACGCAATAAACAAGAGCCAGACAAATATTAGCTCAACTGTAAACAACGCTATACCGGCGGCAACTTTTTTATAGAAATTCCTTATCATGCGTTATACATTCGTTTATCGGGATGCTATGGTTACGTAGCATGCGTATACCTTTAACGTAATATCACGAACCAATGCTACTGTTATACTTATGGATGCTACGATCAGGTTATTTATTGCCGCTTCGCTAACCGATGAATTAGGCCCATATCTGAAAGAAGTGCTCAGGCCTATGCTTACCGAAACACTACGCCCCATACCACTACAAAACATGCACCTGACCTTATTTTTTATCGGGAATGTACCTGCTTCGGAGCTCGATACCATCAGGCATAAAGTGAAAGCGATAGCAAACCAGTGCGAACCATTTACCCTGCAGCTGGCAGCCATAGAGCAAGGACCCAAACCAAATTCGCCACGCCTGATCTGGGCCCGCTTTAAAGAACACCCTGAGTTTACAAAACTAAGTAAAAAGCTGTCTGAAACGCTGACACCCGGGGAACCCAACAAACTGAAACCAACCCCGCATATTACGCTTGCCCGCTACCGTAAAAACATAGCCCGGCCCGAAACAAAAGCCCCCATCCTTCCGGAAAAAGAAATAATCATGCCCGTAAACGCAATTGGAGTTTGGCAATCGGAGCTGGCATCGCCGCACCCGGTGTATAGTATTATAGAAAGTTACCTGCTGGGCCAAAACCAAACCAACGCCTGATAAGTAAATATAGCTCTGAAAAGCGTTAGATAACCTATGACCCAAACCGAACTTACTGAACTGGTAACTACTTTAAGAGACCAGAACCTGACCGTAGCCTTTGCCGAAAGCTGCACCGCTGGCCTGCTCGCCGCAGAATTTGTAAAAGCCAAAGGTAGCAGCGATGTACTGAAAGGCAGTGTGGTCGTGTATCAGCCGGAAGTAAAAATAAAACTGCTGGATGTTCGGAAAGAGACCCTGGAAATGTATACAGCCGAAAGTCAGCAGGTAACAAACGAAATGGTGATGGGCCTGAGAAAACTGTTGGAAGCCGACATTAGCATAGCCGTAACCGGACTGGCCGGCGGTGGCGGCTCCGAGACAGATGAAAAGCCTGTAGGTACCGTGTTCATTTCTTTTTTGTATGATGGCAAAGCAGAAGAGTTTCGGGAGGTGTTTGATGGCAACACGCAGGCCATCCGCAAAAAAACTGTAGATTACATCTTCGAAAAGCTGAAAGGCGTGCTTGAGCAGCATTACAACAACCGATAAACTATAGTTTTACTTATCAACCAATTGCCCCAACATCCGGATAGCGGTTTCGACCTTGTAGCATCTTTTTACGACCCGCTGGCGAAGCTGGTATTTGGTTCTTCGCTGCAGGATGCCCAAGCCTGGCTTCTCCCATACATTCCGAAGGGGGCAACTGTCCTCATTATCGGAGGCGGCAGCGGCTGGCTTTTAAAACAGGTATTACGCCACACTTCCCCGAAGCAGGTTGTTTATCTGGAAGCATCTGAAAAAATGCTGCAACTGGCCCGGCAACAAAACCCCGCTTCAACTATAGTTACATACCGCCACGGCACTGACGCTGATTTACAAACACACGAACAGTTCAATGTCGTTATTACCCCTTTCCTGCTTGATCTTTTCCCTGATGCGCGGCTCTCGCAATTAATGCAAAGGCTTTATGCAGTTTTAGCTCCCTGTGGTCTATGGCTGTTCACAGATTTTTGGCCGGTGCAGCATCAACCACCTTTCTGGCAGAAACTGCTGGCCAAGACTATGTATCTTTTCTTTGGCGTGCTTAGTGGTGTGCAAGGCAGGCAGCTTCCAGATTACCACAGGCATTTTAGTGAATCAGGATTGAAGGAGCAGCAGCGTAAGGTTTTTTATGGAGGTTTTGTGCAGAGTAAAGTTTATAGGAAATAGCTTTTGTCTGAATCAGGATTTTCAGGATTTATGGATGAACAGGATTAGTTCGTAATACTGGCGCGAGTCTCCAGACTCGTGACTTACGATGGTGTTGAGTCTCCTGACTCAACTGGCCTGACAGGGACAGACATGACAAAGGCTTTAGCTACAAGTTCTATAGTTGCCGTTATCCAACCACCCCCAACCCTCTCCTTTTGAAGAGGGCCCCTACCCCCAAAACAGGAGAGGGAGTTTGGCTACTAATGCGTTTTATTTTGTCATCTCGAACAATGTGAGAGATCTGGTAGCGTTTAACATCCCCCTTCGCCCCCTTCAAAGGGGGACTTTCTGCTATTGCTATAGTTAGCCTTATAGTTCTATAGTTACAGCCTGTCGAGCGGGCAGGTCGCGACCTGTCCCTACGGAAATACAACCACGATGAATTGCGAAGCTTGTCAGCTCAGACTATAGTTAGGCGGTCACTATGCGAAAGATCGCAGTCTTTGGGTTGAGCGCCTTGTGAATATCTGGTGCCTGTAGGGCATTGCGACGCAGGAGCAAAAGAGATTCGCACCGCGTGATGCCCGAAGACGGGGCCTCCCGGCCGTGAGGGCACCAAAGCTGGTTTGAAACGATAGGTTAGTAGAGCTCCCAGGATTAGAGGGAGTTTGAAACGATGGCTTGTATCAAGTTAAAAGGGAAATCAACTATAAGTTGAGATAGATTTCTCACAGCTACGCTGGCTCTTTTCGACTCGCGTCTCAAGAATGTTCGAAATGACAAAGAGAAATCTATTCGAAATATAAGATCCCTCGGCTAACGCTCGAAATGACAGAAAGAAAAACTAAATCCCCTTATTTGTGTACCTACATCCTTCTCCTTATCTTTCAACAAAACAAACACACAACTCCATGCTTCCAAAGATCTTTAGCTTATTCATAACGGTACTGCTGACAATACCGCTTAGCGCGCAGCAAAAAATTACTTACAATCTGTCGTTCCCAAATGCGGTCCACCACGAAGCAGAGATCAGCGTTACTTTCTCGGGTATTAAATCAGACACGCTGGAAGTATTGATGAGCCGTAGTTCGCCCGGCCGTTATGCGCTGCACGAATTTGCCAAGAATGTGTACAGCGTGAAAGCTACTGACAGCCAGGGAAAAGAAATTAAGGTATGGAAAGCGACACCGCACCAGTGGAATATTACCGGCCATAACGGTGCTGCAACTATAACCTATACCTTATTTGGAGACCACGCCGACGGCACATATACAGGCATCGACGAAACACACGCCCACCTGAACATGCCAGCTACTTTAATGCATGCCACCGGATTCGACAAAGCACCGGCACAGGTTACGTTCAACACCCCCGAAAACAGCAACTGGAAAGTAGCAACGCAGCTGAAACACGAACAAGGCAACACCTACTCTGCCCCAGATTTCCAGTATTTAATGGACAGCCCGACCGAGCTCAGCAACTACGATTTTGCAGAATGGACCATACAGGATAAAGGGAAAACTAAGACCATACAAGTAACCCTCCACCACAACGGGACACAAGATCAATTTAATGAATACGTTCAGAAAACTCAGAAAATTGTAGCAGAGCAACGGGCTATTTTTGGTGAGCTACCTGACTTCGATTTCGGGCGTTATACGTTTATTGGCTGCTACATGCCCCATGCAAACGGCGATGGCATGGAGCACCGCAATTCAACTATAGTTACCAGCTCGCAACCGCTTGCCAAAGTCATGACCGGGCTGCTGAACACTGTTTCGCACGAGTTTTTTCATGCCTGGAATGTAGAGCGAATCCGCCCGAAAAGTCTGGAGCCGTTCAATTTTCAGGAAGCAAACATGAGTGAAGCCCTGTGGCTGGCCGAAGGTTTTACAAGCTATTACGGCGACCTGACCATGCCACGTAGCGGAATCATCAACCTGAAAAATTATGCCGATGGCCTCGCCGGAGACCTGAACTATGTGCTGCTTTATCCGGGTCGCCAATACCATAGTTTGGTAGAGATGAGCCAACAAGCGCCTTTTGTAGATGCCGCCCGCTCTGTTGATGCTGTAAACCGCCACAACACGTTTATCTCGTACTATACCTATGGCAGCATGCTCGGCCTGAGTCTCGACCTGACGCTGCGCCAGAACTATAACAAAACGCTCGATGATTTTATGCAGGCACTGTGGCGCAAATATGGTCAACCAGAGAAACCGTATACATTAACCGACCTGCAGGAAACGCTGGCCGAAGTAAGCGGCGATAAAGCCTGGGCAGCAAACGTATTAAGCAACTATGTAAACGGCAGTGAATTACCTGATTTCACACCTCTGCTGGCACAGGCCGGCCTGGAGCTTCGTAAGGCGAAACCGGACGTGGCTACGTTAGGGTTGAGTGATCTGGAATTTACTAAAAACGGCGCTGTTATTAACGATGGCACTGTAGTTACATCTCCGGCTTATAAAGCAGGTTTAAACAGAGCAGATGTGATATTAACGCTGGGTAACCGAAAGATCAGGAACGAAAAAGACCTGAAAAAAGTAATGGACAAGCATAAGCCAGGAGATACGATACCAGTTATCTACATCAGCCGGGGCACAACCCATAACACAACTATAACCTTAGCTGAAGATCCAACGCTGGAGGTTGCGCTTTACGAGAACATCGGCAAAACACTTACATCAGCTATGCAGCAGTTCCGGAACAACTGGCTAGGCTCGCAGGTTAAATAATAAGGCCAAACTATAGTTATCAGGTTAAACAGGTAAACTATAACATCTGCCTGTTGTTACCGTTAGCATAAGTACTTGTTTTTAACAGGCATAAGCTCTACCTTAGTAACTATAAACTGAAGATATACACTACGTGAAAATAGCAGTAAAAATAGCGATGATTTGCCTGATGTGCTTTGCCGTAAACGCCATGGCACAGGCACCTGTAAAACAAACTACAGATGTTTTGCCTGCAGCACCGCGCCTCAGCTACAACTTAAGCTTGGGAGCCAGCTATAACAGCCATTTCGGAGCTAGTACTTTTGTGCAACCAACAGCCCGCTACCAGGTGACAGACCGTTTCAGAGGTTTTGCAAGCTTTACCTATATAAGCTCTATGCCGCGTAACTATGCTGTTACTTCCGAGAACGGAACTATAGTGCGTCGCACGACGGGTAACAGCCACTACATAGTTAGTGTAGGCGGCGATTACCTGGTGAACGACCGACTTATTTTGAGCGGAAATGTCTGGAAAGATCTCTCGAATATGCCGCAGGAACTGGGTGCGTACAACAACTATAACTACATGGGCCGTCAGGGTGCCGATTTCAGTGCAACTTACAAGATCAGTGATAAGTTCTCGGTATCGGGGGCAGTGCGTTACACAGATGGAGCCTCGCCATACTATAACCCGTATTATAATTCAGGATTCGGCAACAGCCCGTTCGGATATTAACAGAAGATTTTATATTTTAAGAACGCTTTCCCGGCAACAGGAAAGCGTTTTTTATTGCCGTTTACTTAACCCAAACAGTGCAATTATAGTTATAGTATACCATCACCAAGCGTTTTCAGATTTTGCAGAACAAGGCACCCAAGGTAAGGCACATCAACAACCCGAAGCTGGAAACTATAAAACCCGGCTACAAAGGCAACAAGATCATACAAAACCAGTTTGCCAACGGCGACGAACTATACAACCCCGATTTCAGCAACGTGATCCGTTGGAAACTTTCTGCCAATCCGCAGAAAACCGAAAAAAAAGCTGATACCTATACGCCACGCCTGGTTACAGACAACTCATTTTTACAGGCTGAGGAGGATATGGTGGTTTGGCTTGGACATGCCTCATTTTTTATGCGCCTGCAGGGTACCACTTTCCTGATCGATCCTGTTTTGTACGATCTGCCGATGATAAAACGCCGTGTTGGCCTGCCTTGCGCACCCGAAGAGCTAAAGAACATTGATTTTGTGCTGCTCTCCCATGCTCACCGCGACCACCTGGATATTAAGTCATTGAGAACGGTTTGTCGCCATAACGCAGGCGTAAAAGTGCTGGCGCCGCTACATGCAGGCAGCCTTATCCGGAGTGCCAGCAAGCACCTGCCTTACCAGGAAGCAGGCTGGTACCAACGCTACGACATCGTTCCTGACCACCTCGAAGTTTACTTTGTACCGGCATCTCACTGGCACCGTCGTGGTCTTTTCGATATGAACACGGTGCTCTGGGGTGGCTTTATCATCAGAACAAAAGAACAAACGATATACTTTGCCGGCGACACAGGCTTTAACGGACATTTTGAAGAGATACAGGAAACCTTTGGCCCGATGGATATTTGCCTGATGCCCGTTGGAGCCTACAAGCCATCGTTTCTGATGCAGAAAAGCCACCTGAACCCACACGAAGCTGTACGAGCATACAATGTATTACGGGGCGGCACTTTTATACCCATGCACTATGGCACCTTCGACTTATCGGATGAGCCGGCGAGCGAGCCAGTGCGGTTACTGGAACAGATTGCCGCTACCGGTCTTATGAGCGGGTTAAAACTGCCTGCCATCGGTGAAGCCTTGCTGCTCCGCGACCTGGGCTAAACTCTAATTACCATCGCGTTATACTTTTGCTATATTTGTGGTTTACACCTAACCAACAGACAGCGTTATGTCTTCTACCCTAATTATCAGCCTCATCATAGGTTACTTTCTTGTTCTGATCACTATTTCCTGGTTTACGAGTAAGAACACCGACTCCGATACTTTTTTCCTGGCAAACCGACAGTCGCCATGGTACATCGTTGCTTTTGGTATGATCGGTACTTCGCTTTCGGGGGTAACCTTTGTCTCTATTCCGGGGATGGTGCAAAACGCGCAATTCTCTTACCTGCAGTTGGTGCTGGGTTATCTGCTGGGTTATTTTGTGATCGCTACGGTGCTGATGCCGCTGTACTATAGGTTAAATTTAGTATCCATCTATACTTACCTCGAGCAGCGCTTCGGGTACTGGTCTTATAAAACGGGGGCTGCCTTTTTTATGCTTTCGCGTACGCTGGGGGCTTCTATCCGATTGTTTCTGGTGGCGGGAGTGTTGCAGTTAGCGGTGTTTGATGAGCTTGGTGTACCATTCTCTGTTTCGGTGATGATAACGATCGCGCTGATCTGGGTCTATACTTTCCGGGGTGGCATGAAAACTATTATCTGGACCGATACTTTCCAGACCACGGCCATGCTGATTGCCGTTGTAACTACCATCTGGTTGATCTCGGATGAACTGAACATGGGTTTCCAGGGATTGATTGACAGCGTACAGACCAGTAAGTACTCTCAGGTATTTTTCTGGGATGTGAAAGACAGTAAATACTTCCTGAAACAGTTCTTCTCCGGTGCTTTTATAGCCATTGTTATGACCGGACTGGACCAGGACATGATGCAGAAGAACCTGAGTTGCAAGAACATCGGCGAAGCTCAGAAAAACATGTTCTGGTTCAGCATCATCCTCGTGGTCGTAAATCTGCTTTTCCTGACACTGGGTGCCTTGCTTTACATTTACGCTAACTCTAAAGGCATAAATCTGCCTGCCAAAGGCGACGATGTATACCCGTTCCTGGCACTTAACCACTTCACACCCTTCCTGGGCATTGTGTTCATCCTGGGTATTATCGCTATCACCTATGCATCCGCCGACTCTGCTCTTACAGCCTTAACTACCTCGTTTTGCGTCGATTTCCTGAACTTTAGTGAGCGTTCGGAGCATGAGCGTGTGCGTTTGCGCTACATTGTACACTTCGGTATTTCCATCGTGATGGTACTGGTAATTATCGCTTTCCACAGGCTAAATTCTGAAAGTGTGATAACGGCGGTATTTAAGGTGGCAGGCTATACCTATGGGCCGCTACTGGGACTTTACACCTTCGGACTCTACACCAAGCGCGCCATCCGCGACAAATATGTGCCTGTAATCTGCGTAGTAGCCCCAATACTGACTTACATAATCAGTTACAATTCTGTAGAGTGGTTATATGGTTACGAGTTTGGCTTTGAAGTACTGATCCTGAACGGCTTCCTGACATTTGCGGGCTTATTCGCCATATCATCCGGCAAAACTGACGACCTGGAACTGGCACAGGAGCAAGCTTAAATTAGTTAAAGAGTTTAGGAGTTAGAGAGTTTCATAAATTATCCTCCTGGAGTAATCATCCCCCTGCCCCCTTCAAAGGGGGACTTTATCTGCTAATGTAAAACTATAGTTTTGAATTAGGCATAGCTGATTGTCCCTTTGAAGGGGGCAGGGGGATGACATACGTAAGCTGATAAGATCAATCTCTAACTCCCAAACTCTCCCCCTCCTAAACTCTAAAAACTCCTAAACTATAAATTACGCTTTATTGCTTACCTTTGCACGATTGTAAATTGGGTAACTTTAAGCCTGGGCAACAGGTATCAATTTAAAACCCTTCCGGCTACCTAACTATAGGAGCTGTTCAAAAATTAAGTAACGCACAGTACATTAATGGCAAAACGCGGATTCGGGCAAACAGGAGCGCAGGACGGCGAAGAACGAAAGAAGATCACAAAGGAAAGCTTTCAACGCGGACTCCGTATTTTCAGCTACGTATTACCTTACAAATTCAAATTTATAGTTGGTTTAGCGTTTCTGCTATTTTCCAGCCTTACGTTTATGGCCTTTCCGTACCTGGTAGGCCAGCTTTTCGATTCTGCAACGGGCAACTCAACCGGCATCCTGACTAATATCAACGTGATAGCCATGGGGCTGTTTGGTGTCATTTTGCTGCAGGGTATTTTCTCGTTTTTCAGAGTGTACTTTTTTGCCCAGGTAAGTGAGAATGCTGTTGCCGATATCCGCAGAGACCTCTACAGCAAATTTATGCAGTTGCCGATCTCCTTTTATGAGAAACGCCGTGTAGGAGAAATTACCAGCCGCATTACCACCGATGTAGCCCAGGTACAGGATGCCATGTCCATTACGCTGGCAGAGCTTTTCAGGCAGTCTACTACGCTTATAGTTGGTGTTATCATCATCATGTGGACCTCCATAAAGCTATCGTTGTTTATGCTGGCTACTTTTCCGGTGCTTATAGTGCTGGCGATGGTCTTTGGCCGCAGAATTAAAACGCTCTCTAAAAAAACGCAGGATGAGCTCGCAAATACCAATGTTATAGTTGAAGAAACGCTGCAGGCAATAAATACGGTAAAGGCTTTCACGAACGAGATGTTCGAGGTAAACCGCTACCGCACCACCCTGGCAAAAGCAGTTAAAACAGCTATAACTACAGCAAACTATCGCGGCGCTTTTATTTCCTTCATCATCATCGGCCTTTTCGGCGGTATCATTCTCGTTATCTGGTACGGTGCTACGCTGGTTGCAAATGGCGATATTAACCAGGGTGACCTGGTTTCGTTTGTGTTGTACACGGCCTTTATCGGGGCATCTGTTGGTGGATTGGGCGAACTATACGGTAAGGTTCAATCGGCATTAGGAGCAACAGAACGAATTTTAGAGATACTACAGGAACAGGAAGAACCAACCGACAAGAGCCTTCGTGCTTTAAGCCAGGTACCACGTGTGCAGGGCAACATTACTTATCAAAACGTAGCTTTCTCGTACCCTACCCGCCCGGATATACAAGTGCTGAAGAATATCAGTTTTGAAGCTAGAGCCGGCGAAAAAGTAGCTGTAGTTGGTCCAAGTGGTGCCGGTAAGTCAACTATAATACAACTCCTGATGCGCTTTTACGATGTGCAGGGTGGCAGCATTACTGTAGATGGCAAAGACCTTCGCGACATGGACCTGACCACACTGCGTGGCAATATTGGTATCGTTCCGCAGGAAGTATTGCTGTTTGGCGGATCTATAAAAGAGAACATTGCCTATGGCCGTCCGGAAGCTACGGAAGCGGAGATAATAGAAGCTGCTAAAAAAGCCAACGCCTACAACTTTATCGAGTCGTTCCCGGAAGGGTTGGATACTCTGGTTGGAGAGCGTGGCATAAAACTATCGGGTGGGCAGCGCCAGCGTGTTGCCATTGCCCGGGCAATACTAAAGAACCCTGCCATCCTTATACTGGATGAGGCAACCAGCTCATTGGACTCAGAATCAGAGCAACTGGTGCAGCAGGCCATGGATGTGTTGATGAGAGACCGGACCACTATCATCATTGCGCACCGCCTGGCAACTATACGTAAAGCAGATAAGATATTGGTGATAGATGGTGGCGAAATTGTGGAAGAGGGCTCGCATGAGCAGCTTTCTACAAACGACAACGGCATTTACGCCAACCTGCTCAGACTTCAGTTTGAGCTCAGCTAACCCTTACTTATTGATTCCCTGAAAACCTGCCGGAGCTTCCCCGGCAGGTTTTTTTATTCTCTGGCATACTTAATATTATATTTTTCGTATGTTCGATGCAAATTCACACCTATAGCCAACGTTTAGCCGCTTCTTAAATGTATTTCAAACTTTTTCGCCCTTTTATAGTTGTCCTGCTGCTTCAATTCCCGTTTTTAGTTCATGGGCAGGAGTATGCTCAAAACATTCGGGCTAAGCTTTCGCTTTACCTGGAGGTAGCAGGTAACTCCGACAGTTATTCTGTAAACATCGACCATATTCTGTACCAGCAGGGAGCCTGGAAAGGTGGATTAAGAGCAGGCCTGGGTACCAACCTGTTTTTTATGGAAGAAGAGCCCGGCGTGTACCCGATAGTGCCGATAGAAGCTTACGCTATGGTTGGTAAAGCCCGTAACCATTTCGAGTTTGGGCTGGGTTATACCAAGCGCTTTACCGATGCCCCGGAGTTGTTGCAAAACATGTATTTTGGCCGTTTAGGGTTCAGGTACCAGGTACCAAAAGGTGGCTTGCTGGTGCGGGCAGGGCTTACACCGTTTATTTCGCCGGAAGGTAGAGATGAGAAAACAGGCAATTTAGGACTGATACCTCGTTTTGGGTTAAGCATTGGCCATAGCTGGTAAACTTTAGCTGCAGCAAACTATAGTTTACAGCCATTAAAAATTTAAGTAACTTCACGTAGCAAACTATAAACCTCTATTAAAGGATAAACTTATGAAAAAGACACTTATCGGCCTGGCACTTTCTGCCGCCCTGTTAGTAGGCACAAATGCTGTCGCCCAGATCAACATTCCTGCTGCAAGTCCTGCGGCATCTGTCACCCAGAAAGTAGGCCTAACAGATGTTTCCATTTCCTACTCGCGTCCATCGCTGAAAGGCCGTAAGTTTGGCAAAGATGTAGTGACCTATGGCGAAATGTGGAGAACAGGTGCTAACAGCCCGACCCTGATCAAGTTTAACGACGACATAACCATACAAGGCAACAAAGTGCCTGCCGGCGAATATGTGCTGATGACCATTCCGGCGCAGAACGAGTGGACCGTGATCCTGCACAAAAACAAAGAACTATGGGGCAACAACGATGCAAAGTATGACAAAGCGAACGATCAGCTTCGCTTTGTGGTAAAGCCGCAAACCAATCCACGAACTATAGAAACCTTTACTATTAACTTTGCTAACCTGAAAAACAACAGTGCTGATGTTGAGCTTCTTTGGGGTAAGGAAATCGCCAGCTTTACCATTACAACAGATGTAGACAGCAAAGTAATGGCCCAGATACAAGAGAAAGTGGTGAACGGTAAAGACGTGTCACCGAATATGTATGCCGCAGCTGCATCGTATTACATGGGTGCTAACAAGGACATGAAGCAGGCACTGGATTGGATCAAAAAAGCGAATGCGAAAGATGCCAAATTCTGGAACCTGCACACACAGGCCAAGATACAGGCACAGCTGAAGGACTATAAAGGTGCTATTAAAACTGCTGAACAGTCTATAGAACTGGCGAAAAAAGAAAACAACGCGGAGTATGTACGTATGAATGAACAGGCCATTGCAGAGTGGAAAAAAATGAAGTAATACCTGTTTTATAGATCAAACTATAAGCCTCTGCCTTGTCAGGGGCTTATTTTTTTATATTTAACCTAACCTATAGTTGAGAGAGCAAGACGAAAAACAACATTCTGAAGAACACCTGGGTCCGGCCCGCGAATACTGGTGGAACGACGATTACCTGGAACTGCTGGCCCAGCGCCTGCACCTGCCCTATTGCCAGACCTTAGTTGATATTGGCTGCGGCAAAGGCATGATGGGCTTTAAGTTCTCGAAGTACATGCCGGATGGCAGCAACGTGATAGGCGTAGATTATGAGCCCGGTTATATTGCCGAGGCACAGCAGCGCGCGCACAGCCAGTTCGGCCACAACGAGATCAACTATAAATTCAGCGTAGGCAACGCTACCGACATTCCTTTGCCCGATAATATTGCCGACATTACCCTTTGCCAGACCTTACTGATACATGTTAAAAATCCGCAGCGCGTTATCCAGGAAATGATACGGGTAACCAAACCGGGTGCCTGGGTAGTTGCCCTGGAGCCCAATAACCTGGTACCCAACCTGATGTTCGACCGCTACGGCGAAACCGATTTTAACGTGGAAGGCATGCTGGATGTGCTGGAAATAAAGCTGCGCATAGAGAAAGGCAAAAAGAACTTGGGCGAAGGCTTTAACTCGCTGGGCGATGTAGTTCCGGACCTGTTCCTGAAAGCCGGCCTGCGCGATATTAAAGTCTGGATCTCGGATAAAGCGCTTTCTATTATACCACCCTACGATACCCAGGAAAAGATATTACGCGTGGAGCAGATGATGCAGTGGATAGAGACCGAAGCCATGGGCTACGATTACCAGGACAACCTGAACTACTACATGGCCGGCGGCGGCGACAAGGCTAAATTTGACGCCTACTGGGAAAGACTGCTCTACAACAAAATAACCATGAAACAGAAACTGCTGAACGAGGAATATGTGTCGGCGGGTGGTAGCCTGGTGTATATAGTTGCAGCCCAGAAACCAAGGTAAGTTTGTAGCTCAGCTATAGTGCAGTTTATAAGATTATAAATCTTTATAATCCACGGTGTTTGAATCGGGACATATCTTTAGATAACTAACTATTACATTCATATTTCTGATCAATCTTATAAGTTTCACTGACATTAACTTATTGCGACCTTTCATAATATATTGTAAGTTTAATATTAGTTTTACGCGACAATCGTCAAGAGCTTATAGCCAAACTTTTACTATTTATTATGAAAACATTACTTGCATCAGTATTGCTTGCTTTATTTATTCTTACGGGTTGCAGTAAATCAGACGACCCTACTCCCTTACCAAAAATTAAAAGTGTTACTTCTTATCTGCACCAGTATAATGGAGAAGGCAAACTAGTTGATAACTGGAGAGTAATCTGGTCTAAGGAAGTGTATGATGCGGATGGGTTGCTTCTGAAGAAGCAATATCGAAAAAGTTATGTTATGTCAGACATTAACAACCCTCTGTTTACGGAGAACAATACATACGAAAATAAGCTGCTTATTAAAAAGGAGGTATTAAGGTCTGACTACCCTACTTATAATTCCTATAACAACTACTTGTATGCAAATGGCCGCCAAAGTGGTTATGACTATTATTTCCTATACAACGGTAGCTACGACGTTCTAGATAAGTACAGGTATGAGTACACAACAGACGAACAACCAAGCAAAATGCTGCACTATGAATACCCATTTAGCAAAGAACCCATAGTACATGCCTATACCTATGATACCCGAGGTAATAAGATTAAAGAGCTTATTACTGGTGATTCCCCTTATAAAGGGACATACGAGTGGGAGTTTGATGCTCATAACAATCTAACCCGTAAGACATTTACTCGTCCTCATGGCAGTTCAACAATAGCTGTTTCAACTTATACTTATGATGCAGCAAACAAGATAACCGAAAAACTGACGCAACATTCCAGTACTTTTGGTGATGAAACTATAATCCATGTAACCTATAAGAACATCTATCACTATGACAAACAAGGGTTACTAACAACTATTGTGGTATATGATTCTATCGAAAGTTATTATAATGGTGAGTTTACATTAGACTCAGAACTCCGATATGAGTATGAATTCCACAACTAATCAAGCAGATTTACTTTTGCCCAGATTATAGAAAGGTAGTTATTAAAAGATACTGAGAGATAGTAAGTTACAAAGCTATTAAGGCAACTAGGGTTTACAGCGAGTCCAGACACAACTATAGTTTTGTCTGGACTTATCTTTTATAGTTAAAAAAGATCCAATTTATTTTAACTACCACTGTAACCCCAAACCTAAAAGCTCGTACTTAACGGACACTGTTTTTAGCCAAACCAAACAAGATCATGCATTTCTACCCGAACCTTTACCATAAATTTCCGCTTTCTGCACACCTTCAGGGCCTCACGGCCTCAGAAAATTCTATCCTATAATTCTTATATTTGTTCAGCAGCCTTTCCAGCATCCATTTTCAGGGTTGCTATACTACTGATTATCAGACATTACGCAGAAAGTAAATCTCTTACATGAAATTATCTGTAAAGCTGTTTGTCGGGTTCCTGCTCATCTCGGCACTGTTCACAGCTGTGGCTATAGTTAACTTCCGGCTCTCGGAAGATGTAAATGCAAACTCACAATGGGTAACACGCTCACAGGAGGTGGTGCGTAACTCTGCGGCTTTGCAACGTAACATTATTGATATGGAAACCGGTATCAGGGGCTTTTTGCTGAATGGTAACGAAACTTTCCTGATACCTTACACACAGGCAAAAGTACAGATGCCAGAGCTTTTTAAAGATCTGTCTGATTACACCACTTTTACCGCAGAGCAGACCCAAAAATTAAAGACTATTATAGGCATGCAGCAGCGATGGGAAGACAACTATGCCGAGCCACTGATCGAAATTACTAGGGCTGACCTTGCCGATAGCACTATAACCGATATTACTGCTGATGTAGATAGTCTGCTGATGGGCGAGAAAACACTGATGGACTCGCTGCGTGTTGAGTTTAAGGATTTTAATGCATTCGAGTATAAAGTGCGCGAAGACCGTTTGGGCCGACTAACCAGCAGTATAGAAAACACACGGCAGGTATCTACGATACTAACTATAATTTCGGTTATATTGGGATTGGGCTGGGCCTACTATATTACCCGCCTTATTACCGGGCGTATCATGATTATGGTTAACCTGGCTGATAAGATATCGAAAGGAGAATATAAGACCCAGATAGTTGATACAGCCAACGATGAGCTGAGTATGCTTTCGCGCTCGCTTAACGTGATGGCCAACACCATTGATGATACGTTCTCGGAGCTTGACCGGAAGAACAGAGAGCTTGACCAGTTCGCCTACGTGGTGTCGCATGACCTTAAAGCACCCTTGCGTGGTATTGAAGTAGCCTCGCGCTGGGTAGAAGAAGACATGGGCCGTAGCCTGCCTGACAATGTAAGAGAATACCTGGTGATGATGCGCGCCAGGGTACACCGCATGGAAAACCTGATCAATGGTATTCTGGCACTGGCCCGCATTGGCCGTACCAGCCTGATAGAGGAAGAAGTAGCAGTGCATGACCTGTTGGTGGAAACGGTAGACCTGCTTTCATTACCGCCTAATTTTGATATAACTATACCGGATAATCTTCCTGTTCTATTTACCCCCCGTATACAGCTGCAGCAGGTTTTCTCGAACCTGATAAGTAATGCAGTAAAGTACAACGATAAGCAGGAGGGCCACATAACTATAGGTTACCAGGAAGGCGAAGAGTTTCATACGTTCTCGGTTTCTGACAACGGCCCGGGCATAGATAAAGATTATCATGAGCGCATTTTTGTAATTTTTCAAACATTACAGGAAAGAGATGCCATGGAAAGTACTGGAGTGGGCCTGGCCATCGTTAAGAAGATTGTTGAGTGGCAGGGCGGCACCATCCGGATCGATTCATCACCCGGAAATGGCTCTACTTTTACATTTACCTGGCCTAAAAAGTAGAAGTTACCAGTAAGATTTCCTATTTTTGTATCAAAGCACCCTATTTACATCATTAATAATGAGTGAAAAAATATTAAATATCCTTTTAGTAGAAGACGACTACCTGGATATTATGAATGTAGAGCGAGAGCTTAAAAAAATTGGATTAACACAACCCCTGCATGTAGCACGTAATGGCCGCGAGGCTTTAAAAATGCTGCGTGGTGAGGGTGTGCCAAGAATTTCCCCTGCACCTAAAGTTATACTGCTGGATATAAACATGCCGAAAATGAATGGCATGGAATTTTTAACAGAATTGCGTCACGACCCTGAATTCAGTCATATTCCTGTTTTTATCATGACCACGTCTAATGAAGAAACAGACCGTATGGCCGCCCAGAAGTTACAGGTATCCGGTTATATCTTAAAGCCACTGTCGTTCGAGAACTTCGACAACAACCTGTCGTCGCTGGATAGCTTCAGTCTTTTCCTGGACCTGATAAAACTAAAGTAATACCAAAAACAAACTATAGTTACCGGCTGCTTATACTGCACTTAGCGGTGCAGGCAGCAGCGTAAACGAGTGGCGGTGGTGGTTGGTAGGCCCGTAGGTGGCAATGGCTTTGCGGTGCGCTGCTGTGGGGTAACCCGCGTTCTGTTCCCAGCCATACATTGTATGTTCTAAAGCCAGCTGCTCCATCAGGTCATCGCGGTGGGTTTTAGCCAACACCGATGCCGCCGCTATAGATAAATACTTCCCGTCTCCTTTTATAATGCAACTATGTGGCACAGCGCCGTAAGGTTTAAACCGGTTTCCATCAACTATAAGGTACTCTGCTGTGTGGGTTAAACCGGTAATTGCCCGGTGCATGGCCAGGTAAGTAGCCTGTAGTATATTTATCTCATCAATTTCCAGCGGCGATGCCTCTCCTACTGCCCAAGCAACTGCATCCTGCAACACATCCTTTCGCAGGAGTTCACGCTGCTTTTTATTAAGCTGTTTAGAGTCGTTCAGTAATAGGTGTTTATAGTTGGGAGGCAGAATAACTGCCGCTGCCACTACAGGCCCGGCCAAACAGCCACGACCCGCTTCATCTATACCTGCTTCCAGAAGAGTACCGCTAAAGGTTGAAAGTAACATAAACTAAAAACGTATTTTCTTATTTGCCTGCAACACAAAACTACTAAAAAAAGCTCCTGCCTGTTAGCACAACAACTATAAACTATAGCCAGATAAAAGTAGCTAAAAAACATAGCTGTTACCAGAAAGCCGGAACTTCTGTGGTGCTTTTGGAAAGTACACGACAGTCGTCCGGAAAGACATATTCTGCTATTCTTACACCTAGTTCTTCACGCCTGATAAAAATTGCACTTTTTGAAACAGCCGATGCTCCAAAAAATCCGAGCGCTCTTTCGTCAGGGTTGTTAAGGTTAGTGATGTTACCTATAATTGTAGCAGGCGGCGTATCTTGTATGCTCCCTCCGTTCTCGATCTGCGATTTAAGAATGCGCCAGAAGTCGTAGCCAGCCTCAGACAGAGAGAACTGTTTCACCTCCAGGTAATATTTAGTGCCAAAATGCTGCGCTGTTACCGGAATACTTGTAACAAGATGTCGCTTTATGTTTGCCCCGTTCAACAGACGGTCATCCTGAATATTTACGGTGTTGGTTGTGTTTGTTACCCAGCAAATTTCGCAGCAGTCTTTTGGCATAGGTACGCGCACATTTCCTACCTTTTCACTATAGTCCCAGGGCTGCGTGCTAACCCTGAAAGTAGATTGCCATTGCCACAGATAGTAATTCCTAGCCTCAGCCGGGTCCTGAATATCAACAAAAACATCAACTACATACTCCGTTCTTTCTACATCCGATTCGTTTAAGACCTGCACCGGGCGCACCTCAAAATAGAGATCATCCATTTCGGGTACAGGCAATAGGGTTTCCGGGGATGAGGTGTATTGCTTTCCATCTTTCGTACGGATGCTCAAACTATAGGTGTTCCCTATCTGCCCTTGTATTCCGGCAACGCTGGTCAGGTAAGTTCCCGGTTTAGTTTCTGTAAGTGTTTCCTCGTTGCCTTTATCATCCGAAACTATAACCCTGGCACCGGTTTCAACGGCATTCCAACTATCGGTGTAAGAGGAGTAGCGTTTGCTCCTGCTCAGGCGAACGGTGTATGGCCCGGGCTCATTTGTTATCATGCCATCTACAACCAACTTCCAGGTTCTATCATCAATTTCCAGTTCCAGTGGGTCTATACAGCTGTTAACAACTAATGCCAACATACAAACTATGATCGTGGTGTATCCTCTTCTCATGCGTCGTTACCTGAATTTAAAGTCGTAGGAAATAGATGGAATTGCCGCTCCAACCACCGCCAATTGATAAGCCCGTGGCGGCGAGCCGTACACTTGTTTAAAAAAGACTGAATAGGGATTGTTGCGGCCATACACATTGTACACTGACAAGTTCCAGGTTCCTTCCCAGCGTTTCTGCTTTGCTTTGTTCGCAAGTATGGACAGCGACAAGTCCAGGCGATGATAATCAGGGATGCGATATTGGTTACGTTCTCCAAAATCAGGCACTACATAGTCATCTATAACATAATGGGCAACGGGTGCTGTAATAGGGCGGCCTGTACTATAAGTAAAATTGGCAGATAAGGTCATCCGCACTTTTAGCTTGTAACTGCTAACGATGTTCAGGGTGTGGGGCTTGTCGTAACTGGCGGGATAATAATTTCCCTGGTTTATAGTTTCTTCCGGAGTGGGCCCTTTTATAGAAACCTCGGTTCGTGCGTAAGTATAGTTTGCCCAACCGGTTAGGCGCCCGCTCACTTTATTTATACTTGCCTCTACACCATAGGCTCTGCCCTTGCCGGAGAGCAGGTCGGCTTCTAAAGTACTGTTGAGGTAAAGGTTTGCGCCGTTCTTATAGTCTAATATGTTTTCCAGCTGCTTGTAATATCCTTCAACTGAGGCCTCTATAGTGTTTTGGGCAAAGTTTCTGAAATAGCCAAGACTTAGCTGGTCACCGATCAGTGGTTTTATGTACCGGTTGCTGCTTTTCCAGATATCCGTCGGGGATACGGATGTTGTGTTAGAAATGAGGTGCAGGTATTGCCTGCTGCGGTTGTATGCCAGTTTTACAGCACTTCTATCATTTATAGTATAGTTTAACGACAAGCGTGGTTCCGGCCCGTGATACGTTTCGATGATTTCGCCGCTGCTATAGTTCAATGTGTGTGTTATAGTACGGTCCTTTTTGGGGCTATCCGGCTCGTAAACATATACATCAGCTGCCCCTAAGGTAGAATACAACGAGTAACGGATGCCGTACATAAACGACAGCTTCGATGATACTTTCACTTCGTTGTTCCAGTAAACAGCACTTTCCAGGGCATGTTCCTGTTGCAACTGCACCGGCACCACTTCAGATTCGGCAGTTGTCGGCTCCAGTTTCCCCTGTTGCAGGTCATACGCTGTAACCGATGCGCCAAAATTTACCTGGTGCCTGCCACCCGCTAAAGCAAAATCAGCTTTTATGTTTTTTAACTGTATGCCGTTACTGTATTCTGATGCGGTAACAGGTTCTTTAGCGTTTACTTTAAAATTGTAGTCGGTATAAACTCCGGTAACATCTACCCAAAAATTATCACTGAAAAGATAGGTATACTTTAGTGTTGCTGCATTTGTGTTCCAGTTATAAAGCGTGTCACCCGAAAAACCGAACTGGTCGTAGCTGCGATAACCGTTTAACGAAACTTTGCTTTTGCCATTGAACGTGTGGCTTACTTTTGCCGAAAGATCATAAAAAGAGGCACTGCTGTTACGGATAGTTATATCGGGCATTTTTTGCAGCAGCCAGTCGGAGTAAGACGCCCTGCCCACAACTATAAACGAGCTTTTTTCTCTAACTATAGGCCCTTCCACTGCCAGCCTCCCTGACACTAATCCTACGCCACCGGTAACAATATAGTCTTGCCGGTCGCCCTCCCGCTGCTTTACATCCAGCACCGATGAGATACGCCCTCCGAATTGCGCCGGAACGCTGCCCCGGTACAAGGTTACACTCTCCACAGCATCCGGGTTAAACACTGAAAAGAAACCAAACAAGTGCGACGAATTAAATATCGGAGCATCGTCCAGCAACACCAGGTTCTGGTCTGTACTTCCGCCCCGCACGTTAAAGCCTGTTGCTGCTTCTCCCACAGAGCTAACGCCGGGCAACAACTTTATGCTTTTCACTACATCGGCCTCTCCCATAAAGGCAGGAGTCGTTTTTATAGTTTTGATATCGATACTGGAAATGCCGCTCTGCACGTCTCTGATATTCGCATCGGGTTGCTTGCCGCCTGTTACGCCTACTTCCGTTAAGGTGACGGATGTGCTGCTTAACTGTACATTAAGTGTAACATCGTTTTGACTGGTAAAGGCTTTTGTCTGTTTTTGATAGCCTAAATAAGAGATAACAAGCGTATTACTGCCTGCTTTTAAAGTTAGTTTATAGTTCCCGCTGCCATCAGTAGAAGTTCCAGTATTCGTATTTTCGAGGTAAACGCTGGCGCCAACTATAGCTTCTCCTGTTCTGGCATCGCTAACCTTTCCGCTAACTATAATTCTACTATCCTGTAAAAGCTGGGCACCGGACTGGCTATAAAAGTTCGCTTTTGAACCAGATAAAATACAGCCAAAGCTGGTTTGCACGCACAACGACAGCAGACACACCAGAACTATAAAGGCAAACCTGAGTAAATGCTGCTTCATGTGCACCAATAAACACAAATTATAAAAACTATAGTTGAGAGATAACTGAAAAGCCTTACCCCGAAGGCAAAGAGTGGAGCAAGAAAAAGACAGGCTGACTTAACCTGTCTTTTACATTTCACCATAAGGTTCGTGCTCTATTCAAAACCTGTGCTCCTGTGCCCATAGACATGGTAAACTGTGCCAGGTGTTGTATCGTCGCTAAACGATAACTGAAAGTAAATACTATCACGCAATATTTCATTTACACGTACGGCATCTAAAAACACTTGACCGTTAGCTATAGATATCTGGTTATCACCATTTTCATTTGTTAAACTGCTTCCACCAAAAGTTCGGGCACGTGCATCTGAAGGTGTCTTTACTTTAAAATCATCTATGTTACCATGATCGTCAATCCATACTTCGGTAGGCACATTCTCTGATGTGTTATAAATCAACAGCTCTAAGTGATCTGCCAATGGTTCGAATTGTCCTGGAGCAGTTTCTAAACTAAGTGTTACCGTCCAGTCTCCTGATAGCGGGTAGGTCGCTGTGTAACCGATCTCAACGTCATCATCGTCATCGCAGGCAGATACAAATCCAAGTGTCAGGAACAGTATCAGTATGTAGGTATATTTCTGTCTCATCTTAATTTAAATAAAGTTGTGTTACAATTACTTTTTACTGCCGTTCCCATATCCGCTCTCTATTTGCAATTCCTTGAACTGGTAAAGAAAATACAAGTCTCATTACTCCATTATTTAATGTTCCAGTACCAAACAGTGGTCCATAAGGGCTTAAAGTAGCTTCTGGAAGTGAGAGGTCTGTCCCATTAGTTGTTATAATATAGGCAGCAATTAATGGTGATCCGTAAATATTGGACATCAGGTAAAAGCCGGGCGCAAGTTTGGTTACAGTAGAGGTCACACCGTTTCGTACATAGGTTCCGGCAATGTTTACACCTTCCTGCTCCGGCTCAGGCAGCACAGCTACAGTTCTGGTTATAGTACCCGGAAAGTTATCGGAGTTAACAGCTGAATAAGTGATCACGTATACCCCGGGAGTGCTTGTATCAACCGTTCCTGTTGCTGTAACATCCAGTTCAGTTTCGCCTTCCAGGGCCGTTACGCCCGGGTCTGTAAAGGTTTCGCCCTGTACTAAGGATACAAACTGATCTCCACTCATGTCAAATTCAGCATAGGTGGTAACCCTGGAAATATTTGCCGTTTCATCGTCTTTCTCGCAGGCTACCATGGTAAAAGCCAATAGTATGCTGGTGACTGTTGCAATGATTCTATTTATATTTTTCATCTCTTCAAAAAGTAAGGTTTATCTTAATCCTTCACATCCCACCAAACAGGCACGTCGATCTCTACCAGGCCCGGATAGTTTGTATTGCGCACCGACTCGGTATTTGGATAAAGCAAGCGCTTCGGAATAATGTCTGCACCAAGTGTGGAAGCCGCTGAAGGCTCAATAAAGTCTGGATAACCGGTTCTTCTGTACTCTGTCCAGGCTTCAAAACCCTGCACGCCACTAAAAGAGACCCATTTCTGCGTAATTATCTGCTCTACCTGCTCCTCAACCGTACCGCCAGCATATGCCACATCTGGCTGCTGTAAAAATGCAGTTACAGCTGCTACATCCTCCCCAACATAGTCGAAAGATGCTCTTATACCTTGTGCATATAGTTCGCTTGCATCGCCCACGCCACCTGTCCAGCCACGTGCTACTGCTTCTGCCTGAAGAAAATAACTCTCGGCGGCTGTTATGTACGGTACTGCTGACGTAGGACTTGCCACTGCAGGGCCGGGCTTAGAAACAGTGTTTGCCTGGGCGCCGCTACGGTCAGGTGTACATTCTACGCCTTGGTCCACACCTACAAAGCTACCTGCGTTGGCTCCTGCCTGCGCCGGGGAGAAGAACTCGTTTATTCGTGGATCTGCTGTTTCCTGCAGATAATCCAGGATTGTACTACTGGCCACGACGTCTACACCACCTCTGAACACAACCTGTGTCTGGTAAAAAGGATTGCGGTTCTGGGTCTGGTCAGCAAACTCTATGTCGGCTGTTTCTCCCATCTCCAGGAATTCTGCACCTTCGGCATATAGTTCCTGTATACCTGCCTGGGCTACTGCCGGCCTTACATACGCCTGGCGCAGATAAACCTTTAATTTCAGTGTATTTGCAAACTTCATCCATAGTTCCATGTCTCCATTAAAGACCAGGTCATCGTCTCCGGGTGAAGGGGCATCCATATCAATAAGCATAATAGCTGAGTCCAGCATCGTGATCAGGTTGTCATATATCACTTCCTGTTCTTCGTATTCCGGGTTCAGGTTCTCGAGCCCCTGCAGCGACGCTGACGCAGGCACATCGCCCCAGGCATCAGTTATTACCTGTAGCGTGTATGCTTCCATTATCTCGCCTATAGCCGCATAGTTTGTTTGGCCATTGGTAGTAGCCTGGTTGCTTACAAACCTGAAATCATTCAGCGCACCAGCATATAGTTCGCCCCACACACGTGCATCATAATCTGATGAAGTGATCTGGTATAGTTCGAGGTCGCAGTACTGGTTAGCGGCGCCGGCCTGGGTCCAGTGCTGTGCAAAAAAGTTGCCCAGAAACTGAAACTGGTTGCCTAATACATAAGCCAGCTCCCCCTCTCCTGCCGGTAAGGTTAGTTCCGGTGTGGAGGTAGGCGGGTTATTAGGGTCATCGTTCACATCCAGGAAGTCATCGCAGGAAGTTAGACCTGCAAAAGAGGCTAACACTGTTGCGAGCAAGTATTTATATATATTTTTCATGATTTCTGTCTTCAGGTATCTTAAAATGTGACTCTTATGTTAGCACCCCACGAGCGTGTACTTGGCGTACTGCTAAAGTCGTACCCTTGCAGGTTACCGTTACCAAAACTGTTCATTTCCGGATCTATGTATGTGTTTTCGTCCGGAGTCCACAGGAGCAGGTTACGGCCAGACACACCAACCTCAATGTTTCCGAAGAAGGTTCTGTCAACTATAGTCTGAGGCAGCTTATAAGACAGACTCACTTCTCTTAGCTTGGTGAAAGAGGCATCTATAATATTAGTACCTTCCGGCAGGTTACCCCAGTAGTCGTACAGGTTATCGTTGGTAAGCGGTGTGGTGTTCTCTTCATACTCACCGGAAGTACCGATCTCCACAACAGAATTTGGGATAATGTAAGGCTGGCGGTCATTAAATATGGTTTCAGGAGCTGTACCTGCAAAGCGCTGTGTGCCTCTTGTTCTGGAGTACATTTTGCCACCTTGTTTGGTATCAAAAACTACAGCCAGGCGCGCACCCTTATAAGTAATTGTGTTTACAAGACCACCACTCCAGTCGGGTTGTATGCTGCCCTGGTAGGTTTGCTCCGGAGCTGTACGTGGCCGGCCAGTTGATGCATTTACAACTATACGGCCTTCGGGGTCGCGGAGGTAATCTTCCGCTTTAAACGAGCCATACGGCCTGCCTTCTGAAATAACCAGCGCCGCTGATGCCAGACCACCAAGTGAGATCTCATTTTCACCGAAAACATCTTCTACAGTGTTATCATTTTTAGTGAAGTTTACGCTCAGGTCCCAGCTAAAATCATTTGTCTCGAACGGAATACCGCCTACCAACAATTCAACGCCTTTATTTCTGACAGTGGCTGCGTTCAGGAAAGCAGAACCAAAACCAGTAGCATAAGAAAGTGGCACGTTTATGATCTGATCAGTAGACTTGGAATCGTAATAAGCCACATCAAATCGTAGCCTCTCGTTGATCAGGCGTACATCTGCTCCAATTTCCCAGGAACTTGTATTTTCCGGCTCCAGTTGTGTATTACCTATTACGTTGCTAACTTCAAAACCAGGTATGCCGTCAAACGGGAAGTTCAGATCTGTACCTGCAAAGCCATCTGCGATGTTACCCGACACGAAAATGGAGCGTGTACTAAATGGCAGAGCATCGTTACCCACGTTAGCATAGTTTGCTCTTATCTTGGCAAAGTTAACCGGTGAGTTTTCGGCCAGGCCAAAGGCATTTGCTACGTCAAAAGCTACGTTTACAGACGGATAGAAGAAACTGTTATCTTCTAGAGGCAGCGTTGAAGACCAGTCGTTACGGCCTGTCAGTTCCAGCCACAGGTAATCGCGGAAGCCTATTTTTGCAGATCCGTAAACACCTACCAGCCTTCTTATATCACGGAAACTTGCGGTAAGTGGTGTACCAACTATATTACTTAATGACTTAAACTCATTGTTTGCCAGTGCATCTGCGGTAGCTGTCAAGTCGTCGTTTACGCGTTGGTTTATGTTGTTACCAACCAGCACGTCCAGGGTCAGTTCTTCTGTCAGGTTCCTGGTGTAAGTAAGAATCAGGTCTGAGTTTATTTCCCTGTAATAGACCTGTCTTTCCGAATACATACCGTTGTCGTTGTTTGCTTCGTTCTGTCCTTCCACATCCCGAATCGCCATAAACTGTTTGCGACGGTCTGTGTAGAAGTCAGTACCGATGCGGTATGTTACATTCAGATCTTCCAGGATATCATACCCCAGCGTAATGTTACCAAACAGTCGGTCCACGTCGTTCTCGAATGTTTGGTTCTGTAATGACCAGTATGGATTTATAGTATAAGGAGAGTAAAAACCAGCTTCATCGTTAAACGGGTTCGACAGGTCTTCCAGCTCACGTACCGGAATATCGCGGGGCGTCTGAATAAGCTGGTTAAACACGGAGTTTCCCTGCCCTGTCATGGCAAAATCACCTCCAGACTTCGTGTAGGTCAGCGAAACAGTTGAGTTAAATTTATTGACCAGTTTGGTAGTACCTTTTACAGATATCGAATGGCGCTCATACTCTGTGGTTGGCACCACGCCTTCCTGCTGGGTATTGGAGTAAGATGCGTAGTAGGTGGCATTCTCGGCAGCACCTGACAGAGAGGCTGTGTTGGTAAAGGTAGAGCCATATTCAAAGAACTCTTTAATGTTATCTTCTAATGCAGAATATGGTTTAAAGCGTTGCTGGCCATTCACGATCTGTCCCCAGGTTCTGAGCTCGCCGGTAAAAACCGGTCCCCAGCTGGTGTTCTCTAACAAGTCAGGAGAACCGAAAAAGCCCTGGCCATACCGGTTCTGAAGTTTCGGATAACGCAGCACATCTTCTACAGTATAAGACGACACAAAGTTAATTTCCGCTTTTTTGGTAGCGCCTCTGCCCGATTTCGTCGTGATCATGATAACACCGTTGGCTGCGCGGGCACCATATAGTGCAGCGGCTGCTGGTCCTTTCAGGATGTTTATTGATTCAATATCATCGGGGTTAATGTCGTTGGCGCGGTTACCTACATCAACACCGTTGTTCAGGTTATCGCCAGTGCCACTGCTGCTGTTATCTACAGGTATGCCATCTATAACAAACAATGCCTGGTTGCTTTGCGAAATAGACTTGGCACCACGAATAACCACGCGGGTAGAAGAACCCGGACCGCCGCCCTGGCTCTGGATATTTACACCAGCTACCTTACCCTGCAGCGCGTTTGCCACACTTCGCTCACGGCCCTGGGTAAGGCTCTCGGAGCCTACCTGTTGGGTTGCATAGCCAAGAGTTCGTTCTTCTTCTTCACGGCCTAGGGCAGTTACAACTACTTCCTGCAGTTGCTGTGCATCAACCCCAAGGGCCACATCTATAGTTGTTGCATTGCCGATTTCTCTTGTAACGGTTTCATATCCGATGTATCGGAACTGGAGAGCGGTGCCACCCGCGGGAACATTAATAGTATAGCCACCATCAACGTTAGTAGATGTACCAACGGTGGTGCCTTGAACTATCACAGCTACTCCCGGAAGGGCTTGGCCGGTTGCCTGGTCAGTAACTGTACCGGTAACCGTCCTGCCTTGTGCAAACGCCTCTTGAGTTAGGGTGAGCAGCATAGCAAGACTCAGTAGTAATAGTTTTTTCATTTGCCTTCATAGTAAGTTTAGTAACGGAGCGAAAAACAGTAAACACGAGTTAAACAGCTTCGGCTAAAAATTAGCGCCAAGGCGTTTACATGAGAAGCGATTATTGCTTTCAGAATCTGAAACCTACGATAGAGGCAGTTGCATTGAATTGCAACCCGAAAGGTTTGTACTGAAGTAGAGGGGAGGCATTATATTTAATAGATATTATACGAATAGAAGTAAATTCTATCTTGCTTTAAACTAATTTCTTGGCATAAAATAGATGAATAGCCAGTTTATAAGGGTTTATCCTACAATTTTTGGTACGAAAGGCCAAAGTCAATTTAGCACATTTCTCAAAACAGGTGTTACAACAGGCATTTTTTGTGAGAATGCCTTCCATTGAACTATAGCATGTGTAAATTAATTTATTTCTTACTTTATCTATTGTTATATGATAATATAGTGGTTAGCCTTTTAAACTATATTTTGCCGACTCATAAGACAAACAAAAAAGCCGGCTTACTTACCTAAGTAACTATGCCGGCTTTTAAACTATAGTTTCAGACGCTCTAGTTTTGCATCAGGTAGGCTTTAATATATTCGTCGAGGTCGCCGTCCAGAACATTCTGTACATCGGTGCGCTCCACACCTGTTCTGACATCTTTCACCAACTTATATGGGTGCAAAACATAGTTGCGTATCTGCGATCCAAAGTCGATCTTCTTTTTGGTGCTTTCGATGCGGTCGCGTTCTTCGTTGCGCTTCTCCACCTCTATCTGGTATAACCTGGAGCGAAGCATGCGCAGGGCGTGCTCCTTGTTCATGAGCTGCGAACGCTCGATCTGGCACTCAATCACGATTCCGGTTGGCTTGTGCTTCAGGCGGACAGCAGTTTCTACTTTGTTCACGTTCTGGCCACCGGCACCACCCGAGCGGAAGGTATCCCACTCTATATCGCCCATGTTCACTTCAATGTTTATCGTATCATCTACTACAGGGTAAGCATATACAGAAGCAAACGAGGTATGGCGTCGCCCACCCGAATCGAAAGGTGAGATACGAACCAGACGGTGCACGCCTATTTCAGATTTCAGGTAACCATAAGCAAAGTCGCCGGTAATTTCGAGGGTTGCGGATTTGATGCCTGCACCGTCGCCTGCCTGGTAATTAAGCTGCTTTACACTAAAGTTGTGCGATTCGGCCCACATAATGTACATGCGCATCAGCATCTCGGCCCAGTCCTGGCTTTCGGTGCCGCCTGCGCCTGGGTTAATCTCAACTATAGCACTCAACTGGTCCTCTTCGGAACTAAGCATGCGCTTAAACTCCAGCCCTTCTATAGCTTCAGTCGTCGCTTTGGCTTCTTCCTGTATCTCTTCTTCGGTAACGTCGCCTTCCTTGTAAAAATCAAACAGCGTTTCGAAGTCGTTATATTTCTTTTCTACCTCCTCGTAATGCTCAGTCCAGACTTTAACAGCCTTTACTTCCTTCAGCACTTTTTCAGCTTCTTTAGGGTTGTCCCAGAAATCCGGTGCGGTAGTTTGTTCTTCTATAGTGGCTACTTCCTGTTTCTTATTATCGTAGTCAAAGATACCTCCTCAAGGCTTCTACGCGCGCCTTTAAATCCTTTACCTGCTCTGCGGTCATCGTTTTATAGTTTATACTTTTACTATACTGTATTTAAAACAACAAGATGCTGAAGCATTAACCTCCGCGGTCATACTTCAGCATCTAGCGTTACTTTATGTTTTTATAAGTTGATCTTCTGCACCCAGTTATAAGGGTCCGGTGCCTGGCCGGTTTTAATGTTATCCAGCGTTTCAGCTACTTTATTCGATATCTCACGATCTTCTACAGCTGGTAGTTCCAGGTCTTCGCCGTTATAGTTTATAGTTGCGATCTGGGCTATAGTTGCGGCTGTGCCTGTACCAAATGCTTCCTGCAGTTTACCTGCTTTGTGCGCAGCTACTATTTCATCAACAGAAACACGACGCTCCTCTACTTTGTAACCCATATCGCGGGCCAGTGTCAGTACGCTGTCGCGGGTAATACCTGAAAGTATAGTAGAGCTAACCGCCGGAGTTACTAATACGCCATCGATCACAAACATCACGTTCATGGTCCCGGATTCTTCGATGTACTTATGTTCCTTGTGGTCGGTCCAGATGAGCTGGTGGTAGCCCTTTTCCTGCATCTGGCGTGCCGGGTACATGGCAGCACCATAGTTACCGGCAGCTTTTGCATATCCCGCGCCACCCTCTGCGGAGCGCACATACTTTGTTTCGATGGCTACACGCAGCGGAGCGCTGTAGTAAGACGCAACCGGGCACGAGAAAATTGAAAATCTATAGTTAGAAGATGGTCTTACGCCAATAAAATCGTCGGTAGCAAAAATAAACGGACGAATATACAAGGCACTGCCTGCTGTTGGCGGAACCCAAGCGGCATCTATACGAAGCAACTGCTCCAGGCCCTGCATAAAAATATCTTCCGGCAACTCCGGCATGCACATGCGTGCTCCCGAAATGTTCAGGCGTTTATAGTTGTCGTATGGTCTGAAAAGCAGGATATCGCCGTTTATACCGCGGTAAGCTTTCATGCCCTCGAAAATAGCCTGACCGTAGTGGATAGCCGAAGTAGCCGGGCTAAGCGACATGTTACCATAAGGCACGATCTCCGGGTTCTGCCATTCGCCATTCTTATAATCGGCTACCAGCATGTGATCCGAAAAGATCTTACCAAACTCGATGTTATTGAAATCCAGTTCTGAAATTCGGGATTTTGCTACAGGTTGTGTAGCTATAGTTAGGGTATCAGTAGACATAGTATACTAAATAAATAATTAGACTCTAGGTTTCCAGGTTATCTCTTCGGCCTGCAATTCATACGTCATGCGGCGGCAAAGGGCAAACAGGTAATCCGAAAGTCTGTTCAAATAAATGATCACTAGTTCTTCGACCGGGGATTCTTCCTGCAACCGGATGGCTAAGCGCTCGGCACGGCGGCACACACAACGGGCTACATGGCAAAACGACACAGACTGATGCCCACCTGGCAAAACAAATGCACGTAAGGGTGGCACGTCTTCGCTCATGACATCGATCTCGCTTTCGAGTAAGGTTACGTCTTCGGGGTGCAGGTCCGGGGTTACCATTTTCACATCCTTGCCCGGGTCGGTAGCCAACATCGAGCCAATGGTAAACAGCCTGTCCTGTATTTCTTTCAGTATAGCAGCTCTTGACGCGTTCACTTCCTGGTCGCGCACCAGCCCGATGTAGGAATTTAGTTCATCGACGGTACCGTAAGCCTCAATACGCAAATGTGATTTTGCCACGCGGGTTCCCCCGATGAGCGCTGTAGTACCTTTATCGCCTGTTTTAGTGTATATCTTCATTAATATTGTGCGCTTCGCGCAGTTTTGCGGCAACAGCAATATCTTCGTTTATAGTATCCGATTCAATCAAACCATCGCGCAGACGCACTATACGGTGTGCATATTTGGCAATGTCTTCTTCGTGGGTAACCATAATGATCGTGTTGCCTTTTGAGTGCAGGTTCTCGAACAACTCCATGATCTCGTAGGATGTTTTGGTATCGAGGTTACCGGTTGGCTCATCGGCCAGTATAATACTTGGGTCGTTTATCAGGGCGCGGGCAATTGCCACACGCTGACGCTGACCACCCGATAGTTCGTTTGGTTTATGCTTGCCACGGTTGCCTAGTCCTACGCTTTCCAGTGCCTGCTGTGCCCGTTCTTCGCGCTGCGATTTGTTATAACCCGCATAGATCAACGGCAAGGCCACATTCTCCAGCGACGACTGGCGCGGCAACAGGTTAAAGGTCTGGAACACGAAACCGATCTCTTTGTTTCGCACCTCGGCCAGTTCGTTATCCGTCATGTTGCTCACATCGTTACCGTTCAGGATGTAAGTTCCGCCCGTTGGCGTATCCAGACAGCCAATGATGTTCATGAGCGTAGATTTACCGGAGCCAGACGGACCCATAAAAGCCACATATTCACCTCGTTCTATAGTTATAGATACATCCTGAAGGGCGTTGATGACTTCGCTACCCATGCGGTATACTTTAGAAATATGGTGTGTCTCGATGATGATGCTCATACAGGTTTATTTATAGTTGCCAGTCGTCTGCTTTCTTAGCGGCGGCCTGGCGGTGGCTCTCGAACTGCTTTATAAATGTACTATATTCTGATGCAGGAAGCAAACTTTGCAACGTGGTTAGCGCGCCCTCCGCGTAACTGGTCAAACCCTTGTCCAGGCTCTCCAGGGCATATGCTTTGTGCAACTCTACCGAAAAAGGATTATACGTTATCCCATCCAGCAGGATCTCGTAGGCTGTCATCTCATCGGGGGTATACTCCTCATAAAAAGTGGCTGCAGCCTTAACTACCTCTTCATCAAACAACAATATCTTTACTGCCTGGCTATACTTTTCGGCGGCTTCGCGGTCGCGGCCTTTGGCGGCGGCAATACTGGCTTTAAAGTACAGTTTGTAGCGTTTATCAAGCTTGCTAAGGTACACATTATCCATCCTGTCGATCAGGGCATCGAAGTTTTTGGTGTAGTGCCAGAGCTTTAATTGCTGCAGGTTAAGTTTGCTGCGCAGTTCGCCTTCCGGTTGTAGTTTCGGAGATACTGCTTTAATAGCCTTATTTGCCTGTCGCCATTTTTTCTGGTACATCAAATGATCTATCTGGCTCAGTAAGGCTACTCTGTGCAGTTCCTTCTCTTTCACGCTTTTAACAAGGGCCTCTACCTGTGCTATAGTTAGCTGGGGCAGGTATATTTGCAGGTATTTCACTTTTTCAGCATCAGAACCCGAGGCTATAGTCTGCGACACGCTTTGCTGCAACACCTGTTGTAACTGGTCTGCCACTTCTTTCGCTGTTTCCTGGCCGGTATAGCCTACCTCCTGCAGGGCATTTATGGCTTGTTCGGGTTGGTGCGCCATAGCCAGCGCATACCCATGCGACAAATATGCCTGGTTGTAGCCCAGATCTTTTGCCTGCTTAAAGTAATGTGCTGCAGCCCGGTAATTATCTTCTTCCAGCATCCAGATGCCTAGCGCATTATAGTAGTAGCCGCTTCGTTCAGAGGCAGTCAGGGCAAGGTTCTCAATTATACTCCGGGCTTCTTTTGGTCGGCCGTTGTAATGGTGTACCAGGGCTTTGCTGTAAAGCAGGTCTTCCTGGAACAGTTGGTTACCTTTGGCTTTCAGATACTGGTCTATTGCTTTTAACTGGCTGGTATCACCGTTGCTCAACCTGCTGATGGTCTGGTTATAGAATAAGGTAAAGTCTTCTACCTGCTCCAGCGAATCGGGGGTAAAAGCTTCATCCTGTTTGTGATTTATGCCAAGTAACTGGCGCAGAGCAGCAGCATTACTGCGCAACGATTTATAGTTACCATCTTTTGCTTCGTTCAGTAAGGCCCGGGCTGGTTCCAGCATGGCCTGGCGTGTGTAAAAGGCAAGCTTGTTGCTTTGTATAACTTCTTTATTTGAGCTATACTTTTCAGCCAGGTTAAAATAATATTCTACCGAATCGATAACACTGGTCTGCATGTAGAGCAGCGCCATATTGTTATAGATCTCGCTGCTCTCCGGAAACTTTTTGATACCCTCGTGCAGCACGTACAGCTTCTCAAAGAAATATTGTTTCTCGTCGTAGAGGTTAGCCATGCGCACATATAGTTTCGGGTTCGGACGCTTGCCCAATGCACCTTTCATGAACAGTATCTCGTTGTTACGCTGCGACTCTGCGCGGTACATGGAGGCTAAACTATAGTTGGCTTTTACGTTATTGATGTCATACACATCGCTCTCTTCGTAATAGCGCTTTGCCAGCATCGGGTTTTCAGAGGCATAATACAGGTCGCCGATGTAGTTATAATAGCCTGCCCTCGCCTGGAAATAAGTGCTGTATTGCGTGCGAATAACCAGAATAGCCAATATCACGGTACTCATTAAAAAGAACGAGAACAACGTGAACATGCGTGGCTCATACACCACTTTGTAAACCGGCTTCCGTTCCTTTATCAGCTTCGCAAAATTCATCATCAGGTACAGGAAGAAAACCGAACCGTAAACAAGGTGCGTGTAAATGATGAGCGTATGGAACAGCGTGGTAAGGGAGTCGTTGGCGGTAGCGTACGCGTAACCAATACTTAAGAAAGCTATCGTTGCGAATACCAGGTAAAGCACCGCACCCGTCGGCCTGAAAGGAAAATACTTTCCGTAAAAAGCTTCGCGCTGCTGCATGCCCCAGAAACCCGCCACTATTGAAAGCAGGAATATCAGGTAACCGTTCACGTAGATGAGGTCGGTTTGCAGGTACCCGATGTGGCGCAGGTATAACAGCAGCAGATTAATTAAGTAAAGCCCGGCAATCAATACAAACTGCCAGAAACTATAGCGGCGTTCCGGTGTTTTGCCTTGGGTATTTATCCAGAGCAGGGCATTCACGTTTTCGTAAGATACCCAGATCATGAAGAGCAACGTGGCAATAAGGGCAGCCAGCGAACTATAGTTTACAAGGTGTAAAGCGGTTAAAGCAGGTACAAATTCGGCTTCGGTAAAAACGGCTACGCCTAGCAATACGATAATTACCAGCATGGCCAATACCCGCCAGGCAAATGCCACATGCTGCCAAAACGCATGAAACCCATAACTCAGGCCAGCCAATAACACAATAGCTATCAGCAACATGGCCTGACTTTGCTCTGCACCAAATACATGCAGCTCCGCAGTGTTAAAAGATGCCAGGAAGAGCATCAGCAGCAATACACCTGCAAAATAAGGAACCTGGCGCATGGTACTGATGGCAGCCGTATAAAAGGCAAGGCAAATACTGAGGATACCCAGCAAAATAACGGCCGGCCAGGTATGAACTATAGCCGGGGCAACATCATACTGCTCCAGCAGCAGGTAGCCGTCGGCGTAAAGGGTAAAGGGCTCGAGCAGCCTGGTAACTTCGTGTACCGGCACCGGCACCACCTGAAGATCTGATATTTTATCCCAGGCATAGGCGGCGGTGTTGCCGGCCAGGTAATAGTATCCGCCCAGCAGCAAAGCCACCGCAGCAAGTACCATTAAAAAAAGATAGGGATACTTCAGGTTAGTATCCCAGTTCTTCCAGAAGTTGGTCTTACTCATAAGCAGGCTGGCCTGTTACTCCAGTACCTTTGGCACCCTGAAGTAATCGGAGTCTTTTTTAGGAGCGTTCAACAATGCTTCTTCGTGTGTAACCGTATTTTTAGCCGCATCTTCACGCATCACATTCACTTCGGCGGTCATGTGGGTCAGGGGCTCTATGTTATCCGTATTCAGTTCGCGCAGTTTATCTACCCAGTTCAGGATCTTGTTCAGGTCGCCTAGCACTTCCTGCTCTTTCTCTTCGTTAAACTCCAGCCTGGCCAGGTGCGCTAACTTTCTGATGGTTTGAATATCTGTTGACATCCTTATAGTTGTGTTTTGTTAACTCTTGTTGAATAATATGAAATACCTGCTCTTTTAGTGCCGGCAAATCTTTAAGGGTCATACCCTCGGTTGCAATCGGTTCGTGCACGATCATTTTAAGTGGATGACGTCGTATTTTCAGTCCTACCTCTTCTACATCGGGCATAAAGTGCTGGTTATACGGCATGGTTACCGGCACTACAGGCACTTGTTTTTCTATAGCAATTCTAAACGGTCCGTCCTTAAACTCCAGTAGCTGCTCTCCTGCCGTCGGCGGTATCGTTCCTTCAGGGAAAATTACCAGGCTTCGGCCTTCGTCCAGTGTCTTTTTAGACTGGATGTAGCTTTTGGCACTGCTCATGGCACTATTCCGATCTACACAAATATACAATGTTCCGTATACTTTTCCCCACAACGGCACTTTTGCAAGCGAGCTTTTTCCTACAAAGTTAAGAAAACCCGGAATGGAGCGCAGCATCATGGGTATATCGAGGTACGAACTATGGTTTGGCGTATACACATAGCGCTGTTTCGGGTCTAATTTAAAACGCCATTCTACCTGCAACGGCGTTAAAAACATGCGCAGAAAAATGACGGACCACAACCTGTTTATATTATGGACATGCCTGTGCCACTGCTGCTTACGCAACAGCAATACCTGAAACGGATATGTAACCACAAACGGCGCTATAAACCAGGTACAGCACCAGGTTGTATAAATGCGTTGCGACAGGTATTTAAGCACTTTCATGAGGTCAAATGTAAGAATATTCCAGCATTGTTCAACTCCCAGAAAACCAACCTAACGGCAGAATAATTCAATAACGGGTGCAGGGTTGGTATGGTATAGTTTGTTTGATATCTGTGTATTGGAATTTGTGTTACTGAAGTTATTACCATCTTGTCATCCCGAGCGTTAGCCGAGGGATCTTAATTGCAATATAGTATCTCTTTTGTCATTTCGACGTCAGGAGAAATCTATCTTAGCTTATAGTTAGAACCTATGCTTCTTTGAACCAAGCAATCCTTTCAAATCACCGCCAATCCTGGGAGCTTTATAAACCCATAGTTTCAATTCAGCTTTGGTGCCCTCACGGCCGGGAGGCCTCGTCTTTAGGCATCGCGCTGTGCGAATCTCTTTTGCTCGCTTACTCGCAATGCCTTGCGGCACCAGATATTCACAAGGCGCTCAACACAAAGACTGAGATATTTCTCATATTAACCGCTAAACTATAGCTTGAACCGGTAAGCTTCGACATTTATCGTGGTCATAGTTCCGTAAGGACAGGTCGCGACCTGTCCATTCACAGGCTGTAACTATAGAACTATAACCTAAACTATAGCAAAAGCAGAGAATCCCCTCTTGGGAGGGGCAAGGGGTGGGTTAAAACGCCAACTATAAAACAAATCCAGACGCTAGCAGGAGCTTCGCACGCTACGAAGTCTACAGCAATCCTGTTAATCCTAAAATTCTATAAATTCCGGTTCAGACAAACTAATTATAACCCTACCTTAACCCAAGTATAAAAGCAGCTTTCAGGATTCCGGCAACGCTGATAGCATCTGTAATCTGGTTGTTGAGGGCCATTTGCACAGCTTCTGAAAAAGGCACACGTTTTATCTGCAGGTCTTCGGTTTCTTCAAAGGCAGTTTCTCCGGCGGTTAATTCTTCAGCCAGGAACACAAAACCTTCTTCGTCGGTTACGGAGTTGGAGGTGTGCAGCCGGCAAATGTTTGTCCATTTGGCAGCAGTAAATCCGGTTTCTTCCTGCAACTCGCGCTTCGCCGACTCCAGCAGATCGTTCTCTATCAAGCCTCCACCCATTGGAATTTCCCAGCTATATTCGTTCAGCGCGTAGCGGTACTGGCCTATCAGGTAAGTATAGCCTTCGTCGTCGATAGGAATAATACCTATAGCTTTGTTTTTGAAGCTTACTACGCCATAAATCCCTTCGCCGCCTGTCGGGTTGAGCACCTGGTCTTCGCGCAGTTTTATCCAGGGGTTCTGGTAAATATCTCTTGTTGCAAGTGTAGTCCAGGGGTTATGCTGCTCGTCTGTCATAGCTATAGTTTAGTGCGGTGCAAAGGTAAGGAAATATGCAGGAAGGAGATTTGTGATGTCGAGATCAGGCTTGGCAAACTATAATTTATTTTAGCAATTGGTTGCCTATTGTTATCAGTTGTAGCAACAGGTCTTCTGTCAGGTTTTTCTCTGCCCTCACAAGCCCTAACCTCCCATTTATTTCAACTGTCAGATCTTCAAATTTTTCTAAAGACCTCATTAATCCAACTGGTAAGTGCTGTTTTACCAGGTCAGGTTTATCACCTACTACCAGATAATTTTTACTAAAAACAGGATACTCCTCAAAATCAGTATCCGCTTTTGTAAACAGGTCAGCGATCTTGTCGCCCAATGTCTCTTTTTGAATAACAACGTTGCCTATATCCTCCGGGAGGCTAAAGATCAATACCGGCTCCACTTCTTCAACCTGTTCCTGATACCTGGTTTTGTTAGCTGTCTGTTTTATGATGGTCAGGTGTTTCTCGAGCAGCAGAATTATAAACGAAGCTGATGCACACTTAAACTCTGTTACCTGGTGCACATACAATCTCTCATAGTTATCGAGCCCACTGAACTGCGACAAGAGTTGCAAGCCTATTTCGTTGTCTTTTCTTATCAACTCAAACCGGTTTTCAGCCAACTTAAGTACAGACTGAAATATAGCCTCTGCTGACTTATGAAGCGTTCTGGATTCTGTCATTTTTAATTGGGGAGATAACTAAACTATAGTTTCTGAACCTAATAATTTCTCTGAGCTATCATCTCGATCTCTACCTGCGCACCCAGCGGCAAAGCTGCCACGCCTATTGTGGTTCGAGCCGGGTAAGGCTCTGAAAACTGCGTTTTATACACATCGTTCATCGCCCCGAAATTCGCCATATCTGTCAGGAACACATTTACTTTCACTACATCATCCGGGGTGAGGCCTGCTGCTTTAAGCACAGCAAAAAGGTTAACAAAACACTGCTCTGTCTGGGCAGCGATATCACCTTCTACCAGTTTGCCAGTTCCAGCATCTATAGGCGTTTGGCCTGACAGGTATAAAAGGTTTCCAGTTTCGACGGCGTGTGAGTATGGACCAACGGAGACTGCTCCTTCGACGGTAAAAGCTCTTCTTGGCATAGGTTTAATTAAGAATTAATAACTTCATTTAAATCGTGTATTTTGAAAATTTGGTATCCAAATTCAGCAACATATTTTAGCAATCTATCTAACTTTTTATAATCAAGTACTACTAACCAATTTGTATCATTACATATAGTATAATTGTAAAGGTGATTAAATACAGCAAGATGATATTTAGTTTTATTCACTTTCTCAGCCTTAATATATGAGCTAGAGTGAACAATTGCATGACGTACTTCTGACAGGACTGACCAAAATTCTTTAAATCTTATATTCTTGTTATTGTTTTGAGATGACTCTTTTAATCTTTCACCATATATCTTTTTCAATAATTTGAATAAGTTTTCCCCACCTGGTATACAATTTCTAGTGAAATCTTTATCATAGCCTAATTTTTCTTTATGGTTAGAATCTTTTAGTAAACTAATATACACGCAATCCTTAAAGAATCTCTCCAAAGCTTCAAAAGCTTGAGCATATGATAAGCAGCATTTAGTTGATATTATTTTATCAACTTCAGCTCTGTAATCTTGATTAATGGTTGTCATCGAAACGCCAGTATGGAAATTAATTTCCCATCCATTGTCAGTAGGTCCTGTCCAATCACTTATGACTAAAGCTGACCCAGAAATGAATTCTACATCAGACTTTAGTAATCTCTCTACATCTGCATTAAGAACAGAATTTATTCTAGATGCTGTATGCCTTATATCTATAATTCTATAATAGAAAGCATCTAGATATTCTTTGTGATTACTTTTCATTTGTACTAAAAGTATTGCTTAAATAAATCAAATAATTCACCCCTTCACCAACTCCCCCACCGTCTTTATTCCCCGTTTCTGCGCCAGTGCCAGCAACTTCAGCAAAAGTATAGCTGTAGTAAAAGCATCGCCGGAAGCGGTGTGGCGGTCTTCGGTGGGCAAGTTATACTTTTGTACCAGTGCATCTAAACTATAGTCAGCGCGGGAGAACGTTTCGGGGGAACTATGGCGGCGCTCTAAACGGATGGCTAGTTGGGCGGTGTCTACGGTATGGTTGCGGAGTTTGTCGTTTATGCCCTGGCGACGGGCTATCTGGTTCAGCATTTCTACATCAAACTTTACATGGTGGCCAACCAAAACAGCTGATCCGGCAAATTCGAGAAATGCTTTCAAGGCTTCCTGCTCCGGTAAACCTGCCTGCGCATCTCCGGGAAGTATACCATGTACTTCAGCACTCTTGTTACCCAACTGCACTTCCTGTTGCACCAGTGTTTCAAAGGTTTCCTGCACCAGCACCTGCAGCCCCTTCACCTTTACAGCACCCATACTCAGCACTTTGTCCGTTTTTGGGTCCAGGCCGGTTGTTTCGGTGTCAAACACTACAAATTCAGCTTCTGAGATAGGTGTAGCGGGTGGTAGCTGTAAAGCTATAGTTTGCAGGTAACGCTGCCAGTAATCCGGCAGGGCAGCAGTTTCTTTCTTCTCAAATAAGTTCTTCAGCCAGTTTGCCATTAGCCCAGGTAACTCAGTTGGAAACGCACCTGCAGCAGCTCCTGTATGTCGCTGATCGGTTTAAAGGTATTGCGAAGTGCCTGGCGCTCCAGTTTGTTCAGTTGGTTGGGGTTCAGGTAGCGCCCGGAGTTTTGGTTACGCAGCCCACTCAGCGCCCGAAAGCGCATCATGATCTCGTACGCCATGGCAGCTTCTTTATATAGTTCTGCATTTTGTGGTTCCAGCTTTGCCAGCCGCTCAAAACGCTTAAATGTATTGTTCTCTTCTGCTATCCGGTTATCCAACGTCAGTACTCGGGCGGCATCTATTAGCGGAGTCATGGCGCGTAGTTTTATATCAAACTCATCTTTGTGCTCACCACCGCGCTCAACTATAAAATTCCGGAAAAAGCTAAGCGGCGGCGGACTTTGCAAGGCGTGTTTGGCCAGGTAAGGCAGAAATATTTTCTCCTTCTGTATGTGCTGATAAATGTAGTCCGTCAACTTCCGGCTCAAACTATAGTCGCCATACACGGGCCGGTAATCAAAAAATATAGAACTATGGAGTAGCGCTTCTTCGGTTGGCTCGTGTATCCAGTTGTAAAAATACTGCTCCCACACGTGCAGCGGCTGGCACCATTGCGGGTTACTGGCCATCATGTTGGCCGGGCATTTCTCGAGGCCACAGTTCACCAGCACATCGTTAACTATTGTTGCCAGTTTGGTAAAGTATGTTTGTGCTTCTTTTTCTTCTGCGGCATGCCGGTTCTCGAATACCAACGCATTGTCCTGGTCGGTGCGCAGCAGTTGTTCTTCGCGGCCTTCGCTGCCAATGCTAAGCCAGCAGTATCGCAGTGGCGGTTCGCCAACTATAGCTTCAGCATGTTGCAGGGCACGCACTATAATGGCATCGTTTATTTCGGTGATGATGTTTGCTACAAAAGCGATGTTCACTTCCTGCTCCAGGTACTTTTGCAACAGTTCTTCGGCCCGGTCGCGGATGCCCGGCAAGCTATCCACACTTTTAGTCTGACGGATCTCCGCGATCAGCACAGCCGGGTTATTGCCCTGCGCCAGCAGCAGGTCGTGCTCGGTCAGTACACGTGTTGCTTTGGAGTTTATAGTTCCGTCCTGGGTTATGCACAAATGCTTTACCTTATTCCGTATCATGGCTATCAGCGCATCCGCCATAGTTGGCTCCGGAGCTATCGTTACCACCGGCTTAGACATGATCTGCTCCACAGGATCCTGTATAGCTACCGGCCCGGCCACTACTTGCTTGCGCAGGTCAGTATCGGTTATAATACCAATGGGGTGTTGCTGCGCATCTACCACCACTATAAAACTGGAGTTCTTGTCGCTCATGATCTGGGCGGCCAGCCTGATAGATGTACCCTGCGTGCAATAAGTCAGTTCTTTGGCTGTTCCAACTTTTACTACTTCGTCCAGACTGGGCGACTGCGTATGACCGACCTGTGTTCGCAACCCTATACGCGCCTTGTTGGTGTCGTGCATGGTAGGCTGCCGTTGCGCAGTGCCGCCTGCTGCAAATCCGGCTGCAAAGTATAAGGCTACTTCGGCGTTGGTATTAAGAACAGGCTCGAACGTTGCAATAGGAATAGCATATACCAGGCTCTCTTCGGAAGCAGTGGCGGTAGACGAATAGGGTTTTTTAGCTAACAAGGCTCTAACGCCAAACACATCTCCTTCATCACACACATCCAGTAGTCGGGGCTTCTCTACATCGGCGGTATGCTCTAACCTGACTGAGCCCTGCCGCACCACATAAAAATACGCATGTGCGCTATCATTCTGGGTAAACAGCACCTGCTCCGGCTCCAAGTACAGCACCCGCACCTGCGCCGCCAACTGCCTGAGTTTCTCTTCCTGTATCAGGTTAAAAGGCGGGTACTGGTTCAGGAATTCGAAAACGCGTTCCTGTATAGCATTGGAGGGCTTCATAGTGCTGGTTTATACTTGCTTAAGATACTGGTTTGTTGCTCTGTTTGCAATAAGGTTAATGGTTTTGTTTGCTGATGGTTTACTGTGTCAGTTCAAGCATTCTCGAGACGAGAGTCGAAGAGAGCCAGCGTAGCTGTGAGGAATCTTATATGTCCTATGCTATTGTCATTTCGACATAAGGAGAAATCTATCCCAGCTTATAGTTTGCTTTTCTTCCAAACAGAACCAAGCCATAGTTTCAAACTACCTCCAATCCTGGGAGCTTTACTCACCTATCGTTTCATCTTTAGCTTTGGTGCCCTCACGGCCGGGAGGCCCCGTCTTTGGGCATCGCGCTGTGCGAATCTCTTTTGCTCGTGCCTCGCAATGCCTGCAGCACCAGATATTCACAAGGCGCTCAACCCAAAGACTGATAAATTTCTCATAGCAACTGCTTTTCTATAGTTTGAACCGATAAGCTTCGACATTTATCGTGGTCATAGTTTCGTAGGGACAGGTCGCGACCTGTCCGCGCGACATGTTGTAACTATGAAACTATAAATCCAACTATAGCAACGGCCGAAAGTCCCCCTTTGAAGGGGGCGAAGGGGGATGTTAAACAGTACCAGATCTCTCACACAGTTCGAGATGACAAAATGAAACACATTAGTAGTCAAACTCCCTCTCCTGTTTTGGGGGTAGGGGCCCTCTTCAAAAGGAGAGGGTTGAGATGAGGTAAAACGCTAACTGTAAACCTTTAGCCAGCGCCTTCTCCATGTCTGTCCCTGTCGGGCCAGTTGAGTCAGGAGACTCAACACCATCGTAAGTCACGAGTCTGGAGACTCGCGCCAGTATTACAAACTAATCCTGCTCATCCATAAATCCTGAAAATCCTGATTCAGACAAAAATCAAAAGTCCTGTAGCACAAATGCCACAGGACTTCCAACTATAACTAATTTAATGTTACCTACAAAGCGCCTTCCTTTATCTCATCCACTACATCCGGATCGAGCAAAGTCGAGGTATCGCCTAAGTTAGAAGTGTCTCCTTCAGCTACTTTGCGCAGGATGCGGCGCATGATCTTACCGGAACGAGTCTTCGGTAAACCACTCACGATCTGGATCTTATCCGGCTTGGCAATTTTACCAATCTTCTCAACTACGGTTTCGATGATCTCGGCACGCAGGTAATCTTCACGCTCCGGCTTGTCCTTGCAGATCACAAAAGCATAAATGCCCTGGCCTTTCAGGTCGTGAGGGTATCCTACTACCGCCGATTCTACTACATGCACGTTATGGTTAATGGCTTCTTCTATCTCAGCAGTACCAAATCGGTGACCGGATACGTTGATCACATCATCTACCCGGCCAATAATACGGTACAGGCCATTCTCGTCGCGCTTGGCGCCATCGCCGGTAAAGTATAAACCTTTGTAAGTAGAGAAGTAGCTCAGGCGGCAACGCTCGTGGTCGCCATAGGTGGTACGTATCATGCCCGGCCACGGAAACTTCATGCATAGGTGCCCTTCTACTTCATTCTCGGTTATTTCAATGCCATCGCTGTTTACAAGTATAGGCTGTATGCCTGGCAGTGGAAAGGCTGCGTGGGCCGGTTTGGTAGGCGTAACGTTTGCCAGTGAAGAGATCATGATGCCGCCGGTCTCGGTTTGCCACCAGGTATCTACCAACGGGCAACGCTCTTTCCCGACGTGGGTGTGGTACCAGTGCCAGGCCTCTTCATTTATCGGTTCGCCCACAGAGCCCAGCACTTTCAGGGAATCTAGACTATAGGAAAGCACGTGGTCTATGTCGCCGCTCATAAGCGACCGGATGGCAGTTGGCGCAGTATAAAAAATTGACACCCCAAACTTATCGCACACCTGCCAGAAACGGCCCATATCCGGGTAAGTCGGCACACCTTCAAACATAAGCGTTGTTGCTCCCGAAAGTAGCGGACCGTACAACAGGTATGTATGGCCGGTCACCCAACCAATATCTGCGGTACACCAGTATACATCACTTTCTTCGTACTGAAACACGTTCATGAAAGTGTACTGTGCATACACCATATACCCACCACAGGTATGCACCACGCCTTTCGGTTTACCCGTTGAGCCCGAAGTATACAAGATGAACAGCATGTCCTCCGCGTCCATTTCTTCGGCAGGGCACTCCTTGCTTACACTTTGCACTTCATCATGATACCACACATCGCGGCCTTCCACCATTTTTACGGCCCAGCCTAAGCGTTCTACTACAATTACTTTTTCTACAGACGGGCAACTTTCCAGGGCTTCATCTACCACACGTTTTACAGGTATTTGTTTGGAGCCACGGTTCAGACCATCCGAAGTCAGCACTACTTTGGCACCGGCATCGTTAATCCTGTCGGCCATACTTACCGCTGAAAAACCTGCAAAAATAACCGAATGGATCGCCCCAATTCGCGCACAGGCCAGCACAGCAAATGCCAGCTCCGGGATCATGGGCATGTAGATACATACACGGTCGCCTTTCTGCACACCGTTATTTTTCAGCACATTGGCAAACTGGCATACTTTCTCGTGCAGCTCGCGGTAGGTGTAGCGCACAAAGCGTTCTTTGGGGTCGTTGGGTTCCCAGATCAGGGCCAGTTTGTTGCCGCGGGTTTTCAGGTGGCGGTCCAGGCAGTTTTCCGTGATGTTCAGTTTTCCGCCTTTAAACCACTTTACATTCGGTTCCTCAAAATTCCACTCCAGGGTAGTATTCCACTTTTTGCGCCAGGTAAAGGTGCTGGCAATATCTCCCCAGAATCCTTCAGGGTCTTCTACGCTGCGTTTGTATGCTTCCTGGTACTGCTCAAAGGTTTTTATCTGATAGTTGTTCATCATGACTCAGGTTCGTTTAGTAGTTATAAGGTCTCGTTTCTGTTATTGTTGAAAGGCGTTGCCTATCCCTTTTTCTTTAAAGCAATCGTGTATCTCAGTAAGGATGGCCGGGTCGTCTATAGTTGACGGAATAGCGTAATGTTCGCCATCGGCAATGTTCCGGATAATCTTACGGAGTATTTTACCGGAGCGGGTCTTTGGCAAACGTTTTACCAGCAAGGAGTTCCTAAAGTAGGCCACAGCCCCGATCTTTTCCCGGATCAAAGCGATCAGTTCCTGCTCTATCTGCTCTTCACCTATAGTTTGGCCATCTTTTAAAACAACCAGCCCAACAGGTCGCTGCCCGCGCAGATCATCTGCAATGCCTACTACAGCACACTCTGCCACTGCAGGGTGAGAGGCTACCATTTCTTCCATTTCGCCGGTTGATAACCTGTGCCCAGACACGTTGATCACATCATCTATACGCCCCATGATATACACGTAGCCATCTTCGTCTATGTAGCCGCCATCGCCTGTCATGTAATACCCCGGAAAACGCTCCAGGTATGATTTCCGGAAACGCGCATCGTCTTCCCAAAGCGTTGGCAAACAGCACGGAGGCAAGGGCAATTTTACCGCTACGTAGCCTTCCTGTAGTGGTATCAGCTCCTGCCCGTCTTCGCCCAGTATCTCTACTTTGTAGCCGCACACTGGTTTACCCGCAGAGCCCGGCCTGGCGGGTTTCAGGCCATAGCCCACCATGTTCGCTACCATCGGCCATCCCGATTCTGTCTGCCACCAATGGTCAATAACAGGAACTTTCAGGAGGTCTTTGGCCCAATAGTAAGTAGCGGGGTCGCAGCGCTCGCCAGCCAGGAACAGGTATTTAAGTGATGGCAGGTCATATAGTTGCTTGAATTTGCCTTCAGGGTCTTCTTTTTTGATAGCGCGAATGGCCGTTGGAGCCGTGAACAGTACTTTTACCTGGTGCTGCTGAATAATCCGCCAGAAAGTACCGGCATCAGGGGTGCGCACTGGCTTTCCTTCAAACAATACCGTAGTGCAGCCGTGTAGCAAAGGCGCATACACCAGGTACGAGTGCCCTACCGCCCAACCCACATCCGAAGCAGCCCAGAACACATCACCCGGGTCAACGCCATACACGGCTTTCATGCTATACTTTAAAGCCACCGCGTGGCCACCATTATCCCGGATAATGCCTTTTGGTTTGCCGGTGGTGCCGGACGTATACAATACATACAGCGGGTCCAGGGCATCTACAGGCACACAATCGGCAGGTTCGGCTTTTTCCCATACTTCCATAAAGTCCAGGTCTCGGCCGGGCTGCATTTCCGCCTTTACGTACGGGCGCTGCAAAACTATAGTATGGTTTGGTTTGTGTTTACTATCGTTCAGGGCTTTATCCAGCAGCGGCTTGTATGGGATGTATTTATCGAACTCAATGCCGCAGGAAGCTGAAATAACCACTTTGGGTTTGGCATCATCCACGCGAACGGTTAGCTCGTGCGGGGCAAAACCACCGAATACTACCGAATGGATCGCGCCCAGACGGGCACAGGCCAGCATGGCCACTACAGCTTCCGGTATAACCGGCATGTAAATTACCACCGTATCACCTTTGCCTACACCCAGGTCACGCAACGCACCTGCAAAGCGAGCCACCATATCCCGGAACTCGCGGTAACTATAGGTGCGGACGGTATCTGTAACCGGCGAATCGTAGATCATGGCAGCCTGGTCGGCGCGGCCGTTCTCTACGTGGTAGTCCAGGGCCAGGTAGGCAGTGTTTAGTTTGCCACCTTTAAACCAACGGTAAAACCCGTTCTCATCGGTGCTCAGTATCTGCTCCGGCTTCTGGTACCAGGCAATCTGCTCGGCCTGTTCTGCCCAGAAACCTTCCGGGTCGGAGATGCTTCTGTTGTAGGCATCGGTGTATGTTGTTGGTGTATTAGCTATAGTTTCCATGGCTCCTGTATTTATAGTTGCTTATCCTTCAGTCAGTTCCTGTATTTTTTCGAGCAGGTAGCGCGGCGAGAAAGGTTTGGTAACGTACAGGTCTGCTCCTACTTCGTATCCTTTCTGTATGTCCACATCCTTCGACTTAGCTGTCAGAAAGATCACCTTTGCTCCTTCCATTTCTTTTTTACTCCGGATGTACTGGCACACTTCATAACCATCTACATCGGGCATCATAATATCCAGTATCACTACCTGTGGCAGTTCTTTATTTACGCTTTCTATCGCTTCGGTGCCGTTCCGCGCTACAAACACATCGTACCCGTTTTTCCGCATCATAAACTCGAGCGGCAACAGTATACTTGGCGCATCATCTACTACCAGCACTTTCAACTTCTCATTTTGTTTTTTCATTGTGTTATCAGGTAGCAGCAGCTGCTACTTTTGCAGGGAGCACAAACGAGAAACGCGAACCTTTGCCCGGCTCACTTTCTACCCAGATGCGCCCCTGGTGTGTTTCTATAATTCGTTTACTGATCGCCAGGCCCAGCCCGCTTCCTTCCGGTTTCAGCAGGTTCTGGTTGTGGGCCTGGTAAAACTTGTCAAAGATCTGCTTTTGCATATCCGGGGCTATACCTTTGCCGTTATCGGCCACGTTCACTTTCACGTCGCCATCTATAAAATACCCTGAAACTATAATGCGCCCCTGTTCGGGGTTACAGAATTTTATGGCATTCGAGATCAGGTTTACCATTACCTGTATCAGGCGATCTCTGTCGCCGAGCACGTCCGGCAGGTTTTGCTGCACATCCACCACCAGGTCTATATTTTTCTCTTGTACCAGTTGCTTCAGCGCATCCACCGACTCACTTATCACATCTTTTATCTGTAATGGCTGCAGGTGAAGTCTCTGTTTGCCCGAGTCGAAGCGTTCCAGGTCCAGCACCTGGGTTATGAGCCTCGTCAGGCGTTCCGCTTCCTTAACTATAGTATGCAGGAAATGCTCCTGGTCTTCACGCTCCATGCCGGGGTTATCGTACAGTATTTCAGACAACGCCCTGATAGATGTGAGTGGTGTGCGCAGCTCGTGTGTAACCGTAGACAGAAATTCATCTTTCAGCTCGTCGGTATGTTTCAGCCTTTCATTTGCAGTGCGAAGTTGCTCGGTTGCCTTGCGCAGTTCCATCGATTTGCGGCGAAGCTCGTTGTTGATAGAGATCAGCTGCTGCGATTCTTTCAGAATATTCAGTACTTCGTCTATACTAATCTCTTCTTCCTTTACTACCGACGACACCATAATGCGGGCAGATGATGTTCCGATCACGCCGGCCAGTAATTTCTCGGCATAGGTTACCAGTTTAGGGTCTGCTTTGCCTGTTTCATCAATAGGCCCGGGATATTTCCGATGGTAGGCTTTCATGGCCGTTTCAGCGCGGCGCTTGCCCAGGAAGTTAACCAGCAACGATTTTATATCCGGGATATAAGCGGTGCCTTTCCAGACGATAGAGCTTTCGAAGATGGTAGAGTACTTAAAAATGTCAACAAATACTTCAGCCTGGTTGCGCTCCTGTGATGTTTGTCTGGTTAGCAACGACACCCCAATATATAAACCCACATTCAGGAACATACTCCAGAACATGGCATGCGAGATATAGTCCATGCCCTGCAATCCGAACAATTCAAACGGTTTTAACAGCGTAATCCCGAAAGGGCCATCATTGAGTATAGTTTCCGGCAACATGCCTACCCCTACCATAGATGGCACGACCAGCGTGTAAAACCAGAGGATAGCCCCAACTATAGTTCCGGCCAAAGCACCGTAACGTGTACCTTCTTTCCAGAAAATTCCGCCTATTATAGCCGGTGCAAACTGGGCCACTGCCGCAAACGAAACCAGCCCTACTTCCACCAGACTATAGTATTCGGCTACATATTTATAGTACAAATAGGCCAGCACCAGCACCAGCAGAATACAGAAGCGGCGGCTGTTTACAAGGATCAGGGTTAGCTTATTGCTGTAGCGGTTTTTAATGGCAGGCACACTTACCAGCACCGGCATGATCAGGTTATTGCTCATCATCACGCTAAGGGCTATCACCGAAACAATGACCATACTGGTAGCAGCCGAAAAACCACCTAAATAGATCAGTAACGAAAGGATAGACTGGCCTTCGCTGAGCGGAATGGCCAGCACATACAGATCAGCATCTATAGTTGCATCCGCGAAAAGCAGGTTACCGCCCAAAGCTATAGGCAGTACAAAAATATTGATCGCAAACAGGTACAACGGGAAAAGCCACATCGCTTTATTGAGGTGCAGTTCGTTCACGTTCTCTACAACCGCCACCTGGAACTGGCGCGGCAGAAAAAGGATTGCCAGCATCGACAGCACCACCATCCAGAACCATTGGCTATAGTTGCCATCGTTGTTAACTGTGATGAGTTCTTCAAAATCCGGGAGCTGAGCTGCCTGCTGCATAATGTCGCCAAACCCATTGAATACGCCATAAGTAACAAACAGGCCGGCAACTATAAATACCACCAGTTTCAGTACCGACTCAAAAGCAATGGCCGTTACCATACCTTCGTGGCGCTCTGTGGCCTCCAGGTGGCGGGTGCCATACACGATCGTAAACAGGCCAAGCCCTATCGCTATAAAAAAGGAAGTATCCGGGAAAACTTCGGTTTCACTTACTTTACCTGTTAGTATAGTTAAGCTGCTGGCAATGGCTTTTAACTGTATAGAGATGTACGGAATAATGCCCAGCACACAGATAATAGTAACTATACTACCGAGTGTAACATGCTTGCCATACCTGGACGAAATAAAGTCGGCTATAGTGGTGATGCGCTGCACTTTACAGATGCGGATGATCTTGCGGAGCACTACCCACCACAGCGGCGCCATTAATGTCGGACCAATATAGATAGCCAGGTACTCCATACCACTTGTAGCAGCGCGGCCAACCGAACCATAGTAAGTCCAGGCGGTACAGTACACAGCCATCGAAAGGGCATAAATATACGGGTTGCTCACCAGGCTACGGCCTGCTGCAGAACGACGCTCCGCCCACCAGGCCAGCCCGAACAGCAAAGCCAGGTAACAGAACGATACACCGATCACAACCCAATAATTCATCTGCTTATAGTTACTTCTTTACTTTTTTGGGATGTTGCCTGTTAATAAAAAACGCGATAGCCGCAATGCAAGCCAGCCAAACTATAGTCAGGTACAGGTAAAGCACCGGCACGCCCGCTATATTCTCCGCAGCATCAAAAATCGAGAGCAACGGAAAATTCAGCAGCACCATAAACAAAGCACTGATGAAGAACAATCGCCGGCCTTTTATCCTGTCACGCATAGTTATAGTTAGAAAGTTAGAAGGTTAAAATGTTAGAGAGTTGAAAGGTTGTAATTGTTGAATGGCCGACAAAACCAGCCATCCAACAATTCAACCGTCAACAATTTAACAATTCAATCATTAATGATGCACGACTGCTTCAGTTGCGCCGCGAGGTATGCGGATATCTTCTATCAGCTCCTGGATGTGTGCTGGCGGTGCCGGTGTGAAGCGTGATATCACAAACGAAACTATAAAGTTGAGTACCATGCCCAGTGTACCAATACCTTCCGGCGAAATGCTGAACCACCAGTTTTCTGGTTTATTGGCTTCGGGGTTGATGAACTTAAAGTAAGATATGTAAGCGATAGTAAATACCAGGCCTGTCACCATGCCCCAGATAGCTCCCTGCTTGTTCATGGTTTTAGAGAAGATACCCATAATGATGACCGGGAAGAACGACGCTGCTGCCAGACCAAAGGCAAAGGCCACCACTTCGGCCACAAACCCCGGAGGGTTTATACCAAAGTAACCGGCAACTACTACCGCAAATGTGGCGGCCACACGGGCAGCGATCAGTTCACTTTTTTCGGTGATATCCGGCATAAACGATTTTTTGAGCAGGTCGTGAGAGATGGAAGTGGAGATAACCAGCAACAGACCAGCTGCTGTAGATAGTGCTGCTGCCAGACCACCTGCTGCCACCAGGGCAATTACCCAGTTCGGCAGTTGTGCAATTTCAGGGTTAGCCAGCACCATAATATCTTTATCTATCGTCAGTTCGTTTACAGCCGGGTCTTTTACATACTGTATGCGGCCATCACCGTTCTTATCTTCATACCCGATCAGTTTGGTTTTCTGCCAGTTAGACACCCACTGTGGTAACGACGCTATTTCGCGGTTACTGGTAGTTTGCAGCATGTTGTACATACCAAAAGCACCAATAGCAGGAGCAGTAGTGTAAAGTATGGCAATAAATACCAGGGCATACCCCGCAGACATACGTGCATCTTTTACTTTAGGAACAGTAAAGAAACGAACGATAACGTGAGGCAAACCGGCCGTACCAACCATCAGGGCAGCGGTTATAAAAAACACATCTATAGTCGATTTGCTGCCATCGGTATAAGCTGTAAAGCCAAGCTCCGTCAGCATGCCATCCAGTTTATCGAGCAGGTAAGTGCCATCCTGTAGTTTGCCTCCCAAACCAAGCTGCGGAACCGGGTTATCAGTCAGCATCAGCGACAGGAAAATAGCAGGCACCATGTACGCAAAGATCAGCACACAATACTGCGCCACCTGTGTGTAAGTAATGCCTTTCATGCCACCTAGCACCGCATAAAACAGCACTATGATCATACCGATAATAACACCGGTCTCAATCTGTACTTCCAGGAAACGGGAGAACACAATACCTACCCCACGCATCTGCCCGGCCACATAGGTAAACGAGATAAAAATGGCGCAAACCACAGCTACCAGGCGGGCTGTTTTAGAATAGTAGCGGTCGCCCACAAAATCAGGAACAGTAAACTTACCGAACTTACGCAGGTACGGGGCGAGCAGCAAGGCCAGCAATACATACCCACCGGTCCAGCCCATCAGGTACACAGAGCCATCGTAGCCCATAAACGAGATAAGTCCTGCCATTGAGATAAACGAAGCAGCACTCATCCAGTCGGCAGCGGTGGCCATTCCGTTTGCAAGCGGGCTTACGCCACCACCAGCCACGTAAAATTCTTTCGTAGATCCGGCACGCGACCAGATCGCAATCCCGATGTACAAGGCAAAGCTTAAGCCCACAATCAGGTAAGTCCATGCTAAAATGCTCATGTTGTTATATTTTTATAGTTGTGGGTTAATTAATCTTCGTGTACATCAAACTCTCTGTCTAGCTTGTTCATCAGCCATACATAAATGAAGATGATAAGCACAAAAAAGTAGATGGCGCCTTGTTGTGCAAACCAGAAACCAAGTTTAAAGCCGCCCATCTGTATGGTATTGAGCTGGTCCACGAGCAGGATGCCGAAGAGGTACGACACTGTAAACCAAAGACCCAGCAGTATAAGCAGGATGCGCACGTTGCGCTGCCAGTATTCCTGCATTCTGTTTTTGTTATTCTCCATGTTGTTTTAAGGTTAGTCGGGTTAGGTATTTTTATAAGTAGATCATGGCCTGTAAGGTAATTTCAGGTCTGTAAGTCAGGCCGTTGGGGTTGGTAAAGTCCGGGCGGTTGCGGTAGTTAAGTGTAAATTTGGCGTGATGCCCTTCCAGGAACAGGTTTGCCCCTACATCCAGCACCTTAACCGGCACTTTATCGCCGCTACTATCGCGCAAGCCTTCAAAACTGCCATAACTGAAAGCACCGTATGGTTGCAGTCGAGCTTTTTCGCCCATCAGGTTTTTAGGTAACAGGTAACCCACCTGTGCATAGGCAATGTCGCCGGTACCTATAGTTGGGTACGCATTTCCGCGAAGTGCCCCACCACCAGTGGCCGGGTTCATGATGCCGATGCTGCGAACGTTGTTTCTGCCAAGGTCATAGTTATAGTACACGGCATAAGCGGTAAGGGCTGTGCCAGCATCTGTGTTAAGTGGCAGATCCAGGAAAGCATCAACGCCGAATAAGTCAATATCAGATTTTATAGTTACTGTATCCTGGCCTGCGTTGCGTATCTCGGAGCGCCACGCACCATCGCCGTTATGCAGAAAGCCAGCGCCGAGGTTAAATACTTTTTTTGTGCCCAGGTAAGTACCCACCATGTAAGGCAGCAGGTTCGACTCCTGGTCCATGAACTGGTAATTGAAGTAACCCTGAAACACTTTTTTGTTGTTCTCAGGATTATAGTTTGCTGCGGCAGTTGGATCAGTAGCACCGGTGTTGGTCACGAATGGGTCGTTAAGCGCAACCCGGTAATCGAGTTTGCCAACTTTACCTTTTGCATAGACGCCCAGCATGCGGGCAAACTGGTCTATGGCATCTATAGTTGGCCAGTTAATAATGGGCGCATCAATGGTCATAAAGTTGAGGGTGCTGGCATTGGTCATGCGCGAAATGCCGTTCCAATAATGCAGTCCTGCTCCCACCGACAGGTAATCGCCGGCTACTTTATATTCGGTGTAGGCATCGTGCATAAACAACTGCGGCTTTTTGCCATCTGCTGCCGATACGCCCCCACTCACCGCATTCTGGTTGTTAATACCAAAGTGGGTCACTATCAAAAAGCGAGGTGAGATCTGGGAGTAAAGCAAAAACCGTGAACGACGCAGGCCTACATCAAATGTATGGTCCTGGAGTTCACGGTTTCTTATAGAGCCAGCGTTGTTCTCGTTATAGCGCACCCATACCTGATGCCAGGTTATGAAACGGATGTATTTGGAGCCATCTTCATTTAGGGGCACCTTTATCCCAGAGCCGTAGAGCGTGGAGCCTTGCGCGAACGCTCCTCCACTAATGCAGCAAAGCATCAGCCCTGCCACCGCAATCTGTAATATTTTTTTCATTGACTTACAGGATTTAATAGTGAGTAAAGGAGGTCAGCTGTTTCCCCGTTTTGTTAAATAAGTTTATGCAGAAATTTATAAAATGGATAATACAATATATATTTTTGGTAAATTGGTATAGGCAGAAAAAATGGAGGTTAATACTGTCATCTCAAGCGACAACAGAGGGACCTTTATGCCCCATAGTTTGTCATTTCGACGAAAGGAGAAATCTGCGTTCTATAGTTTCTCTATTGTCATCCCGAGTAATAGCCGGGGGATCTTATGTGTCCTATAGTTGTAAGACCTAGCAGTGTGCGCAGCTCCTGCTAGTGTCTGATGTTCTATAGTTGTTGTTACCGAAGAACCTGAATCAAGCTATAGTTTCAAATTACCTCCAATCCTGAGAGCTCTAGTTGCCTATCGTTTCAATCCAGCTTTGGTGCCCTCACGGCCGGGAGGCCTCGTCTTTGGGCATCGCGCTGTGCGAATCTCTTTTGCTCCTGCGTCGCAATGCCTAACGGCACCAGATATTCACAAGGCGCTCAACCCAAAGACTGAGATCTTTCGCATAGTGACCGCCTAACTATAGTCTGAGTTGACAAGCTTCGAGATTTATCGTAGTTATAATTCCGTAGGGACAGGTCGCGACCTGTCCGCTCACAAACTATCGCTATAGAATGATCCACTTAACTATAGCAGTAGCAGAAAAGTCCCCCTTTGAAGGGGGCAGGGGGATGACCAACATGAACTATAGAACTATAGCCAAACCATAGCTGGAGCTTAAAAACTCCCTCTCCTGTTTTTAGGAGAGGGTTGGGGTGAGGGGTAATTTCCCTCCCGGGAGGGGCAGGGGTGGGTTTAACGCTACCAAAACCAACCTATAACTCAATCCCGGAACCGCTTCCACTTGATCATCATGTATTTATCTCCAAGCTCTGTGATCATCATGCCGGCGCCCTTAAGGTTGGCGCTGCTTTTCATGTATTCCACTAGCTCAGCGTGGTTCAGTATCTTGTAGGTAGGATGGTATTCGGTTTGTTCGGGGGCTTTAATCTTGTACTTCTTCACCCAGTTCATGATGGATACGTGGCTGACACCCAGGATGCGTTCGATCTCGCGGTAACTTATCCCCTCAATATATAGCTGCAGTGCCTTGGTAACATAATAGCTATCAATACTCTTTCCTATTTTATTAACTGTAAAGTAATAGCCACACTTTTTACAGCGATAGCGTTGCCTGTCTTTTATGATTCCACTTTTAACAACATGCTGGGCACTGCACTGCGGACACATTGGATTACGCATAACTAGCTGATATAAAAGCTTTCACAACATTAACTATATCAAGTTAGCATAACTATAGCAAATTAGCAAAATAACTTATTTAAGCATTTACCACTTATAAATCTATAGTTCAGCGCCTTACACCATAACTAACGCTAACAAAAAAGCCTGACCTTACCGGTCAGGCTGAATTTTGGGCTTTTAAAAAGTAATGCACAGGTCTTCACATATTCCGCACATCAACTACCACATCGTTATAGTTGGCTGTGTTGTGCAGGAACTGTATAATTTTGTGGGCAACATCTTCGGGCTGGGCCAGTTCGTTGTTGGCTTTATAGTTACGGAATTTCTCTACGGTACTGAAACGCTCAGCATCGGCTTCCCTTATATTCTCCTGCATGGCCGTATCTACCACACCCGGTGCCAGGGCATATACTTTTACGCCAGAGCCGCGCATGTCCTGTTCCTTTTGTATAGTTAGTGACAGCATATCCAGGGCTGCTTTGGATGCACAGTAACTTGCCCAGCCATCAATCGGATATTTGCCTGCCCCTGAACTAATATTAATAATAAGCTTCTCAGCCGGATGCTGCTGGTATACCTGCAGAAACGTGTTCATCAGCATAGCAGGCACGATCACGTTCACATCAAACACAAACTCGAAACGCTCGTTCGGCATACCTTCTCCCACATAGCCGATATCTCCTAAAACACCGGCATTATTTATCAGCACAAGTTTCTCAGCATCTTTAAAAGGTAGAAACACTTTTTGCAGGTTGTGCTCCACGGCCGGTATATCCGAAAAATCTAATGGCTGATGTCGGTAATTCTGGTGATTTATAGTGCTGTTGCGGCAAACGCCAACTACACGGTTATTGTCGTCTTGCAGTAGTTCTTCTGCTATGGCTTTGCCAATGCCTTTGCTGGTTCCGGTTATGATATAGTAATTCACAGTTTTATAGTTAGAGCGTTAAAAGTTAAAGCGTTTGAGAGTTATGGGTTACGGATTTTAACAAAACAAAGGTTGGTTCTGAATCTGATGTCAAAGTATAAAAACTGAACTATAAAACAAAAGCCGGCAGCTCTGCTTTTGCAAAACTGCCGGCTTTTATAGTTACTATTTACTTCCTGATGTTTAGTTGACTACTTCCTTTTTAAGCACAACCTGTTCGGCATGTTTGGCAACTGCCTGGTGGTAAAGCTCTCGTAGTTGCGGATATTCTTCAGGCGTAAAAATGATTTTGTTCACATTCAGCTTGCTTACTATCATCAGTATATCGCCGGTTTGCTGCACCATATAGGTATAGGTGGCGCCACGACCCGGCAAAGATAAATTTATACTCTGTGGCACTTCTTCCACTTTCCAGCCGGCAGGTATTTTAATGTTACACACTATAGTTTCTTTAACAGGTGTTGCAAAATCTACAGGGTAAGTGCGCACTGGTTGCTTAAACGGATTTTCTTTGACGCCACGTCCCATTACCGGGTTCAGGTATAACAGGGTTACATTGCTATCATTGTCTGAGGTGATCTTATAGTTAATGGTCAGAGGCTTGTTCAGGCTATCCAGGTAGGTAACGGTAGCTCCAGAGGTGTGCAGGCTACCAAAACCCTTGTTATAGTTGCTGGTAAACTTCTCTATCCCGTCTTCTTTTATAGTTTGCCTTGCAGGTAATGCACTGTAACCATCCAGCAGTTCCTGGCCGGTGCCGCTCAGTTTGCCCAACTCATCTATGGTTAAATTACCTACAAAATAGTTACTGTAAGCTACTCCGGGCGTTATGGCAATCCACTTAGATTCAGCACCTTTTACAAGATACCCGTCGCCGTTTAAGCAACGCACAGGCAACATCCCGGGTATTAATTCTTTTTCTGTGGCATCCAGCAACATTTCGGAATCAGTTGTCTTTACCTGGGCAATCACATAATCAAATTTACTGTGTAGCGGAGCATTCTTGTAAGGTTTGCCATGAGCGCGTGTACTTATCAGAACCGGATTGGCATCAAAACCGGCCTCACGCAGCATGCCAATAAGCACCATATTAATATCAGCAGCATCGCCCTTACCACCGTAAAACAGCTCATCCAGCGACTTATCTACTTCCCAACTGTTATACCTGTTCCAGGTCATGCTATTTTTTACCAGGTTATAAATGCCGGTAATTTGTTCTGCCGGAGTTTTATACTTGTCCTTTATTTCAGCAATAGGCTTCTCGAACTTATTACTGTCTTCAAGAGCCACACCGAAGTTTTCATCTTTTGAAATAATTTCTACAAACTCCTGCCAGTTCCCTGTGATAACCTTCTCTTTCCCATCAGGATAGTTTATTTTATGCAATTCAAACTCTAGCTTGGTCACATAATCTTTAAAGGTGGTTACATAGCTCTCATCTTGTATAGCAGGCACATTCCTGGCAATCCAGCGGTTACCTTCCAGATTAAAATTATGTTTGAGTCCTAGTTGCTCAGGTGAGTAAATCGGATGCGATCCTTGCTTAACCTGTTTAAATACAAAGAAGTCTGGCACCTTAACCCGGTACTCGCTCTGTATAGTTGGTATTGTTGACTGAAAAACCCAGCCTTCCAGATTAAATATAAAAGGTGAACTTAATACATAAGAATACTCTATTACCGAACCTACTTTAACATTAGGTAACGTGAATTTCTTCACGCCTTTGTAATCGTATACCTCTTCATTAAATATATCATTTGCTTTCAGTTTATCTTCTCTGATCTTTCCATTAACAAGGTTATAAGTTACCCCTTTGATAAACATTACTTTTTCAAAAACTCGCCCGTTACTGGTATAAGGTATTTCTATATCAGCCCATTTGTAGCCAGTCTTTTTCAAAATTTTGATGCGTACATGACGCTTATACTCGTACCCATTAGAAATATGGCCACCTATCTCTAAACTGCCATAATCAGAGAGTATTACGGCCGTAGCAGCGGTATCCGGCTCATAGTTTGTCATGGTCATTTCGCTCATACTTATATCTCCGAACCTGGGAGCCTGAGCAAAAACGATGGGACTACTTAACGTGCAAAGTATAGCTAAAAGAATTGGCAGGGTAAAAGTTGTCTTCAAGGTGCTGGCGGTTGGTTAATGTATGGTTTATAGCTATAAATATAAGGTTTTCTAATATAAATAAACTATAAAAACAAAAAAGCCGGCAGCTCTGCTTTTGCAAAACTGCCGGCCTGTAAACTATAGTTGTAATCCCAGCGAGTCCGGAGACTCTAGCCCACTGTTCGTCACCGGCTGGATGCCGGCGCCAGTAAGCAGGTCTTTACCTTTCTAACTTTCTAACTCTTTAACTCTCTAACTCCCAAACTATAGTATAAACTCGCTCAGGTCGCGGTTCTTCACCATGCCTGCCAGTTTTTCGCGCACCATTTCGCGGGTTACCAGTATTTGGGCGTTTGCGCCAATCTTGTCAGGCACATCGAACAGTATATCGTTCAGGAGGCGGCTCATGATAGTTTGCAAACGACGTGCTCCAATATTCTCTACTTCAGCATTTACCTCATAGGCCATAGTTGCTATTTCGTCGAGGGCTTCGTCGTTAAAGGTAAGCGACACGTTTTCTGAGGCAAGTAACGCTTCGTATTGCTTGGTAAGGGCGTTCTTTGGAAATTTCAGGATCTGGTAGAAATCATCTTTCGTCAGGCTCTGCAGCTCTACACGAATTGGGAAACGCCCTTGCAACTCAGGAATAAGGTCAGAAGGCTTGGCCACATGGAACGCACCGGCTGCAATAAACAGGATATGATCGGTGTTGATGACGCCGTACTTTGTATTTACGGATGACCCTTCAACTATAGGCAACAGGTCGCGCTGCACACCTTCGCGGCTCACATCCGGTCCGCTGCCTTTGTTGCTCGAACTGGCAACCTTATCAATCTCATCTATAAAAATAACGCCGGAGTTCTCAGCTTTGAAAATAGCCTCTTCCTTCACTTCATCCATATCTATCAGCTTGGATGCTTCTTCTTCCAGTAAGATCTTACGGGCTTCGGCTATTGTTACTTTGCGCTTTTTGGTCTTTTTGGGCATCATGCCACTGATCATCTCCTGGATATTCATCATCGATGCTTCGTCCATGCCCGGGCCCATTACACCCATGCCCGGCATAGCACTCTGCTGAATCCTGATCTCGATCTTGCGGTCTTCCAGTTCACCGTTGCGGATCTTGTCTCTGAATTTTTCGCGGGTGCGTTCATTCAGTTCGTAGTCGCTATCCGGAATAGCGTCGGGGTGTGCAGCCATGCTTATAGGCGTAGTAGAGCGCCCCTGAATTGGTGGAATAAGGGCATCCAGGATAATATCTTCAACAATTTCAGCGGCGCGTTGCTTTACTTCTTCTTTCTTTTTTGTCTTCACCATGTTCACCGACTGCTCTACCAGGTCACGTACCATGCTTTCTACATCGCGGCCAACGTAGCCTACTTCGGTAAACTTAGACGCTTCCACTTTGGTGAAAGGTGCATCTGCAATTTTGGCAAGGCGGCGGGCAATCTCTGTTTTACCTACACCGGTCGCGCCTATCATCAGAATGTTATTCGGTATTATCTCCTTCCGGATACTTTCTTCGGCATTCATGCGGCGCCAACGGTTACGCAGTGCAATGGCTACGTTACGCTTGGCATCCTGCTGCCCGATAATATATTTATCCAGCTCCGCAACGATCTGGGCTGGGGTTAAATGTTCTAAGGAATCTAACATCTTTAAATTTTTAAGTATAAATAAAGCGGCTGCCAACTATAGCAACCGGTTGTTATTCTGTGTTTTTACGTTTCAGTAAGGTGCCGGTATCGGTACTTATAGTTACGTAATGGCCTGCCCCCGACGGATGAAAAAAGGCACTGCTATAGTTTAGCTCAAATGCCCGAACCCGCAGCATAGCTCCCAACGAAAACCCTGCACCACCAGCTTTGTTTTGCAACCTGAGTTCTTTACGGCGCAAATGGTTATACCCGGCCCGCAACTGAAAGTTTTTACTGAAAATAAACTCCGTACCAACTACAAAATGGCGCGCGATCTTATCTCCTACCGTTTTCTCCTCCTCAATCTCATTGCCATTTGCATCCAACCTGCCTTTGGTATTCGGGTCTAAATACACAACGTCGAACTGGTAAAGATGGTGTGCTGTAACGGATAACCGCACCGGCATGTGTTCAGGTTTATAGCTGGCTCCAAGTTGCGCATCAAAAGGCATCGCCTGTCGTTCGCCGTCATCAAAAGGTTTTACCTGGTAACCTATGTTCTTAAAAGCCAGGCCAACTGTAAGATCGCGTTCCGGGTGCCTGAACAAACCACCCACATCAGCCAATAAACCAACGGCTTTGTTACCTGCTATGCTTGAAACTGCAAACTTGGCGGTAGCTCCAATGGTAAAGGCTTCGGCTTGCCGGGCATGAGTTAGACTAAGCGTGTAGTCGTTCACAGCAAAAGTACCTTCTTCCATGCCGGTTGCATCGCGTTGCACAAAGTCGCCATAGTTCAGGTAGTTTATAGTTGCGGCCCAGCGCCCCAGCTTTTCGTGGTTAAAGGCATAAGCTAAATTACTTTGCTTTATATCTGCAAGGTAACCCACATAACTCAAACTCAGTTGGCGGTCCATTTCACCATTCAGCAAAGACGGGTTGGCGGTTACCATGTTCACATCATGCCCAAATGCGCTTACGTTTATACCTCCGAGCGCGGCCTGCCTGGCACTGGTTGGTAACTCCAGGTGTGTAAAGCCACGCTGCCCTCCTACCTGCGCCGCCAGCGGAAAGCTCAACAGCAAACAAAGTAAAAGGGCAGCCGTGTATTTCATAATAATTTTTGAATGAGTGGATGTGTGATTGAGTGAATGTTTCTGTCAACTCACCATCAGAAAAGATCCGTCATGTGTATGATTAAGATTTCTCTCAGCTACGCTGGTTCTCTTCGGCTCTCGCCTCAAGAATGTTCGAAATGACAACTATAATTTAGAACAAAATTCACTCATTCACTCAATCAAAATTCAAAATTAGACCTTACTCCACCTCCACTTTCCTGTCTTCGGTTACAGTCAGGTCCAGTGGGTGCTTTACTTTCTCTTTCAACAGGGCGATCTTCACAACTTCTTCCACGCGGTCTACATAGTGTATAGTCAGGCCTTTTATGTACTGCGCTGGTATCTCGTTTATGTCCTTGCGGTTTTTCTGGCACAGGATAACATCGGTAATACCTGCACGCTTGGCTGCCAGTATCTTCTCTTTAATTCCACCAACCGGCAACACCTTACCACGAAGCGTAATTTCACCGGTCATGGCCAGTTTAGAGCGCACTTTACGTTGCGTATAAACCGAGGCAATCGACGTAAAAATAGCAATACCTGCCGATGGACCGTCTTTTGGAACAGCGCCTTCCGGGAAGTGGATATGCAGATCGTACTGGTCAAAAACGCGGTAATCGATATCTAATAGCTGGTAATGTGCCTTTAAGTGAGACAGCGCTGTCACAGCAGACTCTTTCATCACATCACCCAACTGACCAGACAAGGTTAGCTTGCCTTTCCCTTTGCTGAGTATGGATTCCACGAAAAGAATATCACCACCAACCGAGGTCCAGGCCAGGCCTGTAACTACACCAGCTGTGCTAAAGTCCTGGTAGATCTCTTTATCGAAGATCTCAGAACCCATGATCTTTACAACATCTTCCGGCTTGATGGTCGTGCTGTATTCTTCTTCCATCGCCTTCAGTTTAGCCGTATTTCTTACCAGCTGGCCTATTTTACGCTCCAGACTTCTAACCCCGGATTCGCGGGTATAATCTTCGATCAGTTTCTGCAACGTAGCCTTTGGCAGCTTCACATCTTCCTCTTCCAGGCCATGGTCTTTTATCTGCTTTGGTACCAGGTGGCGTTTTGCTATTTCCAGCTTCTCCTCCATGGTATAACCAGTCAGCTCGATGATCTCCATACGGTCGCGCAGGGCAGGCTGTATCGTATCCAGAGAGTTAGCAGTTGCTATGAAAAGGACCTTAGACAGGTCGTATTCCACATCCAGGTAGTTATCCATAAAGGTATGGTTCTGCTCCGGGTCAAGCACTTCCAGCAACGCCGACGATGGGTCGCCACGGAAATCAGAGGCCAGCTTATCAATCTCATCCAGGATAATGACCGGGTTGCCCGAGCCTACTTTTTTGATCTGGCTGATGATCTTGCCCGGCATGGCACCAACATAAGTTCTGCGGTGTCCACGAATTTCTGCTTCGTCTCTAACACCACCCAGTGACATTCTGACATATTTACGGCCTAAGGCAGTAGCGATAGAACGACCTAGCGAAGTTTTACCAACACCCGGAGGTCCGTAAAGGCAAAGGATAGGCGCCTTCATGTCGTTCTTTAGTTTCAGAACGGCCAGGTATTCCAGAATGCGTTCCTTTACCTTCTCCAGACCATAATGGTCAGCGTCCAGTATTTTTTTGGTCCGCTTCAGGTTAAAGTTATCCTTGGTATAGTCTTCCCATGGCAAATCAAGCAGGAACTCGATATAGTTTACAGCCACAGGGTATTCGGCAGCCTGCGGGTTAAGGCGGGCCAGTTTATCTACTTCTTTCTTAAAATGTTTGGCAACAGCTTCAGGCCATTTCTTTTTGGCCGCACGGTCCCTGAAACGCTCGATCTCCTGGTCCGGGCTTTCCTGGCCAAGTTCATCCTGCAGTACTTTTATCTGCTGGCGCAGAAAATAGTCGCGCTGCTGCTGGTCAATATCAGTATGTACTTTGGTATGGATCTCCTGCTTCAGTTCAAGCAACTGTACTTCGCGCAACATAAGCTGCAGGAGTTGTGTGCCGCGTTCGGCCCCGTCGTTCACCTCCAGAAGCTGCTGCTTCTGAGCCACTTCCACATTCAGGTTACTCGACAGGAAATGCGTCAGAAAACTCGGGCTATCAATATTATCTAAAGCAACCTGTGCCTCCTGTGGTATCTCAGGGTTCAGTTTCAGTATTTTGGCAGCCGCGTCTTTCAGCGATTGCACCAGCGCTTTTACTTCCTTATTTTTCTTGTTAAGGTTGGTCTCTTTGCAGTAGCTAACACGGGCCGTAAGGTAAGGATCCTCCTGGGTGATCTCTTCTATCTGGAAACGGCTGTGCCCCTGTATAATGATGGTTGTATTGCCGTCCGGTAGCACAAGCACCTTTAATATGCGCGCAACCGTACCTACATTAAACAGGTCTTCGGGAGACGGATCGTCGGCGTTGGTATTTTTCTGGGCAACAACCCCTATCGTTTTATCGCCTTTATAGGCTTTACGCACCAACCGCACCGATTTTTTGCGGCTAACAGTAATTGGTAGCACTACGCCGGGAAAAAGCACGGTATTACGAACAGCAAGTATCGGCAGCTCGCTCGGCAGTTCCTCCGCAGGTATTTCCTCTTCCGGGTCTGTCGTGATGATCGGGATCAGTTCTTCGTTATCGTTATCTGAAGCTGAGCTAAGCAAAAGGTTATGCAGAAAGTTATTCAAAGTATACTTCATGGTTTGTGTCAATGCCAGAATGACATAAAAAAGCCACACATATGGCTTTTTTTGAATTGCAGTACTATAGTCAAGACTTGTGCCAACTATAGATACCTGCAGCAATAGCAAGCGTTAAAGATATAAGGTATTTTGCCTAAAATAAAGTGACACCCCGGCTATTTCATTACAAAAATATAGTTCAAAATTAATATCTTTGAGCGTCAGGTGAAAAACAAGATGGATAATGAATAGATCATACCTGCTGGGGTTTTTGTTTATGCTTGTGCCGGCCATTTGCCAGGCACAGGAATATAAACACATACCCCTCGATGACAAGTCAGGTATAAAGATACACAAAAAGGCACCTAAGCAGGAAGTACAGATCACGTTCCCGAACCTGAACAAAACGCCCTACTACCACGACGCGAAAAAGCTAGCAACGATACAGAAGCTAGAAAAGAAACGTCGCTACAACGAAGTCCTTCCACTGCTCGAAGCGTATGTAAACAACTTCGGCATCGAAAACTTTTACAAAGACACGCCGCTTATCTGGCGCCTCGGGCAGCTACTCGAAAAACAAGGGCAGCCCGACAAAGCAAAGGCACTTTACCGCATGGTGCTGAAACATCACCGCTCCGATGTTCGCCGTGTGTATTCTTACTACGATTCGCTGGAGCAGAACTCCAAAGACTACTACGTACCCCTCAACTATTATTACGAGATGGTGGAGTACCGTAAGTCTGTCGCTTCGTTTCAGCCGCCCAAAGGTGTTTACCTGAACATGGGTAACTCCATCAACTCCCCTTTCGAAGACTACGGCCCAACTATAAATTCTGAAGACGAAGTACTGATCTTTACTTCGCAGCGCAACACACAAGGCATAAACGGCCGCGCAAACGAAGACCTTTTCTACTCCCGCCAGGAAAACGGTTACTGGGAAGCGGCCCAATCTTTCGGTAAGCCCATTAACAGTATTTATAACGAAGGATCTGCCTGCCTGAGCCGCGATGGCAATACGCTTTACTTTGCCCGCTGCGAATCGCCGGACGGGTATGGCAACTGCGATATTTATGTAGCTACCAAACAGGCCGATGGAAAATGGGGGAACATAACGAACCTCGGGGCCGGTGTAAATTCATCGTCCTGGGACTCACAACCAACTTTAACATCCAGCGAAGACACTATTTACTTTGCATCTGACAGGCTGGGTGGTTTTGGCTTATCCGACATCTACTATACTTACAAGAACAAAAAAGGCGAGTGGCAGAAAGCCGAAAATGCCGGCCCCGTTATAAACACACGCGAAAGCGAAGTAAGCCCGTTCTTCCACCCGCTTTACCAGGTTTTATACTTCAGCTCGCGTGGGCAACTATATAACTTCGGCGATTTCGATATCTACAAAACATATCGGGTTGGTGGGCAGTGGCAGGAACCCCGTAACATCGGGCCTCTGGTAAACGGCCGTGGCAGCGAGTATTATTTTGCCATCGACTCTAAATCGAAGAACCTGTACTATGCCCGGTCAGAAGCCAGCGACCTGCACAACTTAGACCTTTTCTCGTTTCCGCTGCCGATGGAGGCGCACCCGCTTGCCGTAACCAAAATTGAAGGAACGCTTTTAGACTCTGTTACCCAGAAACCGCTTTCAGGCATGATCTCCGTTATCGACCTGGAAAATGGCATTGAGATATCCTCCAAATACATTCGACCGGATGGCACGTTCGAGTTCGACCTGATCGACAATACCAAATACATGATGCTGATCCAGAGCCCGGATTTCTTTACTATAGAAAGGGAAATCTCATTGGAGCAGGACACGGCCTTTAAGGTGATGACGACGCTGATAGACTATAGTGTGCCCTTGGTTTTCCGGAACATCGAGTTTGACCAGAACCAGTCAGATATAAAAGATGAGATGAAACCGATCCTGGACGAAGTGGCGCTTTTCCTGGTAGATCATCCAACCTTTAAACTCGAAATTTCGGGCCACACCGATGCCGCCGGCGACCCGGAGTTTAACCTTGCCCTCTCGCAGGACCGTGCAGACGCCATCCGGAAATACATTGAGGAACAGGGCAATATTGCGCGCGGCCGCATAGAATCGTTTGGCTTTGGAAACACCAAACCGCTGCGCGAAGAAAAGACGGAAGATGACCGCCGCATAAACCGCCGCGTAGAATTTAAAGTAATTAAACCCGAAAAGGCAGACAGAAACGGCCGATAAAGCGTTACTACGTTATGCCTTTTACAGCCGCACACCCTGCTCTTATTCTGCCCCTGCTACGCCTCAAAAGCCGTTGGTTCTCTACTACCGGACTTATAGTTGGCAGCATTGCCCCTGATTTTGCTTACTTTTTACCTTATCGCAGCTATGGCACCCTCAGCCATTCTATAAAAGGACTTTTTGTATTCAACCTGCCCATGGCTATAGTTCTGGCTATCGTTTTTCATGTTTTAGTGCGGGAACAGGTAATAAAAAATTTGCCGGAATTTTTTAGGGAGCGGGCATTGGCTGTAAAGCCTGTGAAGATCGGAAGCTACTTATTGAGCAACGGACACATTTTTGCTATCTCTGCGCTTATCGGCTCTTTCACCCACCTTTTTTGGGATAGCTTTACACACGCCAACGAATACTTTGTCCGGAACTATAGTTTCCTGCTGACACCTGTTTCGCTGGGATTTATAGAATTGCCTCTTTCAAGGGTTATTCAGCATACCAGTACGTTTGTGGGGTTTGCGGCCATTGGCTGGTACCTCAGCACCCTGCCTGCTATAGAAATAAAGCGCAGTACATGGTTTTCGTGGTTGCCTTACTGGATATTGATCGGCTTTATGGGGGCGGTATTCATGTTACTGGCACTGCCATCGAGCATCGACCCAAGTAACCTCGAAAAGCTGGTCATTCCTTTCCTAACTGGTAATCTGTTTGCTGTTATCCTGCTGGGAATACTTTATAAGCTGAACTCCCTTTTCAGGAGCAGCCGCAATTAAAAAGTCAGCTTTTTACCTGTTTCGCTTTTCTGAAACAACATGCTGTGCATTTCGCCTTTATAGTCCAGGTTCACGATATTCATCTGGTCATCGAAAAGTTCCGTAAGCACCGCGTTATGGATGTATAGTTGAGAAAGCGTAGCTTGCTGTACAGGCACTTCAAAGTAAACCCAAACCACATCTGCATCTTCTTCAGAGCCAACAAAACGCTGCTTCAAGGGTTTGCCTTTTGCCACTTCAAATTTCATAGTTGCGGCCATGTAGCTGGCTAACTGCTGTTTTATAGTTTCAGATGCCGGGTCGTAGCTCACTTTTGTGTTGCTTCTTTTAGAAAGGGCATGTTTCAGGTCGTCGGTAAATAGTTTAATGGCTACCTGCAGGCTTTGCGTACGCGGGTTAAATTTGATATCGGCTATGCTGGCGTGATAATCGTGGGCCATAGCTACTGAACTTGCCAGAAAGCAAACTATGGCTATCAGTAAAAATTTATAGTTCATGTTAGTAATTACCTGTGAGAAGGCGGCAGGTCGGCCAGTACGCGCTGTGCCATGTTTGGCATGTTATCGCTAACTATACGCTGCACATCGTTCATGCTGGAGTGGTAAGGTACTTTTACTTTATTACCCGATACCAGTTCGCCTTTGTTGTTATAGATCGAATAATGAACCAGAAAATCGCGCTCATAGTTCAGAGCCGCTCTATCAAGGCAATTCTCATAGTTGGTCTTTACTTCAAACTGATTGATGAACACGTAGTAATCGATTCCATACTGGTTGTTGAAGTAACTATAGAAATTTGGATCTTTTACCTTCACGCCAAAATGCTTGTTCGGGTCTTTTGATACAGGCACTGGTCCGGTCTCTTTCTCCGCTCCCAGCTTTTCTTTCTGGTTATTCACCCAGTTCAGTACGCCGCCTTTCTGCTCTTCCACTTCCGGCTGCGTGTTGTACCTCGATTTCTTGTTATCCTGGTAACTATAGCTCAGCGATTTGTAAAGCCTGCTCAGTTCGCTCACGCTGTCGCGGTAAACTCCTCCCAGCAAATGTATCGTTTCGTAACCCTCAGGGGCCAGCATGGCATTCAAGCGGTTACGGAAAGCATAACGCACATCCTGGCGAGGTATCTTAGACTGCCGTGCAATTTCTTCATCAGCATCTGAAAAGTAAAGGTGCGGATCGAAAGGCACTACCAATACACGTTGTTTTGTTTTGCTGGCCGCCGTAGTTGGCTTCGGTGAGACAGAGGCTGATGTACTGACAGGTGTTGTTGCCGGTACAGCTATAGTTTGTTTAGGTGCAGGTTTTTCCACTGGCTTTGGTGTAGCAGCAGGCTTGGCCGAAACTATAGTTTTAGACTTTGCAGGGTTTTTAAGGTAGAGTGTCTGCCCTATTTGTAACAGGTTGTTGTTCCATTTCTGAAGAGAGTCGAGTGGAACCTGGAAGCGACGCGAAAGGCTATAGTAGGTGTCGCCTTCCTGTACCATGTAAACGCTGTCGCTTTGCACGGCGACAGCGTTTTTGGTTATAGTTTGCAGCCGGGCTGCCGGGTTGGCAGTGGCTAATGTAAAGGCAAAAAGAAAAAAGGCACTGGTAAAAATAAGCGTAACGAGGGCTTTCATTTGGAATCTTTTTAGAAGATCAATTTGAACACATCGTTAAATATAGCAAAAGCCATTAAGCCTAACAACAATACCATACCCACTTTCTGGGCGTTCTCTAAAAAATTATCCGACGGTTTGCGACCGCTTATCATTTCGTACGTCAGGAACATCACGTGACCGCCATCCAGCGCCGGAATTGGCAGAAAGTTCATGAAAGCCAGCACCATAGATAGCATAGCCGTAATAGACCAGAACTTGTACCAGTTAAAGGTATCGCCAAAGATCTGCGCAATGCCTATCGGTCCGCTCACTGCTTTTGAGGCATCTACTTCACCACGGAATATCTTGCCAAAGCCTTTAAGGTTAGCTGTAATTACACCAAAGGCCTGCTCGGTACCTGCCGGGATGGCCTCCCCGATGCTGTATTCTTTTGTAGCATAGTTAAGCAATGGTTTTTGCTGAAAACCGATCGTTCCGTCTGCCTCTACTTGTGCTTTCAGGTCCACAATTTCTTCGCCACGCTCTACTTTCATGGTTATCTGCTTGCCGGCATTTTTTTCCAGCAGTTGCTTAAACTCATCAAAGAAACGAGCTCCCTGACCGTTAACCGAAAGTATAAAATCGCCTGCCTTTAAACCGGCATCAGCGGCATTGCTTCCTGCCACCACCATATCAACCATAAATGGCTGACGAGGCTGCACGAAAAGCATACGCTCTTCCTTATCAGCCAGCTTATCCATCAGATCAACCGGGACAGGTATTTTTACCTGCTCGCCGTTGCGCTCTACTGTATAAAAAGAACCGCGGTCTAAAAGGGCATCCAGCGAATAAACATCGTTAAATTTCTCCAGCGGCTTGCCGTTTACTGCCACGATCTTGTCGCCAGTCTGAAAACCGATCTCTTTACCGATCTCGTTTGGCACTACGCCATATTTTACTTCCTGGGCAGGCAGGTAGCTTTCGCCATAGTTATAAGTCAGGAAAATATAGATAACGATACCAGTGATCACGTTTACAATAATACCGCCCATCATCACAATCAGGCGCTGCCAGGCTGGTTTAGCTCTGAATTCCCATGGTTTCGGCTCTTCTTTCAAGGCTTCTGTGTCCATCGATTCATCCACCATACCGGATATCTTCACAAAACCACCTAACGGGATAAGGCCCAGCATATACTCTGTTTCGCCTATCTTTTTACTGAAAACCTTGGGAGGGAAACCGATTGCGTATTTTTCTACGCGCATTCCAAACCACTTTGCCGTGAGCATGTGCCCCAACTCGTGTAAACCAACTAAAATTGTAAGGCCCAGAATAAGCTGGGCAACCATGATTACTATGTCCATCTAAGAAAAAATATGCAAGTATAGTTTGTGTTAAAGAACCAGTGACCGGCTAAACAGTTTTGTTTTTCACAAAATCAGTGGCCAGTAAGCGGGTTTCCCTGTCTGTTTCAACATAGTCGGAGAGAGAAGGATGCGCAATATACGTAACTTTTGCCATACAGCTTTCGATCAGGTCCGACATCTCCAGAAAACCAACCTCATCGCGCAGGAATGCTCCTACCGCAATTTCGTTGGCTGCGTTCAGGATACAAGGCATATTACCGCCCTGCGCCATGGCATCAAAAGCTAACTGTAAATTTCGGAACGTCTTCAGGTCAGGCTGCTCAAAAGTCAGTTGTGGGTAATCCAAGAAGTTGAATCGTGGATAGTCAGACTTCAAACGGTTAGGGTAACCCATGGCGTACTGAATAGGCAATTTCATATCAGGCAGGCCAAGCTGCGCTTTTATAGAGCCATCCTGGAACTGCACAAGCGAGTGAATGATTGACTGCGGATGCACCACTACGTCGATCTGGTCGTTGCTCAAACCGAAAAGCCATTTTGCCTCAATCACTTCCAGGCCTTTGTTCATCAGGCTGGCAGAATCTATTGTTATCTTGGCGCCCATATCCCAGTTCGGGTGTTTCAGGGCCTGCACTTTGGTTACGTATTGCAGCTCTTCTATAGTTCGCCCTCTGAACGGACCACCGGAAGCCGTAAGGATGATCTTTTCGATCGGGTTATGAAACTCTCCTGTCAAACACTGGAAAATAGCGCTATGCTCTGAATCGACCGGGTAAATATTCACGCCTTTTTCGCGGGCAAGTTCGGTTATCAGTTGTCCGGCTACTACCAGCGTTTCTTTGTTGGCTAAGGCTATTTCTTTACCGGCTTGTATGGCGCGTATAGTTGGCTGAAGTCCTGCATAACCTACCATCGCCGTAAGAACCATATCCACGGTACCCATCTCTACTACTGAGCAAAGCGCATTGGCACCGGCGTAAACCTTAATGTCTTCGTTTTGCAAGGCATCCCGAACTATAGGATACAGGTCTTCGCGGGCAATTACGACCACATTGGGTTTAAACAGCAACGCCTGTTCGATAAGTAAATCAGTGTTGCTGTAAGCGGTTATTACTTCCAGTTCAAAGCTGTCTGGGTTGGCGGCTATCACTTCCAGCGCCTGCGTGCCTATAGAGCCTGTTGAACCGAGTATGGCAATTCTTTTCATTATCTGTTTATAAATCAGAAGACGAATTTAATGTCTTTTGATGTCATTTCTGGTTTTATATTAATCAACTATAGTTCTACTTCTTTTAATCCGTCATCCCGAGCGTTAGCCGAGGGATCTTCTATGTCCTATAGTTGAAAGACCTAGCAGTGTGCGCAGCTCCTGCTAGCGTCTAATGTTCTATAGTTGAATCGACTTTCAACTTGAACCAAGCCATCGTTTCAAACTGCTTCTAATCCTGGGAGCTTTACTTACCTATAGTTTCAATCCAGCTTTGGTGCCCTCACGGCCGGGAGGCCCCGCCTTCGGGCATCGCGCTGCTGATTTGAAGCTACCCTCGTACCTCGGGTTGGCTGCGCCACCGCAACAAATCAAAGGCGCTCAACCCAAAGACTGAGAAGTTTCGCATAGCAAAGCTTTTCTATAGTTTGAAAAGATAACCTCCGATATTTATCGTGGCTATAGTTCCGTGCGGACAGGTCGCGCCCTGTCCGCATTATACCGTCAACTATAGAACTATAAACTGAACTATAGCAAGGGCGGAAATTCCCCTCTTGGGAGGGGCAGGGATGGGTTAACAAGCACCCACAATTATGCACTTGCTACTTTGATCAATCCTTCTGCCAGCACCCGGTCGTTGCTTAAGCGCGGCACTTTATTCTGGCCGCCCAGTTTGCCCTGCGACTTCATGTAGTTCCGGAACGTACCAAGTGGCAAAACACGTACTTTCAGGTTCGCTAAAATATGACCGCTTATCAGATCATCATAATAACTGTTAAGTTTCTGAAGTTGCTGGTTCAGCTCTTTTTCAAAATCATCAAAGTTGTTCGGCGCCTTCGAGAACTCGATCAGCCACTCGTGGTACGACTCGCCTTCGCCGTTGCTTACATAAGGTGCCACCGTAAACTCCACCAACTCTACAGATGGAAAGCGCTTCATGGTCAGTTGCATGGCTTTCTCCACTTCCTCACCGATAACATGCTCACCAAAAGCAGAAATAAAGTGCTTGATACGACCGGAAACTATAAGCTTATACGGTTTTAAGCTGGTAAACTTAACGGTATCGCCAATAGAGTAACCCCAAAGGCCGGCATTGCTGCTTATAACCAGTGCGTAATTCTTACCCAGTTCTACTTCTCCGATCGTTAAGCGGGTCGGGTTTTCGTTAAAATATTCTTCTACAGGTATAAATTCATAGAAAATACCAGCGTCCAGCAGCAGCAAAAGCCCTTTGTCGTTCTGTTCGTTCTGGTAAGCAAAAAAGCCTTCCGACGCCGGAAAAGTTTCAATGCTATCCACATGTCGGCCAATCGACTCGAACATCTTTTTCCGGTAAGGCTCAAAGTTTACGCCACCATACACGAACAGCGAAAAGTTCGGGAAGATATCTTTTATCTGTTTACCAGTCTGGCGCATCAGCTTATCAAAATACATCTGTACCCACGGCGGTATGCCCGAAATGAGCGTCATATTCTGATCTATAGTTTCTTCAATGATCTGGTCCAGCTTTGTTTCCCAGTCCTCGATGCAGTTGGTGTCGTAGCTTGGCAACTGGTTGGTGCGCAGGTAACCGGGCACATGATGGTTAACTATACCAGACAACCGGCCGGTCTTAATACCACCTATCTCTTCCAGCACCGGGCTCCCCGACAGAAAGATCAGCTTGCCATCAAGGAACTTGGAGTTACCGGTTTCGTGAATATAAGCTAGTAAGGCATTTTTAGCGCCGTTTATATGGTTCGGGATAGAGTCTTTGGTAATAGGAATGTACTTGGTGCCCGACGTAGTGCCGGATGTTTTAGCCAGGTAGATCGGCATGCCCGGCCAGGTAATATCGGCCTCGCCCTGCTTAATGCGGTTGAAATAGCTTTTAAGGCCTTCATAATCGCGCACGGGCACAGCTTTTACAAAATCAGCATGGGAGTGTATAGTTTCGAATCGATGGTCGCGGCCAAAAACTGTTTGTTTTGCACCAGAGATTATATTACTAAAAACTGCCTCTTGCGCCTGCACCGGATGCTGTATCCAGTGTTGCTGCTTTTTATGCACATATGCTGCCAGATATTTACTCAACCACGCTTTTAAACCCATACATTGCTGCTGTTTATAGTTGGTAAATATAGGCAGTTATCAGTTAAAGTTATAGGGTTGCCTTACTTAATCCACATATTGTAAAAGCAAAACCAACAAAATACGGGATTATAGAGTACCTTATAGCCATAAACTTAATTCTATACTTTAATCAAACAATACCATATTTATGAGACAGCACAAAGCAAAAGCCCAGTGGAATGGCAGCCTGAAAGAAGGCTCCGGCGAATTTGAAACCGGCCGTGGCAATGTAAAAACAGGCTACTCCTTTGCATCCCGTTTCGGCGACGACACCAAGGCTACCTCACCCGAAGAACTGATCGGAGCAGCGCATGCGGGTTGCTTTTCGATGTTCCTGAGCGCTTTGATTGACAAGAAAGACCTGAAGGCTGATTATATTAAAACCAACGCCGATGTAACCTTAGGCGAAAAAGACGGTGCACCAACTATACTTAAAATAGAACTGACAGTAGAAGGCAAGGTTCCTAACATGCAGGACGCTGATTTTCAGCAGTTGGTGAAAGATGCCAAAGCAGGCTGCCCGGTTTCGAAAGCGCTGGCTGCAGTACCTGAAATTACGGTGAACGCTACACTTACAGAATAATTTATTATCTTGCACTAGCCCGTAAAAAAGGCATTATGTTCCACCAAAACAGTATGGCATGGCAGCATCTGGCAGTAGCAGTGCACGATCGTCGTTATTTATTCAGTTAAGTCCTTCGCGCAGCGCAAAGCTGTCGTTCTCTATTCAGCTCCTGCTCACGTTGTTGTGGGTGGTTTGGGCTGCTATGCTGGCCTTCTCAGACAGATCTGCCGGCGATTCTTACCTGTTCTATGCTTTCTTTGGGTTAGCGATGGCTTTTCTGGTTTACGTGATACTTCAGAACACTTCTATTTTCGGATTTCAGTCTTACATTGAAGTTACGCCGGAGTATATTGTTCGCAAGCATGGTGTTTTCCGACCAAAGCACCTGGTCGCCATCCCTGAAATAAAAGCAGTACATATTTCGCCGCTGGCGTTACGAGTTACTGAAAAGAACGATACTCAAACTTACTTTGACCTGAAGCAGGTGCGTAAGCGCCGCGACAAAGAGAAGATCAAAGGCAAAGTTCGGGACCTGGGCACGCAGCATGGCTTTGAAGTAACGGAAGCAAGTAATAACTAACAGGTTAATAACTATAAGAGATCGGGCTATACTTGGTAAAAGTATAGCCCGTTTTTTTTGATGACGGGTCTTTAAAAATCTCCTAAACCGTGGTCATCCCCCTACCCCCTTCTTTGTCGAGGGCCCCTACCCCCAAGGGGGACACTCAGCAATGCGTAATTCAAAACTATAGTTTTACGTCATGAGATAAAGTCCCCCTTTGAAGGGGGTAGGGGGATGACTTACGATTGCAGAAATTTGCCCACGGGCCAGCAGCCCAAATATAGTTCGATACAAGAAATGACAAGTCTACCTTAATTGCTTCCTTTCAAAGATGAAGTAAACCACCACATAAACTCCAGGTAATGTCTTAGAAGAAGTACCAGCAGAACTATAAATGCAATTAATGTAAGTAGATCAGTTACAAACCATCTCTTGCGGATAACTTTAACTATAGTTACTATAAGATGTATGAGTACTGCCAAATATAACAGCATCATAAATAGTATATCTGCTCCGCCTGCATGGTTGAACAGGAACAAAGAACTAAGTAAAAAGTAGGTGAAGAATATTATAGTTTGTCTTCTTACTGCAATCCAGGGCGCCATAATTATCTGTTGCTATAGTTGCTAAAACAAACCGGGGCTATAGTTTCAGCAACTATAGCCCCGATCATTTATAAAGTAGAATTTTTCTATCCGGCTTTCGATTTAAACTTTTTCTGAAGTTCCTGTATGCTCGCTTTAAATTTCTTGTCCGTATCGATCAGGTCGGAAACGGTTTGTACGGAGTGAATAACGGTACTGTGGTCGCGGCCACCGAAATGGTAACCAATTGACTTAAGCGAATGACTTGTAAACTCTTTTGCAAAGTACATGGCCACCTGACGTGCTGTTACAATTTCCTTTTTACGGGTTTTAGCTTTCAGTGAGTCAAGACTAACCTGGAAGTACTCAGCTACTGTTTTCTGGATGAAGTCAAGATTTACTTCTGTCTCAACATCCTCAATAATATGTTTCAGGGCCTGCTTGGCAAGCTCCAGGTCAATTTCTTTACGGTTCAGCGATGACTGCGCGATCAACGAGATTAATACACCTTCCAGTTCACGCACGTTGGTATCCACGCTGTAAGCCAGGTATTCTACCACGTTATCCGGAATATCAATGCCGTCGCCCTGCATCTTTTTCTGGATGATGGCCATACGCGTTTCAAAATCCGGGCTCTGTAAGTCTGCTGTTAAACCCCACTTAAAGCGGGACAAGAGTCGCTCTTCAAGTCCTTTCAGGTCGCGTGGCGGACAGTCTGAGGTCATCACGATCTGTTTACCGGACTGGTGCAAGTGGTTAAAGATGTGGAAGAACATTTCCTGTGTCTTCTCTTTTCCGCTCAAAAACTGAACGTCATCAATAATCAGGATATCAACCAGCAAATAGAAGTTGGCAAAATCCTGCACGTTGTTCGTTTTCAAAGACTCGATGAACTGGTTCACGAACTTCTCTGACGAAACGTAAAGTACAAACTTATCGGGGTTGCTGTTTTTGATGTGGTTACCGATAGCCTGCACCAGGTGCGTTTTACCAAGACCTACACCACCATAAACCATAAGCGGGTTAAACGAGGTAGTTCCCGGCTTATTAGCCACTGCATAACCGGCAGAGCGCGCTAAACGGTTGCAATCTCCCTCGATATAGTTCTCGAATGTATAGGCCGAGTTCAGCTGTGAGTTCAGGAAGTTACGGTCGATCGTTTTAGACTCGAACGGGCTCTTGATGAAGTTCTGCTCCGGGCGGTACGAGTTAACTACAGCTGCCGGTATTTTTTTGGTCGGGATGTTAACCGTCTGCGGTTTATTAGACTCGTTTCCGCGATCAACTATAATAGAGTATTCCAGCCTGCCGTCGGCGCCCAGTTCCTGGTAGATGACTTTCTTTAAGAGTTGCACATAGTGCTCCTCCAGCCACTCATAAAAGAACTGGCTCGGCACTTGTATAGTTAGCACACCATCGCGCAGGGATATAGGCTTAATCGGCTCAAACCAGGTCTTAAAACTCTGTTCGCCAATATTATCCTTAATAACCTGCAGGCAGTTACTCCATACAGTCGTACAATCTTTAATCATCCAATTTTCCAAAGCACACTAGATTAGTTTGGTGAAGCAAACCTCTCCTTATTCGACAGGGGGGGTACAAATTTGCTTAAATATATGTAAACAAAAAATTATTTTTTCACGAAGTTAATACAGGGTTATCCACAGGCAGCGCTGCGGTTTTTATAGTTGTTTTTTCCTTCGTTTTTTTATTGAACTCATAGTCGAGACGGCCTAAATTGATACCGGCGTACCCTACCTGGTTGATCAGCGTTTCGTGGCCCGATGCATGGCGTATGGTTTCCGGCTCATCCATAAAAGTATGGGTGTGGCCACCAATTATAAGGTCGATGCCCGGTACTTGCTGCGCCAGCTTTCGGTCATCTATTTTATCAGACTGGTAACTATAGCCTAAATGCGACAAACAGATAACCATGTGGCATTTCTGGTTTCCGCGGAGTTCGGTTACCACTTCCTGCGCTTTGGCTACAGGGTCTAAATAAACGGTCTCACCGAACTGCTTTTTACCAACCAAACCCTCCAGCTGTATCCCTAAACCGAACACGCCGATGCGCAGCCCTTCTTTTTCAAAAACTTTGTATGGCTTGAATTTATCTTTCAGAATGGTTTTAGAGAAATCGTAGTTGGCGTTTACGAACTCGAAGCCGGCAGCAGGAAGCTGTTTTGCCAGTCCTTCCAGGCCAAGGTCGAAATCGTGGTTACCTAATGTGGCGGCATCGTATTTCATGTCGCTCATCAGTTTGTACTCCAGTTCGCCGTTAAAAAAGTTGAAATATGGTGTTCCCTGCCAGATATCTCCGGCATCAAGTAACAGTACATTTGGCTCTTCTTTGCGGATCTTTTCTATTAAACTGGCGCGGCGGGCCATCCCTCCCATGCCGGCATGTCTGCGACCATCGTTCGGAAACGGGTCGATGCGCGAATGCTGGTCGTTGGTATGCAGAATGGTAAGTCTTATAGTTTTGCTGGCAGCTTCAGAGCTGAATGGTAACCCAACTATAGTTAGGCCGGCGGCACCAACAGCGCTATACTTTAAAAAATCTCTTCTCTTCATGGCTGTCTATAGTTTATTTTGCTCCGGAAACGCGTTTTGTAGTATCGGCAACTATAGGTTTACCGGCTGCAGTCAAATCTTTTATGTGCTTCAGGATCATGTCGCGCATCATCATGCCCACTTTCTCTGTTTTAATGGCTTTCTTGAACATCACCATGTTGTCGCCGCCACCTGCCAAGTAATCTGATGTTACAATGGTATAGTTGCGAGACGTATCCAGTGGTTTGCCGCCGATCTTTATGTCTGTGGCTTTGCCGTTCTGTATTGTGTAAGTGGCGTTGGCTAAAGGCGAAATACCGGTTTTAGCTGCGAAGTCGAATAATTCCTGTGTGGTCGGGCCATCCAGGGTTAAAACTACAACCTCGTTCTCGAAAGGCATCAGCTCAAAAATATGGCCCACTGTTATAGGTCCGGCCGGAAGCGGCACCCGCAAACCGCCATTAGTTGTCTGGCCCATGTCTACCGGCGTGTCCATTAGCTTATTTGTCTGTTCCAGTAGCAGGTCTGTCACAAAATTACCCAGCGGCGATTCGTGGTCTGCTTTTCGGAGCTCCGTGGTTGCTGTTCCAATTACCTCGCTCATTTTGGCGGTTACCTGCTGGCGGTAAGGGGCAATCATGGCTTCGGTTTCAGGGTCGGCAGTCAGGGTGCTGTCTACGGCTACGTCGGTTTGTTCGAGGCTGGCCTGTGGTTGCCATATCTTCTGCTGACAGCCAACTATAGATGTGGCAAGCAAAAGTGCAGTTATATAACTATAAATCGGGTGCTTCATAAAATGGTAAGATGCGAGTTATCCACAAAAGTACGGATATAGCTGCTGTGGCACAACAACAATTAACCTGCCAACGGTTTCATTGCTTAAGTTAACATTTATATACTATAGTTGCTATATTTAATAAAGTGTTACTATATTTATTAAGTTGAAATATTAATAAAGAACAACAAATAGAATCGTCAATACAATACTGATACAGCTTTACAAAATACAACTTTTTATATTTCTTTATGTACTAAACAAGAAACTAATGCGAGCAGCCTTAAGGCTGACAGAACACTTTTTTTGATCGTTTAAATAATATCAGACAGCCTGTTAGCTATGAAACAACTATTACTCCTATTCTGCCTGCTGCTTTGTTTTACCAGTGCATCAGCTACACATATTATGGGTGGTTTTATTACTTATACCCAAGACGCTTCTCCCAATGCAAACCCACGAAAGTACCTTTTTAAACTGACGTTGATTGCCGATCGCTGGTCTTATGCGGACGACCCAGTTGTAGATATTGATATGGGGGACGGGGATATAATAAGTGTAGAACGGACAAGCGTAACCGCTATCAGCCGATATTTTGACAGAGAGGAGTTCTTATGGGAACATACATTTCCAGTAGATGGCACCTTTACCGCTTCCTGGAAAGGCATTAACCGTAATCCTGGAGTACTTAACTTCCCTCAACCCACCGATCGGGTTAATGTACTGATCATGACTACTGTAAATGTAAGAGCTTTGGTAAGCAACACAGGGGGACCACAGTTCTTGGCACCTGAGTTTATAAGCGCAAGTGTCGGACAGTCTGTAAACTTTAACCTTCTGGCTTATGACGCTGATGGCGACAGCCTTACATATAAACTCAGCTATCCCCTGCATATAGATGAGCAAGGAAAAAGAGGGCCGTTACCTGGTTATTTGCTGCCTGATAATGTGTTTGATTGCAGGAATGTTGCAGGTAGTGCACCTAGTAGTTTTGGTATTAACAAAAGGGACGGACAACTGGTATGGGATGCACCATGTATCAGAGGAGATTATGTTTTTGCTGTTCTGGTAGAAGAATGGAGAGGTAAATTAAAGATAAGCCAAACCACTTATGACATGACGATCAGAGTGGACGATAAAGCTGAAAATAGCATTACATTACTGAACAGGGAAGATCTTCAGTTTACCCACAATGGAATAATCGAAGCGAAAGCAAACCAGGAACTCAAGCTTAAAATAAAGTATAAAGAGCTAATTCCTGCACTAGCTCCGCTACAAAATGATGCGAATGCTGTAACGGTACATTTAGCCAGCGAACTTACACAAGTACTCAAAGTGCCTGTAACTTATTTTCTTGAAACCAGCGTTGGGGGAGAAACGATAGGCACATTCAGCTTCACACCTACTGAGACATTAATCAGGGATAAACCGTATTTCATAAGCTTTTATGGAGTGAACGAAACTTACCCGCTAACTCTTTCTCTGGGCATACTGGTACGGAGTGATGAACCGATGCTTAAACTGATCGAAACAGAAAAACTCAGACTTATATCAGAAGAACGTGTTATTATAACACACCTGAACCCTGTTAAATTAACAGTGCTTGCTGATAATTACCAGGGCCATGTTACTACACTAACTGCCGTAAGCTCTCTGACTGAGCAAGCCTTACGCTTTGATTTTACTACCCAGGATACCACAGCTGGTATGGTAGGAAGGCTGATATTCCAACCGAATAAAACACAGGTCAGCAACTTACCACAAACTATAACTTTCAGAGCTACCTATTATCCGGCAGGCGGAGCTACCACTACCCCGCTTGTTAAAGAACTAAAGGTACAGCTTGTGTTTAACCAGCGATCTCAAACAGAACTCCCGGTTGTACTGGAGACCTTAAGGCTGCCTGTTTATCCGAACCCAGCAAAGGATCGTTTTATGGTTCAGGCAGAGTCTCCGTCTAAACTTATCATTTATACCCTGCAAGGTAAGTTTCTAATGGAGCAGGACGTACCTATGGGTATTTCAGAGATAAGACCAAAGGTAGCTGCTGGTTTGTACTTTTATAGTTTAACTAACCAGAACGGGCTTAAAAAAACCGGCAAGCTTATATTGGAATAGTAGCTTGCCGGCTTCTTGTACAGAGTAAACAGTATAATATTTATTAAAGAACACCAATACATTAAGTGTCTGAAAGAATAATCTTAAAATCAACTATACTAACACAACAGAAAATGGGCTTACAGCGGTTTTTGATTTTTGGGATTAGTTTCCTTGTATTATGCCTGATGCAGAGTTGCAAAGGCGAGGTTGATCATCAGTTGAAATTAAACTTTTACTATAAAAACAACAGCAACAGGACAATTCAGATCAGGCATTTCGATGACAGAAACACGAACGGAGAGTTAGTGTTAGTATACACCTTTACAATCTTACCACAAGATTCTGCTCTGTTTATAAGTATTGATGAAGAAGGAGATGAAAATTATAGCCCAGAGGACTTCGATAGGTATTTCCAGATGAATCCAACTATAGATTCTGTGTATATTGAATATGATTCGGAAAAGTTTCAGGCTTATACTTTAGAAGATGCTCAGACCCGGAACGTATTGGATATGAGCAACTACAAGGCGGATGAGATTAGCAATAATAACTTCCGGTTCGTTTATACCTTTACAGAAGACGATTACCAAAACGCAGAGGAACTATAACTTTAAGATATAGATATTCCCAAAACTATAACCGCCAGACCGATTTAGGCCGGCGGTTATAGTTTTGGGACAAACCTGAGTCAATCTACAACTTCTCCTTCCCCGTCATATAATTCAACGTCAGGCCGAGTAAGGTTTTAACGCCCAGTTGCATGCCGCTTTCGTCAATGTAAAAGTCTGGGGTGTGGTGGGCTGGTGCGGTGGCTGGGTCCTGGCCTTTTTTCATGCCACCTACAAACACAAACAGTCCCGGAATTTTCTGCTGGTAATAGGCAAAGTCTTCGGCACCGGTCATGGCGTTCATCAGTACTACCTTATCCTTTCCGGCTATAGTTTGCAGAGTTGGCAGCATTTTCTGGGTTAGTGCCGCATCGTTGAATGTAATGGGTGCCATTTCATCTATTGTTACTTCGGCTGTGGCACCGGCACTTTCAGCAATTTTGGTAGCGGTCAGTTTTATCTTTTCGTGTATCTGTTTCTGCATGTTGGCATCCAGGGTGCGGATGGTACCTTCCAGCAACACTTCTTCGGGGATGATGTTGTTGCGCACGCCACCATGAATACTCCCGATCGTTACCACTGCGGCATCTTCGGTCAGGTCTATCTGGCGGCTAACTATAGTTTGTAGGCCGTTTATGATCTGCGCCGACACCACGATCGGGTCTACCCCACCCCACGGACTCGCACCATGTACCTGCTTGCCTTTCACTTTTATCTTAAGCAGGTCAGCGCTGGCCATAATGCCGCCCGGTCTGTATTTTAAGGTTCCTACTTCTGTCTGGGAGTTTATATGCAACCCGAAAATAACTTCCGGCTTTGGTCCTTTGCTCAGTACGCCTTCTTCCACCATCATCGAAGCGCCGCCTTTTTCGCCGGCTGGTGCTCCTTCTTCGGCAGGCTGAAAGATAAACTTAACCGTTCCCGGCAAGTCCTTCTTCATACCGGCCAGTACTTCGGCAGCGCCAAGCAACATGGCAACGTGCGTATCGTGGCCGCAGGCGTGCATTACCCCAACTTCCTGGCCGTTGTAAGTACTCTTTGCTTTTGATGCATAAGGTAAATTGGCACGTTCCGTAACAGGCAAACCATCCATATCGGCACGCAGGGCAACTACAGGCCCGGGCTTTCCGCCTTTCAGCACGCCAACCACGCCTGTGTGGGCTACTCCGGTTTCTACTTCAATGCCAAGTCGCTTAAGTTCGGCAGCAATTTTGGCGGCGGTATTTACTTCTCGGTTACCAAGTTCAGGGTGCTCATGAAAATCGCGGCGCCATTCAATTACTTTCTTTTCGGTTTTATCAGCCATGGTGTTGGCTCGGGCAAGCAGTTTGGCATCCTGGGCTGTGGCAGGTATAGCAAGTAAGCTGGCACCAAGTATAGTTAGTACGGTTTTATTCATTTAAGTGAGTTAATGATCGTGTATTAAGTAGAAATATAGCGATTTTATAGTTTAAAACTATAGTTTCAGTTCATCCTTGCCACTAAAAACCAACTCTTGCCCGGCCTATTCCCGTAGAATAAAGTATGCTCAGCAAGTGGAAAGAGTTTGTTCGCAAACTAAAACAAGATATTTACACCCTGTACCTGGCTTCGCGGGACCCACGGATTCCGTTTATGGCAAAAGCAGTGCTGGTACTTACAGTTGCGTACGCTTTCAGCCCCATCGACCTTATCCCTGATTTTATTCCTGTGCTGGGTTATGTAGATGACCTCCTTTTGCTGCCGCTGGGCATTTGGTTAACTATAAAACTGATGCCCGAAAATGTGCTGGAAGAGTACCGTGAAAAGGCGCGGCAAATGCTGCAAAAGCCACAGAAATCAAACTATATCATGGCTGCTGTTATAGTTATTATCTGGTTGCTGATCGGGTACTGGGCATACCAGGCTTATATTTCACGTATTAAATAAACAGGCCACAACCATCGGAACCTATTAAAAACATAAAGTAAAGTATATCTTTACATCAAATTATACCTATACCTAAGATGACGGACGAGAACAAACCAACTCAGAAGCTATTCTCGGAATTTACACCTGCCACGGCATCCGAATGGGAAGAGCGCGCCCGTAAAGACCTGCGCGACACGCCACTGGAACAACTAACCTGGCACACCTACGAAGGCATCGACATAAAGCCCTACTATACCAAAGAAGACATTCAGCAACTGGCTACTACACAGCAAAAACCTGGAAACTACCCTTTCCTGCGCGGTACTAAAACAGATGCTAATACCTGGCTTAACATTCAGGAAATTAACGTTTCCGGTGATAGTATAACTGCTATAGATAAGGCTGCTGACGCCCTGAGCCGCGGCGCTGATGGAATCCATTTTATCCTGCCGCAGCCGGAGCTTTTCGATATAGTGTACTTGCTTAGCAAAATAGACCTTAACAAGCACGTCGTAGGTTTTACGCTGCCAAATAAGCTGGACCATTTCCCGAACCGCCTTTACAGCAAACTTCACGCTAACCATGTATCGCCGCAAAACCTGCGCGGTTTCATAAAATACGACCCCATGACGGCCAAGGGAGAGCTGTCGAGGGAAGAGAACAAAGCTATAGTTGACGTACTGGAACTGACCAGGATCAGCCCTGAATTTTATGGCATAACTATAAGCGGCACCAACTTTAGCAGCATCGGCGCATCGGCTACCCAGGAAATTGCCTACACCCTGAGTGCTGCAGTAGCTTATGTGCACCGCTTAGCTAATGCCGGCCAGTCTGTGGAAGATGTACTAAGCAATGTGCAGTTCCATATGGCGTCGGGCACTAATTATTTCTTCGAAATAGCAAAGTTACGTGCCTTGCGCCTACTCTGGGCAGCTATAGTTGAAGCTTACATAGCTCCGCCTGCACTGGCCGCAAAACTGCGCATCCATAGTTCCACATCCAGCTGGTACCAGACTACCCTGGACCCGTACGTGAACATGCTTCGCGTAACCACCGAAGCCATGTCTGCAGTAATTGCCGGTGCTGATTCCCTGACTGTTTCCCCTTTTGACAGCACATTTAAGGCTTCTGATGAATTCTCGGAGCGAATTGCACGCAACGTTTCCATCATATTAAAAGAAGAAGCTTACCTGGATAAAGCCATCGACCCTGCCGCCGGCTCTTATTATTTGGAGTCGCTGACAGACCAGTTGGCAACCAAGGCCTGGGAGCTGTTTAAGGAAGTAGAAACGAAAGGTGGTTTTGAACAAGCGTATGAAAGTGGCTTTATACTTGGCTCTATTACAGAAGTAAGCCGCCGCAAATTCCGGGATATTGCCAATGGCCGCATGGTGCTGGTTGGCACAAACAAATACCCGAACCCGAAAGAGAAAATAGACTTTGACCCGGAAGAACTGATCCAGAGCGAAGCTTTTGATACCACCCGTGCTGCTTACCCAACCGAAGTGATGCGCATGGCTACCGAACTGCACTTACGCAAGCGTCAGCGACGCCCGAAAGCTATAGTTGCCGTTATCGGCGAAAACGAGAAACGCCATGTAAATGCTACGTTTGCCCAGGAGCTTTTCAGCTGCGCCGGTTTCGAGACACAGCTGCAGCACTATAGTTCCGTGGAAGAAGCATCCGATAAACTACAGAGCACAGCTGCCGAAGTGCTGGTTGTCGCATCGTCGGAGTCGGCTTATGTGCGCGAGTTTGGCCCGCGTATTCGTAACCATCATGCCAAGCCAACTATAATTCTGGCCGATAACCCGGAGCATATGAAAGATGAAATGGTGGCGAACGGTTACGATGAGTTTATTTTTGAAGACTGCGACATGAAGAGCATTCTTGACCTTGTACATAGAAAACTACATGGCAACAATGGCCAATAACCTGAAACTACTTTACCTGACACTGCTAACTATGGCTACTGCAACTATACTTTCGTCGTTTACCATGCCTAAAGGCGATGCCGTACAGGAAGTAAAACAAGCGCTCGAAGGACAGATTTCTGCTTGGAACAAAGGCGATCTGGAAACAGCCATGACCTTTTACTGGAACTCCCCGGAAATGCTCTGGATAAGTAAAGCCGGAACCGAAAAAGGTTACCAGGAAGTTTACGATATGTTCCTGCAGGACTTTACCGACCGCAGCAAAATGGGCGTTTATAGTTACGAGCCGCTGCACATCGAGCAGGTATCCAAAGAAGCCGTATACTTTGTTTTCCGTTGGAAGATAGAACTGGATGGCAAGCGCCTGATGGGTGGTGTATCGTCGCAGGTCTGGAAAAAGCTGAATGGCCGCTGGGTAGTAACATCCGAGCACGCCAGTTAGATTAATGACTGATTTTTGAATGAGTGATTGAGTGAATGGCAAAAAGCTACACTCAGATACTCATTCTAATCTATAAGAAGTAAGACTGAATTTTGATGAGAGAATGAATTGATCAAATATTCACTCATTCACTCAATCACTCATTCAAAATTAAACACATGAAGCCTGACTTTTCGAAAATAGATATAAGTACGATAGCTGCGGCAGAGAATGGGCACGAAGCGCCTTCCGATGCCAAGGTTTGGAAAACGCCGGAGCAGATAAAAGTAAAGACTTTTTATACTGCGGACGACGCCGCACACTTTGAGCACACCGATTTTGCTGCCGGCTTGCCACCTTACTTGCGTGGACCATACAGCACCATGTATGTGCAAAAGCCCTGGACCATCCGTCAGTATGCCGGTTTCTCTACTGCCGAGGAATCTAACGCCTTCTATCGTCGCAACCTGGCTGGCGGGCAAAAAGGTCTTTCGGTAGCATTCGACCTTGCCACGCACCGTGGCTATGACTCTGATCATCCGCGTGTAGTTGGCGATGTCGGTAAAGCCGGTGTGGCTATCGATTCGGTGGAAGACATGAAGATCCTTTTCGATCAGATTCCACTTAACGAGATGTCGGTATCGATGACGATGAACGGTGCCGTGTTGCCTATTATGGCGTTTTATATAGTTGCTGCAGAAGAACAGGGTGTGAAACCGGAGCAACTGAGCGGAACAATTCAGAACGACATCCTGAAGGAGTTTATGGTGCGCAACACCTACATCTACCCACCGGAGCCAAGCATGAAGATCATTGCCGACATCTTTGCTTATAGTTCTAAAAATATGCCGCGCTTCAACTCCATCTCTATTTCGGGGTACCACATGCAGGAAGCCGGCGCCACCGCCGATATTGAGTTGGCTTATACCCTGGCGGATGGTTTGGAATATGTGCGCACCGGTTTACAGGCAGGCATGGATATCGATGATTTTGCACCGCGTCTCTCGTTCTTCTGGGCGATAGGCATGAACCACTTTATGGAGATCGCCAAAATGCGTGCGGCTCGTATGTTGTGGTCCAAAATCATCAAGCAATTCAACCCAAAGAACCCGAAATCGCTGGCTCTTAGAACACACTGCCAAACTTCCGGTTGGAGCTTAACTGAGCAGGACCCATTTAATAACGTAACCCGCACCTGTGTAGAGGCCTTAGCTGCTGCCCTGGGCGGTACGCAAAGTTTGCACACCAACGCCCTCGACGAAGCAATTGCCTTGCCAACTGATTTCTCGGCCCGCATTGCCCGTAACACCCAAATCTACCTGCAACAGGAAACCAACATTACCAAAGTAGTTGATCCTTGGGGCGGCTCTTATTACGTGGAAGCCCTGACGCACGAGCTGGCACAAAAAGCCTGGGCACTGATTGAAGAAGTGGAAGAGCTGGGTGGTATGGCTAAAGCTATCGAGACCGGTTTGCCGAAAATGCGCATCGAAGAAGCCGCTGCACGCAAACAAGCCCGCATCGACTCCGGTAAAGACATTATAGTTGGCGTAAACAAGTATAAACCTAGTCAGATTCAGGAAATCGATATACTTGACATTGATAACACAGCAGTGCGTGAATCGCAGTTGCGAAGACTCGCAAGCGTAAAAGATACCCGCGACCAGGAAGCCGTAACAAAAGCCCTTGAGGCGTTAACAAATGCAGCCCAGTCCGGCGAGGGCAACTTACTGGACTTAGCAGTAGAAGCGGCACGCCACCGCGCTACCTTGGGTGAAATATCAGATGCCTTGGAAAAAATATACGGCAGACATAAAGCAGTAATCAGAGCCATATCAGGAGTGTACTCAGCAGAAATAACCGACGACGAAAACTTTGAGCGCGCGAAGCAATTAGCGGATCAGTTTGAAGAACTGGAAGGCCGACGGCCACGCATTATGGTCGCTAAAATGGGCCAGGACGGCCACGACCGCGGCTCCAAAGTAATTGCCACTTCCTTCGCCGACCTTGGCTTTGATGTGGACATAGGACCATTGTTCCAGACCCCAGCCGAAGTAGCCATGCAAGCCGCTGAAAACGACGTGCACGTAGTTGGTGTGAGTAGTTTAGCAGCCGGCCACAAAACACTGGTTCCACAACTGATAGAAGAGCTCCGCAAACTAGACCGTGGCGATATTATGGTTATAGTTGGTGGCGTTATCCCAGCCCAGGACTATGATTTCCTGTATCAGGCTGGTGCAGTTGGTGTATTTGGCCCAGGCACTATTATTTCGGTAGCTGCGCAGAATATTCTGGAGAAGTTGATCGCTGGAGTTTAGGAGTTGGGGAAATAGAGAGTTAATGAATAATAGAATGCCGCAGTTGATTTAGATCAGTTGCGGCTTTTTTATGCGGCCTGCCGCGGAGCTTAGCTCCGTGACGAATTTATAAAAGCGAATCTGAGATTCGCATCTATAGTCCAGCACGGAAGTAACTTCCGCGCTAAATCTTGTAACTATACTTTATGACAATACGTGCTTTAAGGCATGAGCGAGAAGTATAAAGCGAACGACCCCAAAGGAATTTACTTTATTACTATAACTGTAGTGCAGTGGGCAGACATATTTACACGCCGCGAATACTGCGAAATCATATGCGATAGCCTTGCCTACTGTCAAAGAGAAAAGAACCTCACCATCTTTGCCTGGTGTATCATGACAAATCACCTGCACTTAATCTGCTCATCTCCTGCTCTAGCTAACATCATCCGGGATTTCAAAAAATATACAGCTAAAGAAGTTTACAGAGCTATTCAGCAAAACCCACAAGAGAGTAGAAAAAATTGGCTAAACTGGCTAATCAAATCAGCGGGTGAGTTGAGTGCTAAACACGAAGAGTATAAATTCTGGCAACCCGGCTATCATCCTATCTTACTTCACAACAATGGACTGATGGAGCAGAAATTAGACTACCTTCATTACAATCCGGTTACAGCAGGCTTTGTGGAGGAACCAGAACATTGGTATTATAGCAGCGCCAGAGATTATGCAGGGAGTAAGGGAAGACTCTCTATAGTTCTTATTCAATAAAATCATACTTATCTAGCGCGGAAGTTACTTCCGCGCTTAATTATAGATGCGAATCTCAGATTCGCTTTTATACCTACGTCACGAAGGTCAGCTCCGCGCCAAAATTTATTTATCTTCAATTTTAAATCAAACTATAAACCATGGCATCAGCATTCGCGCATGCACTAGCGGCACTAACTATAGGCAAAACATACCCCAACAAGTATATTTCTCCTAAATTCTGGTTGCTGGGTATGCTTTGTACTATAGTTCCGGATGCCGATGTGGTGATGTTTAAATTTGGGGTGCCTTACGAGCATATGTTCGGGCACAGGGGCTTTTCACATTCACTGGTGTTTGCGCTTTTACTGGGCGTTATAGTTACTGCCGTATTCTACAGAAGCATAAAGCTTACCTCAAAACAAGGTCTGTTGTTTATCCTGTTCTTTACGCTTTGCACCGCGTCGCATAGTTTGCTGGATGCCCTGACCAATGGAGGATTAGGTGTGGCTGTGTTCTCCCCTTTCGATAACACACGTTACTTTCTGCCGTGGCGCCCGATACAGGTTTCTCCAATTGGAGTTAGCAACTTTTTTAGTGAGTGGGGCTGGCGCGTAATTAAAAGCGAATTGATTTGGGTAGGTGTGCCGGCTGTGGCCTCCTATGTTTTTGTCTCTATCTTTAAAAGGACAGCCAGGAAAAGTTAAGACTGCAGTAAAACAAAAACGGACTTCCGAAGAAGTCCGTTTTCACAATAATAAGAGGGTTTGGGTAAGGGTAAAGCTTATTTACACTGGTAAGTATAGTTCGTTTCGTACTCCTCACCGTTAAATGTCTCGATAACTCTGGTCGGGAAACCTTTGTCATTATAGGTATAGCTATAGTCTACTTCGTAAGAGTACTCCTCACCATCCATCTCGAAAGTAGTCGTAATTTTACCAGGATTGTTTTTGCTTGAGCCCATCCATGGTTCAATAAAACCTTTTACAGCCGAGAATGGCGTATTCTTGTTATCATAACCAGAATATGTGTCGGTGTATTCTAATTCACCCTCATAAAAACCTTCTGACTTAGAGATATTGCCCTGGCTGTTGTAAGTGAAAGTAGTTTTGTACGTTTCGCCATCGTACGACTCAGTTATTTCGATAATGCGCTTGCTGGCATCATACTTAAACGTTTCTACACCATCCGATACATTCTCAGCATCAAATTCTTCTCTTTTGCTAAGCACACCATTTGAGTAAGTATAAACTCTGTATTCATACAGCTCACCGTTCTCAAACTCTTCTTCCTTCACTAAGCGGTCGTTGCTGTCATAAGTAAAGGTGGTATAGCCTTCTATCTCTTCCTCGCCATCCGAGTAACTATAGGTTACTTTGCTTATCAGGCCTTTTGCGTTATACTCAACAACGTTGTTACTCTCATCGCCTTCACTATCGCCATACATTATATTGGTTAGTTTGCATGCAGCTTCAACACCGGTGCCTGGTTGCGGATTGTCGTCGTCATCGTTGCCGCATGATGTAAGGGTAAGCGCTGCTACTACAAACAGGCTCAGGAATTTGCTGGTAAGGTTTAATTTCATTGTTTTATTTTGTGATTATAGATTAATATGCCACAAAGTTCATATTAATATAGCATTTATACAATACCTACTTCTGGGTACGCTCATATATGCTGGTTCTGCCTGTTAACATTATTAAGCTATAGTTGTTAAAGCGTATTGGTAGCAGGGCTTAAAACCATAAACTATAGCACTCTGGAAAATAAACCTGAGTATCTTGCTACTTTATATTACCGAATATCATGAAGTTAAAACACATACTTATAGTAGCCGCCGTTGTACTGGTAAGCTGGTTTGTTTACGATTCTTTTTCGCAGCCAAGTGTTGATGACCTGGAAGGGGATTTTAAAGAAGTAGCTTTTTACCGGAACGAGAACAATACCGGCCCTATTGTAAGGGTTTATGCCGTAACGGTAGCCGATACCTTGTGGCAGCAAATGCATCAGTACGGCGAGTTTATGCCGCACACCAAATACGGTAATACCAAGGTCTATTTCTTTTTAGAAGGCAGCCCGGCACCAGATAAAGTTTTTGCCGGTGAACAGAATTTTGAAGCACGATTCCGGGAATTTGCTGTAGCCAAATACGAAAAAGAGTCGATGGGGCAGGTTTCGTTTGTACAATACCCGTTCCGGTAGTATACTTGTCGGTTTGCTTCGTGTTTGCGTAACAGGAGATTAGCGTTTTACTAACTCCAAAGCTGCATGAAGCATCCTTATTCTATCCTGAAACTATACCTGCTACTGGTTTTGTCTTTTAGCCTTATCCTGTCGCCTGCTCAGGCGCAGCAACTATACCGCCCTGCACAAGACCTGGGCGAGTTGTTTGAGCAGGTGCAACTGCAACGTGTTTTCCCTGATTCCAAGACCTTCCCGGATTGTGTACCTCTCTCCGATCCCGGGCAGATCTTACAGGCTTATGAACAACAAAAACATCAGCCCGGCTTTGAGTTAAAGGCTTTTGTGAAGCAGCATTTCAGGTTACCACCGCAGCCCGACACCAGTTTTACCACTAACGACACGCATACTATAGTTGAGCACATAGAGCGCCTCTGGCCGGAGCTTACCCGCCAACCCGGAGATAACGGCGGCTCGCTTATAGTGTTGCCAAATGCCTATGTGGTGCCTGGCGGTCGTTTCAGAGAGATCTATTACTGGGATAGCTTCTTTACCATGTTGGGCCTGCAGGCAAGCGGAAAAACGGAGCTGATTCAAAGCATGGTCGATAATTTTACGCACCTCATCCAAACTATAGGCCACATACCTAACGGCAACCGCACATATTACCTTAGCCGCTCGCAGCCACCTTTTTACGCACTTATGCTACGCGTGCTGGCCCAGCAAAAAGGCCGTGAAGTGCTGCTCAACTATAGGTCTGCTTTAGAAAAAGAATATGCCTTTTGGATGGATGGATCCGGAAGCCTTTCGGTAGTTAACCCTGCGCACCGCCGCGTGGTTTTAATGCCTGACGGAAGCATCCTGAACCGCTACTGGGACGATAACCCGCAACCGCGTCCCGAATCTTACCTGGAGGATGTGGAACTGGCTGAACAATCTGGCAGAAATCCCGAAGAAATTTACCGTGACATAAGAGCCGCCGCTGAATCCGGCTGGGATTTTAGTACGCGCTGGTTTGCTGATGGCGAAAATCTAAACACTATACAAACCACCAGCATTATCCCCGTAGACCTGAACGCGCTGCTTTACCACATGGAGCTGACCCTGCAGGAAATGGCTGTCTTGGCCGGCAACAGAACTGAAGCCCGCCAGTACGAGAAACTGGCCAAAGCCCGCCGCGATGCAGTGCTGAAATACAACTGGAACGCTGAACAGGATTTCTTTTACGACTATAACTATAAAACCAAGGCTACTACCAACATCCCTACGCTGGCTGCAGTTTACCCGCTGTATTTCCAGATGGTGAAGCGCAGGCATGCAAAAGCTGTGGTACAAAAACTGAAGGCTGATTTCATAAGCCCGGGTGGTGTGGTAACTACGCTTAACCAGAGCGGGCAACAATGGGACACACCAAACGGCTGGGCTCCGCTGCAATGGATGACGATACAGGCCCTCCGCAACTATGGCTTTACCGATGAAGCAACAACTATAGCTACCAACTGGGTGCAGCTCAACAACGACGTTTACCAATCTACCGGGAAGTTGATGGAGAAGTATAATGTCGAGAATCTAGGTTTGCCTGCCGGTGGAGGTGAGTACCCTAACCAGGATGGTTTTGGCTGGACCAACGGCGTGTTGCTCAAGCTGATCTCCATGTACCCTGAGCTACATAAAATAACAGAAGCTGAGCCCGAGCTGCAAAACTAACTATAGTTTAAAAGTATGTAGATCAGCCATCTAACTATAGGACTCGCAAACTATAACCCACCAACTGGCTCCCGACGTACAACAGACATCAGAGAGTTCCTTTTTGGGTCTATGCTATTCTTAATTTCCTGCGGAACGAACCATGGCGGAGGCGATTAACTTTACACGCAGAACGAGAACGTTGGCGATGGCCCTGTAGAAGATGATATCTCTGAAGACACGACCACTTTATGAGATACAACCACTACGATGTAGGCATACAAATCAACTTACACCTGAGAGGTTAAGTATAAATAAGATAACCTAACACGAAAAACAATGAACAAGAAACTGAATATACTAGCTGCCGCATGCATCACCTCTACCATGTTACTGGCATCGTGCGGTGAGACCGGCGATAACTCTGATATGCCATCTGAAAGCACAACCGGCGATACCCAGGAAACAGGTGTGGAAGGAACCGGCGACCTGCCCGGCACAGGTGCTGATGACACTACGCAATATGTGAACGAAGCGATAGGAGACGACAACGCCGCTGCCGGAGACAGCATTGAATAAAAATATGAGTTAAGATAACTGAAAAGGACAAGCGCTAAGCCTGTCCTTTTTTTTGTACCTGATTCTGGCACTACGTTTGCAACTGCCACGTTATAGCAAAAACGCATATCTCACATGATCAGATTAAAATACCTGGCAACTGCCTTCTTACTTTGCTGCGCAACTATAGCCGCACAGGCGCAAGGCGAAAGAAATAACTGGTACTTTGGCAAAAGTGCCGGCATCACGTTTAACGGCGACTCAGCGGTAGCAGTAACCAACGGCCGACTAATAACTGAAGAAGGCAGCGCCACTATATCTGATAAAAACGGTAACCTGTTGTTTTACACCAACGGCATAACGGTCTGGAACCGCAACCACAAAGTTATGCCCAACGGCAACGGCTTGCTGGGTGGCAATTCCTCTACTCAATCGGCTCTTATAGTTCCTAAACCGGGCTCCGAAACCATTTACTACATTTTTACAACCGATATACAGGCACAGTCTGATGGGTTGCGCTATAGTATTGTGGATATGAGCAAGGATGGGGGCAATGGCGACCTTGTGTTTAAAAATACTTTTATGATTGCGCCTACCACCGAAAAGCTGACCGCTGTGCGCCACAGTAACGGCAAAGACTGGTGGGTTGTAGCGCACCGTTGGAACAGCAATGCCTATTTGTCTTACCTGGTTTCAGAGAACGGCGTAGAGACCATGCCTGTCATGAGCAATGTGGGTACCGTTCATGGCGGCTCAAACCGCAAAGCCATCGGGTACCTGAAACCATCTCCGGACGGCACCAGACTAGCCGCAGCGCTCTGGAACGATAACAGCAACTTCGAACTTCTAAGATTCGACCGAAGCACTGGCAAAGTATCTGACCCGATTTTATTTAAAGGCTTTTCGGAAGCCTATGGTATTGCTTTCTCGCCAGATGGCAGCAAACTATACGGCACCACTAATAACAAAGGAACCGGCAAAGGGCAGATCGTACAGTTTGATTTGAGAGCCGGCGGCCCGGAAGAGATAATTAAATCAGCAACTATAGTGGCTACATCCGGCAGCCCAACTATAGGCGCATTGCAACTCGGCCCCGATGGCAGAATTTATGCTGCCCGCAAAGACAACATACACCTGGGCGTGATCTTTAACCCTAACGCAAAAGGTAAAGCCGTACAATACAAAGACAATGGTTTTAAACTAGCCGGCAGAAAAAGTGACCTCGGGTTACCAAACTTCGTGCAGGATGTAAAAAGATTATAACCGCCAACTATAAAAACAGAAAGGCCAGCCCGGTTAAGGCTGGCCTTTCTGTTTAACTATAAACTATAGTTTCCTTTAGATGATCTGTGGTTTCCCGATCTTAAATCTCAGGAAGCCCATCGCGAATGATGCACCGGGGTTGTTTTTAGTGAACGGAGCCGTAACGTCGCGCATACCAATACCAAACTCATACACCGGCGATGTGATCGCGAAGCCAAACGGTATGTTTAGTTTGTCGCCGGCACCAGACGAAACACCAGAGCTTAAACGGAATACCGGGATTGGAGAAAAGTCTATACCCAAGCCAACAAAGTCTGATGCGATATTGCCTGGTGCTTTGTTAAGTGGCGCCACGTAATCCACACCAACTTCAACGCGCTGACCAATTTTAACACCAGCACCAAAACGGAAACGGGTCGGCAGGTTTACTTTCATTTCGCTTACAGGGGTAAACACAAGAGCACTGTCAACTATAGCTCGAGCCATTTTGCCGGCGTCTTTCCAGAAATCATTGTTATTTGCTCCGTCTTCTGCCATTTGCTCCAAGGTAAAGCCTTTGTCCTGTCCTTCCAGCAGGTTCTCTGTCCACTTAATGTTACCTAGGTCGGTTACAGAAGCGCTTACTTTTACAATTTTGATGATCTCGGCAGATAAACCTAAATCCACACCATGGCCACGACCAACCGGGTTCAGTAAACCGTCTGCGCTATCGTAGTTGAATTTCGGATCGTCAAGGTAATCGTCGTAGTTGGCGTCCAGCACCGGCGAGAAAGCATTATAAGCTTTAACCTTGCCATCTTTCGCACTGAACTCATATAAACCCAAGCCCTGCATGTACTTGTAACCGAAACCGCCATAAATATTAATAAAAGGCAGTTCCATGATCTTGCGGCCATAAGCAAAGTTCCACTCGTTTACCCACGACATCTTAATTTCAGAACCATCAAATATCTCCGAAACATAAAGCGTTTCATCCGGGTCCACATCGTTAAACATGGAAGCATCCTGGCCTAAGAAAAGCAGCTCCGAAAAGTTTTTATTGAAGCCTGCATGGCTCAGCATGCGCTGCCTGTTGCTAACTGCAAAGCCACCAATTTTAGGCACGCTCACCGATATTGCCAGCGTATTTACATCGGCACCAAGGTTTAGCACGTTGTCGGAGGTAAAGGCGCGGGCAAGTTCCATTCGCTCTTCCATGCCAATGGAGGTGTCAGAAGTAAGCTTTATAGCACTCGACAGTGTCTTGCGGGTAAATGCCTGCGAACTATAGAATGCGCCAAATTCGGCTACAGTAAACGAAACCAGCGATGTGCTGCGGCCAAGGTTTGCGGGGTTTATACCGATTGCCTGGTAGTCGTGCACGAATGTGTTCTGTACACCACCACGGCTTACCACCGAGTAACTGCTGCTCTCAGACTGCGCAAGCGCTGTAACCTGCCCTACAAGCAAGGTTGCGGCAGCCAAAAGTACCTTCTTCATAAAATGGTCAGATAGTAAATAATTTGTATGGATAATGTGGTTGATAGCTTTTCACAACTAACCAGAAGCAACTATATCCGAAGTAGTTAGAAGTGTCAACACTATAAACCGGGCCGCAATTTCCATTTTTTTACTGAATATCAGAATATAGTTTCTGTAAATTATAGTGCAATAAGATTTTATAGTGGGTTGTAAGCTTCGGGTATGATGTACCACACATTCTGTTAACTTTGTGTAGTAAGGCGGCAGCTTTAAACTATAACCTATGGCCAAACGATTCTCTGTTGACACATATGTAAACGGCATCCTGAACGGAGACCGTGTGCTGCTGAGCCGTGCCATTACGTTAGTAGAAAGCAGGCTGCCACAGGACCATGAACTTGCCCAGGAAGTAATTGCCAACGTGTTGCCCTATTCCGGAAATGCAGTGCGGATAGGCATAACCGGTGTGCCAGGTGTAGGCAAAAGCACGTTTATTGAAGCTTTTGGGAACTATGTAATTGAGCAAGCCGGTAAAAAACTGGCCGTTTTAGCCATAGATCCCACCAGCCAGCGCACCGGTGGCAGCATTTTGGGTGACAAGACCCGCATGGAATCCCTGTCTATAAACCTTAAAGCGTTCATCCGTCCTTCGCCGGCTGGCAAGTCGCTGGGCGGGGTAGCAAAAAGCACCCGTGAAACTATAATTTTGTGCGAAGCTGCCGGTTTTGATGCCATTATAGTTGAAACGGTAGGCGTGGGTCAATCAGAGACGGCTGTGCATGCTATGGTAGATTTCTTTTTGCTGCTGATGCTGGCCGGAGCCGGCGATGAGCTGCAAGGCATCAAACGTGGCATCATGGAAATGGCTGATGCCATTGCCATCACTAAAGCCGACGGCACCAACACCAACAAAGCCAAAGCCGCCCGCGCCGAATACCAGAATGCCCTGCACCTGTACCCCATGAGTGCCTCTGGCTGGCTACCTAAAGTATCTACCTGCTCCGCCCTGCAACAAACCGGCCTCGACATGATCTGGCAAACTATAACCGATTACCTGAAGCTGACAAAGGAGAATGGTTATTTCGAGAGAAAGCGCCGTGACCAGAACTTACAGTGGATGTACGAAGCCATACGCCAGGGCCTGGAAGATAATTTTTATGCGCACCAGCAGGTAAAGGAGCAATTACCAACTATAACTGAACAAGTAAAATCAGGCCAAAAGTCAGCGTTTGCTGCTGCAAGCGAATTGCTGAAGTTGGTGTAATCAATTCCTGCTTTATCATTTCGACGAAAGGAGAAATCTATCTCAGCTTATAGTTCTATAGTTTGTGCCTTCCTTTGTTTTTAGGGGAAGACTGGGATGGGATAAAACAAAAACAGCCAGCCCATTTCTGAACCAGCTGTCTCTGCATCAATAAGTATCTTTAATAATTTTCGTTCTAACGAGCTTCCTCCAAAGTAACTTTTGCCCATTTGCAAATGCCACCCAGCGGCGGATTGTACTTGTAAACATTCACTTTCACCGTCTGTACAAACGGGAAACGCTCGTAAACTTTATCGATGATGCGGTGGCCGAGATGCTCTAACAGGCGAGCCGGAATTTTCATTTCTTCCAGCACCAGCGCATACAGCACTTCATAGTTTACAGTTTCGTCCAGGTTATCAGATTCGGCGGCGCGGCGAAGGTCGGTGTTTATGGTCAGGTCGATGCCGTACTTGTTTCCGATCTTCTGCTCCTCGTCGTAGAACCCATGGAAGGCAAAAAATTCCATGCCCTCCAGTGTGATCTGTCCCATTTCAGGTTAGCCTATCTCGTCAAAAAAAGAACCACTGCTCTTAACAGTTGCGCCGTTGGTTGCATAGGCGTTACGTGATGGCTCGGTTAGCGGCGGCTGAATTTCCGGCTTATCTGGCTGCACAGGCTTAATTTCCGGAACTGGCTGCTCAATATCCGGTGCCGGCACACGACCCGGGTAGTCCGGCGCTATAGGCTCTATTTCCGGCGACGGCGGGTTTGGCACAGGCGTTACCGGGTTCGGAATTTCCGGGTGTGGCTGCGTAACATCTGGTGCCGGGTCGCCAAGTGGGTTATATTCTCTGCCGTTAGCTTGCACGGCAATCGGTGCATTAGCTGTAGTTGAAGCCGGTATCTGCTGTTGTATCGTTTCTGTTGTAATGTCCATATCTTTCAAGGTTTTCAGCAGCTCTGTGTTGTCTATAGTTACATTCGCTGCTCTTGAAAGCATACTGTTTACGCCACCCTTTGGTTTAGCTTTTGTACGCTCCACCTTCTCAAGAGCTTCATTAGCAAGGTTCTTCAGGTCACGCACCATGGTGTCCAGGTAACCTTCCATTCGCTGGTATTCCTGCTCCAGGCTTTTAACCTCTTCCTGCATTTCCGATACCATTTTTTCTGTCTGGCGGGCAGCATCTTCTAAGGTCTGGCGGGCCTGATTACGAGCTTTATTCAGCAGTTCGTTAGCTTGTAGTTCAGCTTCGCGGGCACGCAGCTCAGCCGACTTGGTCGCCTGCTCCAGTATATTGTTGCCGGTATCTTCGGCGGTTTTAAGCGTTTTGTAAAGCGATGATTCCACTTCGCGCAGCTTCTGGGTTTCGCGGTTGGCGGCATCCAGTTTCATGCGCAAGTCTTTGTTTTCATCCATCATTTTCTCCCACTGCTGCGACAGCGTAAGCAAAAATGCGTTTACTTCATCCTTGTCTAATCCTCTAAAAGCCTTCTCAAACGTTTTTTGCCTGATATCTAACGGTGTAATCTTCATAATGCATCAAAATTTATATCCCAAACCGAAATGGTGCGGTCATCGCTACACGAAACTAACTGATTCTTGTGAGCCGACCAAAATAATTTATTAACCGATGTGCCGTGGCTGGCGTTCCGCACTTTATCGATCACTTTCAGCAATTTAAAGGTCTCGGCATCCCAAAGCTTCACCGATTTATCCATGCTGCAGGTGGCAAAATAGCTGCCATCCGGGCTGTAAGTAATGTTGTTGATCGTATACATGTGCGCGATCACGTAGCCACGCTCTTTGTAGTTGTTCTGAGCTTCCCAAACCCTGAGATGTGCATCGCGGCCTCCTGTTAAAAGCAATTCGCCATCAGGTGAGTAAACTATAGTAAACACCGAATTGGTATGGTTCTGCAACTCATATTTCATGTCCATGGTGGCGGCATCAAAAATGCGCACGGTGTGGTCGCTGTAGCCGGCTGCCAGCTCGTTGGTTTTGGAATTATAAGCCAGACTGCGCACGCTTTTCTCCGATTTCCGAACTATAGTTTCCAGCTCAAACGTGTCGGCAGCAACTATAGCAATACCGCCGTTTTTCAGACCCACGTAAACTTTATTCAGGTCAGCAACATAGGCAATGTCAAAAATGGGCACCTTCGGCAGTGGCACCGACTTAATTATAGCTTTCTGTTTTACATCTAACACGTGCAGGCCTTCGTTGTTCTGGCCAACCAGCAGCAGGTCGCGGTCCGGAATATACTTGATGGCGTAAACAGAGCTTTCGGTGCGGGCAATCAGTTCGCCTTGCTCCGGGTCGTTAAAGTCCCAGCGCACGATCATTCCATCACCGGCAGCCGAATAAAAATGGGTATCGCTCCCAGATTGCTCCAAACTATAAACGCAGTCGCGGTGACCGGTTAGGGTAGCTATTTTCTGTACTTGTACCTTGCTCGCCATTAGTAAAATCAGCGTAAGTTAAATTTTAGCTAAATTTACAAATCCCCGGTTGCCCATCAAAGAAGCACCGGTTATACTTTGCTTATGCCCCTACTCATTTCACGCCAGCTAAACGAGCATACTATACTTGGAACGTGGTCTATTACAGAACGTACCGATGAGCTTTCGCTTGCCCTGCCCGTCGGAATTTCTCCTGACCTGATGCTGGAGCAGGCGCACCCGCGCCGGCAGAAAGAGTGGCTGGCCAGCAGGTTGCTGGTTTATAATTTGCTGCAGCAGTTTACTTCTGACATGCCTGTACTTCAGCGCAATGGGCATGGCAAACCGGTATTTGAACAGGCACCATATTTTGTATCTATCAGTCATTCACCGGAGCTGGCGGCCGTTATAGTTTCAGATAAATATGAAGTTGGCATAGATGTTGAATTACTAAGTCCGAAGGCGCTGCGTGTGGCTCACAAGTTTTTAAACGAAGACGAGAAGAACTATACTTGCGGCGAAGCGGACAAAACCTGTTTGTACTGGAGCGCCAAAGAAACATTGTATAAAATGTATAGCCAACGGCAACTGATATTTAAAGAGAACCTGCTGCTACAACCTGATCCCGAAACAGAAAATTTGCTTTTAGGGCGTGTGCAGACGGATAATTTTTCTAAATTGTATCAGGTACACCACGAGGTTCTACAACAACACGTACTTACTTATTGTATTGATATTTCTACTAACGAACTATAACATGAAATTTTTAGCAACTCTTGCCGCTGCCCTTTTGCTTACGGTAAGCGGATTTGCACAAAGCAGCAGCTACAAACTTGGCGATAAGGTATCTGACTTTACGCTGCAGGGGGTGGGCAACACAACCGTATCACTGAACGACTTTGCCAACAGCAAAACCGTGGTGCTGGTGTTTACCAACAACACCTGCCCTTACGCCAAACTATACGAAAACCGACTGGTAACATTATCGAGTGCTTATGCCAGCAAAGGTGTTCAGTTCATCTTCGTTAACCCGGGCGTAGGCCTTGGTGAAGGCAGCGAGACCCTGGAAGATATGGCTACCAAGAACTATAGATTCCCGTACCTGGCCGACGAAGGACAGAAAGTTAGCTCACGTTTTGGCGCTACTAAAACCCCTGAAGTATTTGTACTACACAACACCGGCAACGGCTTTGTGCTGAAATATAAAGGTGCCATTGACGATAACCCACAGGTGGAAAGCGGCGTGAAAAACCCATACCTGAAAAGCGTGATAGATCAGGTTTTAGCCGATCGTACTGTAACCGTAGCCGATAAACGCGCCACCGGCTGTTTGATAAGGAAATATTAAACTATAGTTTGAACTATAAAAGCAGAAGCCGCTCTTAGAATATAGGAGCGGCTTCTGTGTTTTTAATCAATTCTAAATGTTATTGGAATACTCATCCTAGTTCTTACCTTTTTTCCCTCCACAATTCCTGGCTGCCATCTGTTCATCATTGAAGCTACTCGCATTGCTTCTTCATCAAATTTAGGACACAATCTCTTCAAGTATTTACTATCACTAACTGAGCCGTCAACTTCTACTATAAATGAAATGACTACAGTCCCAGAGCAATCCATTTGCGGATCAGGCCACATTAAATGTTTTCCAATGAATTTCTTTAGCTTTTTGATTCCGTAATTACCTTCAGATGTAACAAGGATTGGATACACATCAACATCTACAAAAACTGTGCTATCCGGCCGTATTAGATTAGGTAAATACTGTTGAGCTTGAGTGTTTAATGTAACACCTAATACTATACTTAATAAGAGCAGTAAAATCTTTCTCATCAAATTTAATTAGTATGAGTAGCAGGTATAAACACCATCAACTTTTTTAATTTAAGTTTAGAAATGGATTACCTCTCCTGGCTTAGATTCCTTAATCAGAGCAATTATTTCTTCTCCATGCTCTTTTGAACGACAAGGGATTATAATCTTGTTTGGCGCATTTTTTATATCATTAATGACAGCAAGATTTCCAGCCATCATTTCCCGAATTGTTAATGTTCCAATAATTTTTGGTCGAACAAGTTTACCCATAGTTGTTCTTTCTATTACTCCGGTTGAATAGCCGGATCATCGTCCGTAATAGCCGTTAGCAGTTTGGTTACTTCGGTGGCTTTTTCCAGGTCTTTCATTTTCTCGAAGGAGAAAGCCAGGTTGCGTAGTGCGCGCTTGATGATCTCTAGGTTAGAAGTCGGCTCGTAGAAAATATCGACCGGGTTCAGGTTCAGTTGCAGAATATAGTTGTCGATATCGGCTTTAGAAAGAATAAGGCCTTTGTTGTAGACGTTGATGTAGAACTGCACCCCGTCCATTTTGTAGGTAAGTATAAACAGGTTAGGAAGGTTTACGCCATATACCGGGAAGCCCAGCCTCTGCGCAATCACCATATAAATAACGCAAAGGGTAAGCGGGTTGCCACGTTTGGTCTCCAGGGCCAGGTGCAGCATAGAGTTTGCCGGCGAATGGAAATTTTTGGTATTGGCTGAGAATTTCTGCTCCCGGAACAGCACATTGTTCAGCGATTTTACCTGGTCGTAAGGGTGCATCTCATCCTTCATGTGCGTCCAGGCATCAAAGTATAGCTGGTCCATGGTTTTAGAGATAGCCGCAAAATCGACGTCGGGGTACATATAAGAGTTTACCAGCCACATGCCTTTCAGCAGATCGGTAGCGCCTTCTTCTTTCCATTCCTGCAAACGGTGCAGCACAACATTAAACTGCATGTCGTGTATCAGGTCTTCTATCTTTTTCTGCAGGTCAGGGTTCAGGGTTTCTTCCCACTCCTCTTCCAGCAGCGGAATAGCGCCTTCACCCAACGAGATTATTTTCTTCTCCACATGCTGCGCCACCTCATAATCCGAATCGTCCAACAGCGAGATAAGCGCCTTTATTTCCTTCTTTGTCACGTATGTTATAATTAGAAATGCAAAATTAGAAATTAGAATTGTTTGCGATTATACCAGGCAGTATTTTGCCCCAAACCAATTTCTAATTTCTAATTCATAATTTTTAATTTCTCAGATCACGTTTGTATCACACCCACATTGTAAGGCTTCTCTATTGGGGCGTGGTTTGCCGCTTCAATACCCATAGATATTACCTTGCGGGTTTCCAGCGGATCGATGATGCCATCTACCCATAAACGAGCGGCCGCATAATAAGGTGACAGTTCTTCGTTATACTTTGCTTTAATACGCTCCAGTAATTCCTGCTCGGCTTCCGGAGTAATTTCTTCACCTTTGCCTTTTAAAGCTGATACCTGGATCTGCAGTAGCGTATTGGCTGCTGCTGCACCACTCATAACTGCCAGCTGTGCAGTTGGCCAGGAGTAGATCAGGCGTGGATCATAAGCTTTACCGCACATGGCGTAGTTACCGGCACCATAGCTGTTACCTATCAATATAGTTATTTTAGGAACTACCGAGTTGGCCATGGCACTCACCATTTTAGCGCCATCTTTTATAATACCGCCGTGCTCAGACTTGCTACCAACCATAAACCCGGATACGTCCTGCAAAAACACCAGCGGAATTTTCTTCTGGTTGCAGTTCATGATAAAGCGCGCAGCCTTGTCAGCAGAGTCGGAGTAGATTACGCCGCCCATCTGCATTTCGCCTTTCTTGCTCTTTACTATTTTGCGCTGGTTGGCAACTATACCAACTGCCCAGCCATCAATGCGGCCCAGGCCACAGATAAGCGACTGACCATATAGTTCTTTGTAAGGCTCAAATTCAGAGTTATCTACCAAACGGTTGATGATGTCCATCATGTCGTATGGCTTCACGCGGTCCGCTGGCAGTATACCGTAAATTTCCTGCTCGTCCAGCTTTGGGGCAACAGGCTCTACACGGCTAAATCCGGCCTTCGGGTTATCGCCCAGCTTATCGAAAATAGTGCGGATATGGTCCAGCGCTTCTTTATCGTCTTTGCATTTATAGTCGGTTACACCAGATATTTCGCAGTGCGTTGTAGCGCCGCCCAGTGTTTCGTTATCAATCGTTTCGCCTATCGCAGATTTTACCAGGTAAGAACCACCCAGGAATACCGAACCAGTACCTTCCACTATAAGGGCTTCATCGCTCATAATGGGCAGGTAAGCGCCACCGGCTACACAGCTTCCCATAATAGCGGCAATCTGCACTATACCCATCGAGCTCATAACCGCATTGTTGCGGAACATACGGCCAAAGTGTTCTTTATCCGGGAAGATCTCGTTCTGCATCGGCAAAAACACACCAGCACTATCTACCAGGTAAACTATAGGCAGTTTATTTTCAATAGAGATTTCCTGGGCTCTTAGGTTTTTCTTGGCAGTTATCGGGAACCAGGCGCCGGCCTTTACAGTGGCATCGTTGGCAACTATCACGCACTGGCGACCTGAAACATAACCTATACCTGTAACTACACCGCCGCTTGGGCAGCCACCTACTTCGGTATACATGCCATCGCCGGCAAAAGCGCCTACTTCCAGAAACTCAGAATCTTCATCAATCAGGTAAGCTATACGCTCGCGGGCAGTCATTTTGCCTTTTTCGTGCTCTTTGGCAATGCGCTTTTCGCCACCGCCCAGGTATACTTTCTTTAGTTTAGTTTTAAGCTGATAAGTAAGCTGCTTTAGGGAGTCTTCGTTTTTGTTAAATTCGATATCCATGAAGGGTAGGGTTGTATTGAGGAACTACTTACAAAGAAAAATCCGCCCAGAAAGCGGATTTCACAAATATACAATTTTATATAGCCTTATTTAACTTTAGTTGTATCCGGTTTGATCGGAATTTTAAGTGTGTCCGGCACAGGCCTCATGAACTCATCCGGGTTCTCGTCCTGCATCTCTTTCACTTCTTCCAGGGTTATTACGCGTCCGGTAGCATCTACTTTATACTTGTCTTTTCTGCCGATAAGCGAGAACTGCACGTAGCGTTTCGGGTAAGCCTGTATGTCGCGCAGCAGCATGTTCAGGGCTTCCGTAGACCGGGTCATGTTCTGGTACAGGGCGTCGTCGTTCATCAGCTTACCCATCGAACCCTCATTAGAGTTAAGCTTGGCAACGGTCTGCTGCATTTCTACCACAGCTTTGTTGGCATTGTCAACCAGTTTGTTCACTTCAGCCTGTTTCAGGGTATCCGTTATTTCGGCCATGTTCAGGGCAATGCGGTCTATGTAGCGCTGCGTCTGCAACAGAGAAGTCATCAACCTGTTTGTATTGGCTGTTATCTCGTTGATGTTTTTCTGGTTGTCACGCAGCATCTGGTTCATCGCTTCAGTTGTAGCCTGTGTATTGGCAAGTATAAGCTGCAGGTTCTCTTTAGCTTCGCTGTCGAGCAAACGGTTCACGCGGGCCAGTGTTGTATCAACTTTATCAATAACCGGTACAGCCTTGGTTGTCAGCATATCAGCTATGCTCTTTTCATTATAAGGGATCAGGCGTTCGCCACCTTTATAGATTTTCTTGCTGTTACCCAAATAGAGGACGATTGCCTTACTACCTAAAAGGTCAGAACTGGCAAGCGCCGCTATAGTTGAGTCTCCAACCTGGATATCATCCTGCACTTCGATCTCAACCATGATATGATTGTGTTCTTTTGGCAGGAGCCGCATTTTCTGCACAGAGCCTATTTGCACACCGTTAAGCATAACAGGGTTAGAAGCTGTGAGGCCATCTACGTTTTCGTATACTATACGGAAGCTTCTGGTATCAGAGAACAGGTCTGCCCCTTTCAGGAACGTAAACCCGAAGTAAAGTACAACGAGTGCTACTATACCAAGTAGCGCTACTTTTATTTCTTTTGATATTTTCACGAAGGGATTTTAAGTACTGTATTAGTTCATGGCTTCCAGTTCTCTTTTATAATCCTTGAAAGCACGATATATACCTGATGCCATATACGATTGGCCGGTCTTATCGTTAAGAAATTTTTCTTCAGTAGGATTTGTAAGGAAACCGCACTCAATCAGTACGCTAGGCATATAGGATTTCCAGAGCACCAGGAAGCCTGCCTGCTTTACGCCACGGCTGCTTCTGCCCACTCTCGCTTTAAACTCATTTTCAACTTTCTGAGCAAAACGAAGGCTGTTATCCATGTATGCGCTTTGGTGCAGTGTAAACAGGATATGGCTTTGTGGGGAGTTCGGGTCGAAACCGCCATAGTTCTCTTTGTAGTTGTCTTCGTGCAGAATTACGGAGTTCTCGCGTTTGGCAACATCCAGGTTACCTTTAGACGTATGAAGACCCATCGCGTAGGTTTCGGTGCCATGTGCGGCTGGCGGACCTGCGTTCAGGTGGATAGAAATAAAAAGATCAGCGTTGTTTTTGTTGGCGACACCGGCACGGTCTATCAGTTCGACAAACGTGTCTGTTTTGCGGGTATAAACTACCTTAACATCCGGGATATTTTTCTCGATCAGGCTGCCTACTTGCAATGCAAGACTCAGAGCAACATCTGCCTCATGGGATACTTTGCCGTTACACCCTACATCTTTACCTCCGTGGCCCGCGTCTATAACCACCGTACGAACCTTATAGTCTTTGCGGTACTCCAGTTTATTGGAGGATAATAAGAAGAATACCAGGGCTAAAACTGAAATAGTAACAATATTTCTCACAACGCTCGTTAGTTAAAAGTTAAACAATAACTTTGTACAAATTAAATAAAACTTTAGGGAAGTCTGAAGAAGTTGCGACACATTTTGATTTTTTTGCTGCTCGTGCAGCTCGCCGTACTTTCTCCTCTGCTGGCGACAGGCCAGATCATGCCGCGTACGCTGCGTTCTGCAAATGCAAAACAAGATACGGTAAAGCAGGATTCTGTTAGACTGGCGGCACCGCAAGGCGACATCGAGACCACAATCAAATATTCGGCCAGAGATTCCATTCAACTGGAGGCTACCAGCAAAATAGTTCACCTTTACGGCGAAGCCAAGATCAACTATGGCTCCATGACCTTAGAGGCAGCCTACATCAAGATCGATTACGAGACCAACACACTTACCGCTACTTCCCTACCCGACTCTGCTGGCAAAGACATTGGCGTTCCGGTTTTTGTAGATGGTGCCGAATCTTACTCTGCCAAACGAATAGCCTACAACTTTAAAACCAAGCGCGGCCGCATTGCTGAAGTAGTAACGCAACAAGGCGAAGGTTATATACACTCCGAGCTGGTAAAAAAGAACGAAGCCAACGAAATTTTCGGGTTACATAATAAGTATACTACCTGTAACCTGGCGCACCCGCACTTTTACATCAGTGCCGGCAAAATAAAAGCCATCCCGAATGATAAGGTCATGTCGGGTCCGTTTAACCTGGTGATCGGTGATATTCCTACGCCGCTGGGCTTCCTGTTCGGTCTGTTTCCTACGCCAAAAAACAATCGCTCGTCGGGGGTTATAGTTCCAAGCTTCGGGGAAAACTCGTTGCGTGGCTTTTTCCTGATGAACGGCGGATACTATTTAGCTTTGAACGATTACATAGGCGCCAGCATTACCGGCGATGTATACTCGCTTGGCGGATATGATGTTCGCGTAAGCGCAGACTATAGAAAACGTTACTCTTATCAGGGCTCTTTCGGCATTGATCACACCTATTTTAAGCTCGACGAAGCAGACAGAGGCGGTGGACGTTCAACAAACGAGTTCCCTGGAATTTTACCTCCTTCAGAAAGAACGTACAGGATAAGATGGTCGCATAGCCCTGTAACAAAACCGGGTAAAGGCCGCCTTACAGCCAGTGTTGATGCAAGTACAGGCCAGCATAACCGTGTTGCCGGCTATAACTCCACCGCCGACAGGTTATCTGCTACCTTTAACTCCAGTATCTCTTACCAGAAAAACATACAGAACTCGCCTTTCAGCTACTCTGTAAAGTTAAGACAAGGACAGACCTCGGGCGGACTGATGAACTTTGTATTGCCGGACATAAGCTTTGGTATGACCTCGGTTAGCTTATATGAGTTTTTAACGAAGAATGTGCCTACAGGCCGCTGGTACGAAGACTTCACCTTTGGTTATAACTTTACGGCAAGCAACGATATATCGCAGCGGATAGAACCGGGCCGGGACAGGTTTGGTGCTACTAACAGGTTTGGAGATGTAGGCATTATAGGTGCCAGTAATGAGGCTGATACAATAAGCCTTAATGATTTCGAGGCTTTATGGGAAAACGGTCGCCGGTCTGCTACGCACAACTTTAACATCGGTCTGGGCAGTTACAAACTATTTAAATACTTTAACTTATCGCCGAGTGTAAGCTACAGCGAAAGATGGGTTGACAGGAAATTCACCTACACTTATAACCCGGACTCTAATGCTGTAGATGTTGATACAACCAGATTTGGACGAGTTTACAACTATAGTGCAGGCGCATCCTTAAGTACCAATATTTATGGTACGGTTTACGTACGCGGCAAACGTGTGGAAGCGATCCGCCACATGATCAGGCCATCCTTATCTTATAGTTACCAGCCCGATTTCGGAGATCCGTACTTTGGATTTTATCAGAACTTGTACCTGGGCGAAGATGTTAACGGCAGACCGATCTACCAGCAACTGAGCCGCTTCGAGTCTGGGGCACCGGGCACTGGTCTGCAAAGTTTCCTGAGTTTCGGTGTTCAGAACAACATCGAGATGAAGGTGAAAGCCAAGACAGATACTACCGGCAAAACCTTTGAGAAAGTAAGCCTTATAGATAACCTGGGCATACGTGGTGGTTATAACTTTGCGGCCGACTCCCTTAAAATGAGCCAGATCTCGTTAAACATGAACACCCGCCTGTTCAAGATCATAAACGTAGGTTTCACCTCCTCATTCAACCCTTACGAAACAGACTCGCTGGGCAGAAACATTGACAAATACCTGCTGAACGGACCAGGCTTCAAACCAGCCCGGCTTACCAATGCAGGCCTACAGATAAGCGCCAGTTTAAATCCGCAGGCCCGCCGCTCCGATACATCTGTCCCAAGCAACCTGCCTACCCTGGGCCAGGATACAAACCCGTTCGAGCCGCAATATGTAGACTTTAAAATTCCGTGGACGCTGAGCATTGACTATACTGTTAACTTCAGACGCGGCTTAGGCAGAGCTGAAAACACGATAAACAATACTTTGGGCGTAGATGGCGACCTAAACATTACCGACAAATGGAAGATCAGTTATTATGCCCATTATGACCTGGTAGAGCAGCAGATAGCAAGTGCCCGCCTTAACATTCACCGGGATCTGCACTGCTGGGATATGAGCATCAGCTGGACACCGTTCGGGTATGTGAGAGGCTATAACATAACTATAAATGCCAGGTCGTCACTGCTGCGCGACCTGAAATTAACCAAGAGGTCATCCTCATCAGGCATAAACTACAGATAAACAATAACAGCCACCTCTGCGTGGCTGTTATTGTTTCGGAAGTTTTATAGTTTTACAAAAAATTACGAAAGCACATGTCAGTTCAGAAAAAAACCGATGTAAAAGTGATCACCACGCACCAGTTGCAAAACATGAAGGAGCGCGGCGAAAAAATATCGATGCTTACCGCCTACGACTTTTCCATGGCTACTATTCTGGACGCGGCCGGAATCGATGTAATACTGGTGGGTGACTCGGCATCAAACGTTATGGCTGGCCACGAAACTACGCTACCTATTACCCTGGACCAGATGATCTATCATGCCCAGTCAGTGATAAGGGGTACAAAGCGTGCTTTTGTAGTGGTAGATATGCCATTTGGTTCTTACCAGGGCAATTCATCTGAAGCGCTTCGTTCAGCAATCCGAATCATGAAAGAGTCCGGGGCGCATGGCGTGAAACTGGAAGGCGGTGCTGAGATAAAAGAATCTATTACACGCATACTGAGTGCAGGCGTTCCGGTAATGGGGCACCTGGGCTTAACACCGCAGTCTATCTATAAATTTGGCACTTACACTGTTCGCGCTAAAGCAGAAGCCGAAGCACAGAAACTGATAGAGGATGCACAGCTGCTCCAGGAGCTGGGTTGTTTTGCTATAGTTCTGGAAAAGATACCATCTGAGCTGGCAAAACGCGTTGCTGAATCGCTGGAAATCCCGATAATTGGTATTGGCGCCGGTCCGCACGTTGATGGCCAGGTGCTGGTAGTACACGATATGCTGGGTATTAACAAAGAATTTAAGCCCCGCTTTTTACGCCGCTACGCTGACCTGCACACCATTATGACAGATGCTGTGCAGAACTACATAAAAGACGTAAAAGACCGCGATTTCCCGACCGAAAAAGAAGCATATTAGAGTTTAGGAGTTTGAGAGCTTGGGAGTTAAAGATTTAGTTGTACTTTTTGAGGATAACCATGTGCTGGTAGTAAATAAACCGGCAGGCTTGTTGGTGCATGGCGATGAGACAGGCGACATTACGCTGGCTGACCTTGCAAAAGAGTACATCAAAGAAAAGTATAACAAGCCCGGTAATGTGTTTATTGGTGTCGTGCACCGCCTCGACAGGCCGGTAAGTGGCGTAGTGCTGATGGCCAAAACATCGAAAGCACTGGCCCGACTGAACGAGCTTTTCAGGAGCAAGAAAACCCGCAAAATTTACTGGGCTATAGTTCTGAATAAACCGCAGCAGGAAAGCGGTACACTGGTACACTGGCTTGTGAAAGACTCTTCTAAAAACGTAACAAAGGCTTTTTTTAAAGAGAATGCGGCAGGCCAGCGCTCGGAGCTAAACTACAAACTACTTGGCGCACAACAAGGCAAATACCTTTTAGAAGTAAACCCGATCACCGGTCGCCCGCACCAGATTCGCGTTCAGCTTGCCTCGATGCGCTGCTCTATAGTTGGCGACCTGAAATATGGCGCTCCTCAGCCCCTTCCAGATAAAAGCATAGCGCTGCATGCCCGCCAACTACAATTTGAGCATCCTACCCTTAAAACAACTATAACCGTTAGTGCCCCTTTGCCCGCCACAGCCGCCTGGAAACCGTTTATTTAATGAATAGATATTAATGAGCAATGATTAATGAAATGACTGTAAAGTTCGGGTAATTCTCCCATAGTTTCCCGCATTAGTCATTAATCATTCCTCCATTATTCATTCGAAATGTTGATTCTCGTCACCTTTCTGAACTTTTATAGCAACCAGGCTATTTTGATTGTGAAACCTGTTGTAATTTTGCGGCAGTTAGCTCAAACTATAGTTTATAATTACCCATTCAATTACATATAATTCAATCCATCTGCTTTAATGGCTATCCTGATTTTCTTTTTAGTACACTGGTACTTATCACTTTTTGTACAGACGTTTTTCCTGCACCGCTATGCAGCACATAAGATGTTTACCATGAACCCGTTCTGGGAGAAAGCATTTTACCTGCTGACATATATTGCACAGGGTTCTTCGTTTTTATCGCCACGTGCATACGCTATTTTGCACCGCATGCACCACGCCTTCTCAGACACTGAGCGCGACCCGCATTCGCCGCATTTCTCTAACAATGCTTTCACGATGATGTGGAAGACCAAGAATATCTACAACGATGTGCTGAACAATCGCGTGGAGGCAGAACGCCGTTTTGAAGGCGATTATCCGGTTTGGAATGCTATCGAGAAACTTGGTGATTCTTACTTCTCACGTATTGGCTGGGGTGTAGTATATGTGCTGTTCTACATTCAGTTTGCTGAGTTCTGGTGGATGTTCCTGCTGCTGCCGATTCACTTTCTGATGGGCCCGGTGCATGGCGCTATCGTAAACTGGAGCGGCCATAAATACGGTTATCAGAACTTCGATAACAACGACAAATCAAGAAACTCCCTTTTCTTCGACTTTTTAACCGGCGGCGAATTGTTTCAGAACAACCACCACAAACTGCCTAACCGCGTTAACTTCGGCGTAAAGTGGTGGGAAGTAGACCCAACCTGGCCGGTTATCTGGACATTGAATAAGCTAAGCATTATAAAACTGAAGCCTGCCAAGGTAAAAGTAAAAGCATAAAGAAAAGCCCTTCGGAAACGGAGGGCTTTTTTTGTTTGTCATATCCCCAGCCCTCTCCTAAAAACAGGAGAGGGAGTTTAAGTAAAACTATATTTTTATAGTTCACTTCAGCTGGCGCGAGTCTCCAGACTCGTGACTTACGATGGTGTTGAGTCTCCTGACTCAACTGTCCCTGCAGGGACAAGACCAGTAGTATCTGTGGCTATAGTTCTATAGTTACCGATATCCAACCACCCAAACCCTCAGAGCTATGCTCGCTACCTTCGAAATCTCTTCTCGGTAGTCTAAGGTGGGAATTTTTTGGCCTTTTACTTTGTCATCTCGAAGAGCGTGAGAGATCTGATACAGTTTGTCATCCCCCTTCGCCCCCTTCAAAGGGGGACTTTCTGCTGTTGTTATAGTTAGCTTTATAGTTCTATAGTTACAGCCTGTCACGCGGACAGGTCGCGACCTGTCCCTACGGAAATACAGCCACGATAAATCTCGAAGCGTGAAGTTTCAAATTATAGATAGAGGTTGCTATGCGAAACGTATCAGTCTTTGGGTTGAGCGCCTTTGATTTGTTGCGGTGGCGCAGCCAACCCGAGGCACGAGGGTAGCTTCAAATCAGCAGCGCGATGCCCAAAGACGGGGCCTCCCGGCCGTGAGGGCACCTAAGCTGGTTTGAAACGATAGGTAACTAAAGCTCCCAGCATTAGAAGCAACTATGGAAGTATAGCTTGTGTCAAGCAAGTACAGGCTCAAGCTATAGAACTATAAGCTGCAATAGATTTCTCGCTCAAGCTCGAAATGACAATAGAAAAGAATCTACCTATTAAATCAACTATAAATCTGTAACTTATAAAAGCATGAACCACAAAAATGACACACTAACTATAGTTTGATATTACCTAAACAATACTTACCTTTGCGGTTCTAAAAACTGGCGGACGGGTTCCGCCGACGTTAAAAAATTATACAAAATGGCTGTTAAAATCAGACTGGCCCGCAGAGGCCGCAAAAAAGCCGCTATCTACGATATCGTAGTAGCAGACGCTCGTTCGCCACGTGATGGTAAGTTCATCGAGAAACTGGGTACTTACAACCCTAACACTAACCCTGCGTCTATCGACTTCTCTGACGAGAAGGCATTCCAGTGGTTGATGAATGGAGCGCAACCAACTGACACTGTAAAAGCAATGCTTTCTTACAGAGGTATCCTTTTCAAAAAACACCTTCAGATTGGTGTAAACAAAGGTGCTATCACTCAGGAAACTGCTGATGCTCGTTTCGAAGAGTGGAAGAACGCGAAAGATGCGAAGATCGCAGGTAAAGTTGAAAGCCTGGGTTCTGCTAAAGAAGCTGCTAAGAAAGCTGCTCTTGAAGCTGAGACCAAGAAGAAAGAAGCTCGTGCAGAAGCTATCCGTCAGCGTGATGCTGATAAGGCTGCTGCTAACGCACCTGCTGCTGAAGAAGAAGCTACTGAAGCTCCAGAGGCATCTGCCGAAGGCGAAGCTACTACTGAAGAGCAAGCATAATTTAATTTGCCATGAATATTGATGCTTGTTTTCAGCTTGGATACATCGTTAAGACGCATGGCATAAAGGGGCAGGTTGTCGCGTTTTTTGACGTGGACTTCCCCGAAGATTACGAAGATCTGGAATCAGTTTTCCTTGAACAACAGGGAAGACTGGTTCCATTTTTTATTGATGCCATGGAGCCCCAGCAAAAAGGCCGCTTCATTATTAAGTTCGAAGATATAGATACCATAGAGCAGGCTGAGAAGCTTCGTAATACGGCTTTATACTTGCCGCTTAATGAATTACCCGAACTGGAAGAAGGCCAGTTTTACTTTCATGATGTAATAGGCTACAAAGTAGTAGATGCACAGCATGGCGAACTTGGCATCGTAAAAGACTTTTATGACATGCCGCAACAGCAGCTAATGGCCATGGAATACATGAACCAGGAAATGCTGATACCGGTGATGGATGAAACCATGCTACGCGCTGACCACGAAGGCAAAATACTACATGTAAGTCTGCCAGAAGGATTGCTCGAAGTATATACCCAACCTAGCCGCCCCGAAGATGCAGATGATGCAGACGAGGACACGGAAGAGGAGAAATAATGCGTATCGATATTATCAGCTGCCAGCCAGACCTGCTGGAAAGCCCCTTTAGTCATTCTATACTTAAACGCGCGCAGCAAAAAGGCCTTGTAGAGATACACGTGCACGACCTCCGCAAGTATGCCATCAATAAATATGGCCAGATAGACGATTATGCTTTTGGTGGTGGCGCAGGCATGGTGATGATGATTGAGCCGATTGATAAGTGTATTTCTGAGTTACAGGCTGATCGCACCTATGATGCCATTATTTACATGACACCGGACGGGCAGACCTTGAACCAGAATACAGTTAACCAGTTTTCGCTGCTGCAGAACATACTCATACTTTGCGGACACTATAAAGGTGTAGATGAGCGCGTGCGCCAACGGTTTGTAACGCACGAGATCAGTATTGGCGATTACGTTTTGTCGGGTGGCGAATTAGGTGCAGCTGTTTTAACTGATGCCATTATCCGGATCTTGCCTGGTGTGCTGAACGATGAATCTTCGGCCTTAACGGACTCTTTCCAGGATGGCTTGCTGGCCCCACCGGTTTTTACCAGGCCCGCAGACTATAAAGGCATGAAAGTACCCGACATCCTTTTATCGGGGGATGGGCCTAAAATTGAACAGTGGCGCTTTGAGCAGGCCATTGAACGAACAAGGCAACGCCGGCCAGACTTACTGAATGAGTAGAACTATAGTTCGAATCTGCAACAAAAGGGCCTGTTAACAGATTATAACACAACAAAAAATATTTTTCGGAGCAATTATTCTTATGTAAAAAATAATTACATATCTTTGCAGTCCGAATTCAAGAAGATACTTTAGCTTTAGAACATAGCCATGAGCGAATTAATTAAATTTATCGAGCAGGAATACACTGACAAACGCGCTTCTTTCCCTGTTTTCCAGGCAGGTGATACTATCAATATCCACGTTAAAATCCGTGAAGGTAACAAAGAGCGTATCCAGCAGTTCCAGGGCGTTGTTATTCAGCGCAAGAACGTTAACACAAACGGCGAAACTTTTACTGTTAGAAAAATCTCTAACCAGATTGGTCTAGAGCGTATCTTCCCACTTCTTTCTCCATCTATCGAGAAAATCGAGCTAGTTAGAAAAGGTAGAGTAAGAAGAGCAAGACTTTACTATCTGAGAGGCTTGTCAGGTAAGGCTGCAAGAATCAAGGAAAGAAGATAATACCTGTTTTCACAAATTTTCCATAGTTAAAAAGGAGCTGTTCGAACAACAGCTCCTTTTTTATTTATACCCGTTTCACAGTCCGGAACTTTAGCATCGTTCTAACCCGGTTTTTATATTTGCACTACAAGACCCAAACCTATGAATCGCGTTACCACTGCCCTATTCCTGCTTATCACTCTGTTGCTATATAGTTGCCAGACAGATTATGCCACATTACCCACTTACTCCGGAGCCAGGCAATTGCAGGCTGTTATAGAAACTCCTGCTGGCTCCAGCCAATCGGTTATTTATAACCTAAGAACAAAGGAGTTCGCGAACGAAAAATTAGCCGGGAAAGATAGAATTCTACAGTTCTTGCCTTACCCGGGTAACTATGGCTTTATACCATCTACAGAGGTTGGCGCAAACGGAAGAGGATTAAGCACCCTGGTACTGGCAGAGCGCGCCGAAAGCGGAACAGTAATGGAGGTATTGCCTATCGGAACCATTATGCTGGAAAAACCATCCGGTGATCTGTATCCTGTCATTATCTCGGTACCAGCCCGCCCAAGTGAGCGAACTATAAAAGCCACCAACTTTAAAAGCCTGACCATAGAACACCCGGTTGTCAAAAATATACTACAGCAGTGGTTTGTAAATCACACCTACCCTAACCAGTTTAAGTTTGTAGGTTGGAAAGATGAGCAGTTTGCAGAGAAAGAGATACAGCGCTGGATGAAGTTGTAGTTTTATAGTTCGTGCTGCCGCGAGTCTCCAGACTCGTGATTTAGGATAGTGTTGAGTCTCCTGACTCCATTGGCCCGGTAGGGCCAAAGCCAGTAGTAGCTTTGGCAATAATACTATAGTTGGCGTTATCCAACCACCCCCAACCCCTCAGAGCTACGCTCGCTACCTTCAAAATCTCTTCTCGGTAGTCTAAGGCGGGGAGATTTTGCGACAATAGCTTAAATTGCTGTTATCGTTCTATAGTTGGCAAACACACCCCTACCCCTCTCAAGAGGGGAATTTCTGCTGCTGTTATAGTTGGCTTTATAGTTCTATAGTTACAGCCTGTCGAGCGGACAGGTCGCGACCTGTCCCTACGGAACTATAGCCACGATAAAGCTCGGAGCTTATCGTTTCAAACTATAGACAAACCATAACTATGAGAAATATCACAGTCTTTGGGTTGAGCGCCTTGTGAATATCTGGTGTCGCAGGCATTGCGACGTAGGAGCAAAAGAGATTCGCACAGCGCGATGCCCAAAGACGGGGCCTCCCGGCCGTGAGGGCACCAAAGCCTGATTGAAACGATAGGTAAGTAAAGCTCCCAGGATTAAAAGTAATTTGAAACTATGGCTTGGTTCCAGTTAGAAACATCGCAACTATAGAACTCAGATTTCTCCTTTCGTCGAAATGACAAGAGAAGGCGAAAACAAAGAAGCCAGTTGCATTGCTGCAACTGGCTTCTGATGTCAACTATAGCTTTAACTGCCGACTATAGCTACTACTTTACTTGTAAAAGCTTAGCGCGAACAGTTTCAACAGCTTTCTCCATTTCCTGCACCTGCTGCTTGCTGGCTTCCTGCTTTTTAATGTTGTTCTGTACTTCCTGCTCCAGTTTCTTTAGGTCTTCGGCGTTCTTTACCAGTTCAGCTTCCAGTTCCAGTTTGCGTTGCTGGTTCTTGGTAATACCTGTTTGTATATCGTTGGCTTGCTTTACTACACGCTCCTGCTCCTGTTTGGTAGCTTTTAAAACTTCCTCAGCCTGGTTTATCTGTCTGAAAATATCTTCTTTGTAAGCTTTGCGAGCGAATGCCTGCATAAAACCTTCGGCGGCGGCATATTCTTTTGGCGTAGCGGCTTTATCTACATACGCCACACCCATATCCAGCGACCACCACACATAGCTGCCTTCCGGATCGCTGCCGACCGTAGAGATAATGCGCATCGGGGTACTTGTTATAGTATCCAGCACAACACCATCCAGGGTATAAACGCCTTTGGTGTGTTTCATTTTAATTTTACCGGATTTCTCGGTGAGTTGGGCCTTCCAGAGCTTTTCTACAAAAGCGGGATCCAGCTGCACGGTTAGCTGCTGTCCTCGCCTGTTTACACCGTTCACGGTTTGCTCTTTCTCCTCTACCCGCCCGGATTGGGCATAACTCAAACCAGCTACCATACATAGTAGCCCCAGTAGTAAAGCTTTCAGTCTCATAAATATAGGTTGGATTAAAAAATTGATACAGTTGGAATGTAACGCTACGAAAATAACTAAATCAAATGAAAAACATCATGCTCACCCAGACTAATTTAGCTAAAAAATTGATTTGCCTTTCGGCAGTACTGCCTACCTTTGCAAACTTAAAAGCAACGTATATAATTTCTGTATCTTTGAAGGATAACAATTAGGTACCAGGAACTGTTGGTGATACTATGAAAGTAACTGTTTGTCGGAAAGAACACTTTAATGCTGCCCACCGGTTGTATAATGCCCGCTGGAGCGATGAACAGAACGTGGCTGTATTTGATAAATGCAGCAACCCGAACTTCCATGGCCACAACTATGAATTGATAGTGAAACTTACCGGACCTGTAAACGCAGAAACCGGTTATGTGTATGACCTGAAGCAACTGAGCCAGCTCCTGAAAAAGGAAGTCATCGAGCGCTTCGACCATAAGAACCTGAACCTGGATACCGAAGAATTTAAAGAATTAAACCCCACTGCCGAAAACATCGCCATCGTGATCTGGAATATACTCCGGCCACAGATAAGCGACACCTACGCGCTGGGAATTACACTGTATGAAACTGAACGAAACTTTGTTGAATATAATGGATAAGCAGGACACGGAGAACGATTTTGAAGCCATGGATGACCACATGATGAGCTCACTCGAGACACCGCTGCGTCCTGATGCTTTTGACCTGACAGACCAGGAGAAAATCACTATTATTGCCGGTCATTTTAAAGAGATTATGCACACGCTGGGCCTCGACCTGACTGATGATAGCCTGAAAGGTACGCCGCACCGCGTTGCTAAAATGTATGTGAAGGAAATTTTTCAGGGTCTGCATCCGGATAATAAGCCTGTGATCCGCCGCTTCGAGAACAAGTATATGTATAACCGTATGCTGGTGGAGCGCGACATCACATTGTATTCATCCTGCGAGCATCACTTTGTACCGATCATTGGCAAGGCGCATGTAGCCTATATCCCGGGAGAGCACGTAATTGGTTTGTCTAAGCTGAACCGAATTGTGCAGTACTATGCCCGCCGCCCGCAGGTGCAGGAGCGTATGACCATGCAGATAGCCAATGAACTGAAGCAGGCACTGCAAACAGAAGACGTAGCCGTGCTGATAGAAGCCGATCACCTTTGTGTAATGAGCCGTGGTGTGAACGATGTAACCAGCAGCACGATCACCGCCGAATATGGAGGACTATTCCAGGAAGAGCATTACCGCAGCGAGTTCTTAAGCCACATCCGTAAAAAATAAGTATAGTTAGCACGTTATATACAGCATAAAATACGGTGTGCACAACGAAACTATACCTGTATTACGTATAGTGTACCTCCTATATAAAGCAGCTTTTTTAAAAACTGATTATGCCCGAAAAAATACTCATTACAGGTGGCTCCGGCATGATAGGCACACGCCTGTCCGAGATGCTCATCGACCAGGGTTATGAGGTGGCGCACCTAAGCAGGAACTCCAGCAAATTCTCAAAGTATAAAACGTTCCGGTGGGATGTAAAGGATAGCTACATTGATGAGAATGCCATAACCTACGCCGATTACATTATACATTTGGCAGGTGCAGGTGTAGCCGATGAAAAGTGGACAGAAGAGCGTAAACAGGAAATATTAAGAAGCCGGGTAGATAGCGCCAGTCTGCTTTATAGTTGCCTCCAGAAATCCGGGCATCATGTAAAAGGCTTTATTTCGGCATCGGCGATTGGTATTTACGGTAACTCCGGTGACCAACTGGTGTCTGAGGAAAGTATTTTAGCTGATGATTTTCTGGCTGAAGTATGCAAAGCCTGGGAAGCATCCTCGTGGCAGATAGCTAATCTGGGTTTACGAACTGTAATTTTGCGTTTAGGTATTGTACTGAGTAACATGGGTGGCGCCTTGCCGCAACTTGCCAGACCTGTAAAAATGATGGCTGGGGCACCGTTGGGTTCAGGCAAACAATTTATGTCCTGGATACATATCGACGATGCCTGTCGCTTGTTTATAAGAGCCATAGAAGACACGCAGTTTGAAGGTGTATATAATGCCGTTGCACCGCACCCGGTAACCAATAAAGAGTTTACCAAAGAGCTGGCCGAAGCCATGCACAAGCCGCTGGTTTTACCTAAAGTGCCAGAATTTGCCCTTAACCTGATGTTAGGCCAGAAAAGTGGTGTAGTGCTGGACAGCCAGCGCGTGAGTGCCAATAAAGTGCTGCAGACCGGCTTTACATTTGAGTATAATTACCTCGACGAAGCACTACATTCTTTTTATGACCAGAAAATAAATTGATTCAGACCTATCTATAAAACAGAAGAGCCGGCTATAGTTGTAGCCGGCTCTTCTGTTTTATACGCTATAGTTACTGCGAGCTGTCGGTGTTAGTACCGGAATTTAGTTGCTCCAGAATATCGAATAGTTGCAGGTTCGGGTCTAGCAATGTAGAATCGGTTTCTACTTTGCGTGGCAGTACGGTGGTGCAGCTATATTTCTTACTGATCTTGACAGATGGCCCCGGGAAACGGCCCATCGTGTAGCCCAGATCTTTATCCTGGTATATCTTCTCCATGTACAAGCCAAACACAGGCAGCGCTGTTTTAGAGCCTTCGCCTAAGTTAGAGGTACGGAAGTGGATACTGCGGTCTTCGCCACCAACCCAAACACCGGTCACTAAGTCTTTGGTTACACCCATAAACCAACCATCCGAGTGGTTCGAGGTTGTTCCGGTCTTTCCACCGATCTCGTTTCCTTTCCAGAGGTCATATTCCCAAAGTGCCTGCGAGGTACCGCCTGGTTCTTCAATACCGCCTTTCAGCATATGCATCATCAGGAAAGCCGTTTCTTCGCTCAATACTTTTTTCTGCTTCGGTACAAACTGGTGTATCAGGTTGCCGTTGCGGTCTTCGATGCGGGTAATGAACATGGGCTTGGTATGGAAACCGTTGTTCGGGAATGTACTGTAAGCTCCCACCATTTCGTAGATAGAAACATCGCTTGGCCCTAACCCTATAGATGGCACAGATTCCAGCGGACTTGTAATGCCCAGGCGGTGTGCATACTTCACTACCGTTTCCCAGCCTATTTTTTCGGTGAGCTGTGCGGTAACAGAGTTAACTGATTTACCCATACCACGACGGAGTGTCATGGGTGCGCCGGTATACTGCCAGTCGGCGTTTGTTGGCGACCAGGTCTTCTTCTCCCCTTTCTCTACATAGTTTATAGTGATGCGCTGGTCTATAATTTTATCGCATGGCGAGTAACCATTATCAATAGCAGCAACATACACAAAAGGCTTAAACGTTGAACCCGGCTGACGACGTGCCTGTTTCACGTGGTCGTATTTAAAATACTTAAAGTTGATACCACCCACCCAGGCTTTAATATGGCCAGAAAACGGATCCATGGTCATCATACCGCCATGCAGGAAACGCTTATAGTAGCGCAGCGAATCCAGTGGGCTCATCGTTACTTTCTTCTCCAGCGAGTCATTATCCCAGGTAAACACCATCATTTCGCGCGGCGTATTCAGCTCACGGTTAATAGCGGCCACATCGTTTCCATGCTTTTGCTTCAGGCGCTGATAGTACGAGGTACGTTTTATAGTTTCCTCAATAAAGCCAGGTATTTCGTTATTATTCTCATCAACCCACGGGTTTTTGCCTTGCCAATGGTTGTTAAAGCGGCGCTGCAAAGCACGCATTTGTTCTTCCATGGCCTCTTCGGCATGTTTCTGCATCCGTGAATCTATCGTCGTATAGATCTTCAAACCATCGCGGTAAAGGTCATACCCGTTCTGCTTACACCACTCCTGCAGGTATTCAGCAACGGCGCCTCTGAAATAGGTAGCCGGGCCATCATAATGGTTCTCAACACTATAGTCCAGCACCAGCGGAACTTTGCTCAGCGAGTCGGCAGCAGCTTTGGTGATGTAGTTGTATTTAGCCATTTGCTCCAGCACGGTGTTACGACGGCGGGTAGCATTTTCGGGATTAAAGCGTGGGCTATAGTAGGTTGGGGCTTTTAACAAACCAACAAGCGTAGCAGCCTGTTCTGTTTTAAGGCTGTCGGCTGATACGTTAAAAAATGTTTTAGACGCTACTTTTATACCAAACGAGTTTGAACCAAAATCCACGGTGTTCAGGTACATGGCCAGGATCTCTTCTTTGGTATAGCGCTGCTCCAGTTTTATGGCGGTAAGCCACTCTTTTGTTTTTGCAATAACCACGTTCAGTCCCGGAATATGGCCCAATACACCTTTAGAATCGTCGGTTCGGGTTTTGTAGAGGTTTTTGGCTAACTGTTGGGTAATGGTACTGGCTCCTCGGGCATCGCCTGTTAAACCACCATATACTGCCGAAACTATAGCCTGCGGATCGATGCCGGAGTGTTCGTAAAAACGTACGTCTTCGGTAGCAATAAGCGCCTTCAGCAGCATCGGCGACATCTTCTCGTACCCAATAGGGCTACGGTTCTCCTTAAAGTATTTACCGATCAGTTCACCATCAGAGGTGTATAGTTCAGATGCCTGATCATTACGCGGGTTTTCCAGTTTATCCAGGCTCGGCGACGAACCAAACAGGTAAAACAGGTTAAACTCCACACTCAGCAGGTACCCGACAACTACAATAAACCCGATAAAAAAGGTTTTCCAGGCAAAACGGATAAAGGTGCGATACGCCGAACGGTGTTTTGGCTTTTCTATTTTTTCTTGCTCTTTCAGCATTGTATGCAAACAGGGCTTCGGCCCTAAAAATTCCAGATGGCAGCTTCTTTCGAAACTAGTGCAAATATACTTTAAGTGTGTAACAAACGTGTTAAATAACTATAAAACTTAGTAAAGTGACTTTGAACATTATTTAATAGTAACGCGCTGCCTATCTTTGCCCTTATTCTCTGAAACTATACCGTATGCATATGCCCGTACAAGAGGCTTTAGATAAAATTACCGGCCTGCCCCTTACCAAAACCACACGCACCGAGCTGGTACAATATTTCCATTTTGGCAAAGCGCATTACCGCACACCTCAAGGGTTAATTCTGGATGTAGGTGCTGTTACGCTTGCCCTGAACTGCCCCTGGCAACTGGTATTACCCAACGGCGACAGCATTAAACATAACGAAGTTTTCATGCGCAAACGCGAAGCCGGACTACCCTCTCCAAAGTTCGACTGGAAATTACCGGGCGCTAACCTGCGCGACCAGCGCCTGCAGGAACTGATAAATGCCGGAGGAGCCATGACGCCACAACGTTTTGAGCTGAATGAAAACAACGGCTTCACACTTTACTTCGAGTATGGTGCCAGGCTTATTGTTACCCCAGATACTACAAAAGAACAGGAACTATACTGGCAAATCTTCAGCAACACCGACGATAACTATAGTTTTATAGTTGGGAGTAAAACTAAGAAGTAAGCCTTGATCAGATTATAGTTTTAAAGTCTATAGTTCGCATTGAGTGTCAGCGAGTCTGGAGACTCGTACACACCCTACGTCACAAATTCGGAGATTTGCGCCAGTACAAAAACTATAGCAGGTAACCTAACCATAACTAAACAGCCGGATGCGCAGTATGTGCAATAAAAAAAGTACTTGAACATCCGGCTGCAACTTTTTGAACTCGAGGACCAGCGTTGGTTCCCGCACGTGATCCGGCAAGGCATGCTGGATTTTTTGCGTTTTATGATCTCGAAACTGGGTGCTTATGAGGCGACCCTGCCCCTGCTACAAGAACTGCTAACTAAAACCAAGCAAACACACATAACAGACCTTTGCTCCGGTGCCGGCGGCGGAATAGAAACCATACAGAAAGGCCTTAGCCAGCGCATGGGCCAAACGATACACGTCACCCTCTCCGACCTTTACCCGAACATCAGTACTTACCAATATCTGCAAACGCAATCCGGCGGAACTATAGATTTTATACCTGAGCCTATAGATGCTACTGCTGTGCCCGAAACTATAACCGGCGTGCGCACTATTTTTTCATCGTTCCACCACTTTCCGCCAACTATAGCCCAACGCATTTTGCAGGACGCCGCCGACAAGCGTGCAGCCATCGGCATATTTGAGGGAGCTCAGAAAAGCTGGGTTGAGATGATCTTACTATGGCTGGCCTTTCCTATAGTTATAGTTTTAGTTACGCCTTTCATCCGGCCATTTAAGCTCAGCAGGCTGTTTTTCACGTACATCATTCCTCTTATACCTATTGGCATTATCTGGGATGGCACCGTATCATTGTTGCGCATTTATACGCCAACACACCTGCAACAAATGCTGCAAACTATAAAAGCTCCAAACTATACCTGGCAAACCGGACGCGTCGGCAACAAACCCGGCAAGCACGTTATTTACCTAATCGGGTATCCTAATTAATTTTGAATAACTGAATATTGGATGAGTGATTGTGCTGTAGCTGATTATTATTAACTGCTAACTAAATGAAACCCTACCGCGACGCGCTTACTTTAATGCGAATACCTTTTTCAGTGTACCTGATGCCGGTATTCTGGTTTGCGCTTAGTGCGTTGCAGCAGGTTGATGTAAGCAGGGCTATAGTTGTTTTCCTGATTTTGCATTTACTGGTTTACCCGGCCAGCAACGGCTACAACTCTTATTACGACCGCGACGAAGGCAGCATTGGTGGTTTGAAACATCCGCCTAAAGTTAACCGCGAATTGATGCATTTAGTGTTGATTTTTGATGTGCTGGCTGTGTTGCTGTCTATCTTTTTATCTCCCTTGTTCGCTGCGTTAGTGGCCTTGTACCTGCTCATTTCCAAAGCCTATAGTTACGAAGGCATCCGGCTCAAAAAGTACCCGATCATCAGTACTATAGTTGTTACTTTTTTCCAAGGGGCGTTTACGTTTGCGATGGTGCAGGTCGGTGTTGGCTTGAAACTACAGGAAGTGATGCAGATGCCTAATGCAGGTTTTGCTATAGTTAGCACGTTGTTTCTGAGCGGCTCTTACCCGCTCACCCAAATTTATCAGCACGATGAAGACAGCCAGCGCGGTGATATAACGATAAGTTTGCTGCTTGGCATTACGGGTACTTATATTTTTGCAGCAGTCAGTTTGTTGCTCGGTACCGGTGTTTTGCTTTGGTTGTACTATACTACCGACCAGTTTCAGAACATCATCATCTTTTTGATAGCTACGGCACCTATCCTCTACTATTTTACCAACTGGGCAATTAGCGCCTCCCGAAACAAAACCTTGGTGAACTATGAAAACACCATGCACATGAACAAAATATCTTCTGTGTGCATTAGCCTGGCATTTATAACTATGCTGGTGTTTGAGGCTGTTTACTAACTATAATGCCTATAGTACAACTATGCTATGCAATTGCGTATAAGGGAAAAATTAAAAGTCATACGTGAAGCTGATCTATGTAATATTGGCCGGGCTGGCTGGTGCTGCAGCTATGTCTGCCGTAATTTACCTGCTCTCTCTGGCAACAAACCGCGTTTTACGAATACCACTGGTGCTCGGAACCATGCTGCTTGGCAGAACCCACCCCGATGGTAGCCTGTCGAATGGGATGGCTGCTAAACTGGTAGGCGGGCTGGCACACTATACTGTCGGTGTTTTATATGCTATTGGCTACCTGGCTCTCTGGGAAAGTGGCGTAGGCACTATTACTGCTTCGTGGGGCATGCTTATTGGTTTAGGAAACGGCATCTTCGCCATGATCATCTGGTATTTCTTTTTCATGATCCACCCCAGGCCACCACACATTAAACTGGAAAGATACCTCATCGAAATAGTGTTCAGTCATGTATTTTTCGGCTTTGTCGTTACCTATGTGTATTATCACCTTACACATGTCGAGTATCCGTTCTGGCAATGATTTATAGTTTAGGAGTTGGGGAGTTTATGAGTTAGAGAGTTAAAAAGTTTAGAAGTTAGAAAGGGATGAGTTTTAACTTCTACTAAACTATAGTTTGGCAATTAAAATCCTGCACATCCTTTAATCCTGAAAATCCTGATTCAGACGAAAACAAAAACGGTCCCGCAGCTATAGTTGCGGGACCGTTTTCTTATAGTTGATACTAAACTATAGTTTAGCCATTCATCGAGATCAGGAATTCTTCGTTGCTCTTCGTGCCAACCATTCTGTCTTTCAGGAACTCCATAGCTTCTACAGAATTCATATCTGACATAAACTTGCGCAGTATCCAGATACGGTTCAGTTCATCTCTGTCCATCAGCAGGTCTTCGCGGCGTGTTCCCGAAGCAGGAACATCGATAGCAGGGTAAATTCTTCTGTTGGCCAGTTTACGATCCAACTGAAGCTCCATGTTGCCGGTACCTTTAAATTCTTCGAAGATAACTTCATCCATCTTAGAACCTGTGTCGATAAGCGCAGTGGCGATGATAGTTAATGAACCACCATTCTCTACGTTACGGGCAGCACCAAAGAAACGCTTCGGCTTGTGCAGCGCGTTGGCATCCACACCACCCGATAATATCTTACCAGACGACGGAACAACCGTGTTATAAGCACGGGCCAGACGCGTGATCGAATCCAGAAGTATAACCACATCGTGGCCGCACTCTACCATTCGCTTAGCTTTATCCAGTACAATGCTCGATACTTTCACGTGGCGCTCGGCAGTCTCATCAAACGTAGATGCAATAACTTCCGCTTTTACGCTACGTGCCATATCCGTTACCTCTTCTGGGCGTTCGTCAATCAGCAGGATCATCAGGTATACCTCCGGATGGTTCTCAGAAATAGCATTGGCTATCTCTTTCAGTAACACGGTTTTACCTGTTTTAGGCTGCGCCACGATCATACCACGCTGGCCTTTACCGATCGGGGCAAAAAGGTCCAGAATTCGGGTTGAAAGCTGACTTGGCTTGGTAGTTAATTTTAAGCGCTCCTCAGGGAAAAGCGGCGTTAAGTGCTGGAACGGAATACGGTCACGAATTTCTTCCGTGGTACGTCCGTTTACAGTCTCAACCTTAAGCAGGGCAAAATATTTCTCGCCTTCTTTCGGCGGGCGGATCTGGCCTTTTACAGTATCACCTGTCTTCAGACCAAATAATTTTATCTGCGATGGCGATACATAAATATCGTCCGGCGATGCCAGGTAGTTATAGTGTGTAGAACGCAGGAAACCATACCCATCCTGCATCAGCTCCAACACACCTTCGTTTAGTATTATACCATCAAACTCCTTAAAGATATTGCCACCCGCGTTTGCATTCTGCTGTTGTGGGTTGTTACGACGCTGATTGTTGTCGTAGCGGTTATCCGGTCTGTTTGATTGCTGGTCGCTGCGTTGCTCGCGGTTATCCTGGCGTGGCTCCCTGTTTTCAGGGCGTTGCTCGCGGTTGTCGTTGCGGTTTTCAGAACGTTGCTCACGTCCGTCGTTACGCTCGCGTGGCTCGCGGCTTTGCGTTTCGGCACGTTCCGGCCTTGGCTCGCGGCTTTGGTTCTCAGCTCGCTCTGCTCTAGGCTCGCGGTTTTCTGTGCGTGGTTCGCTTGTTGTCTGTTCCCTGTTTTCGCGGCGAGGCTGTGTACGTTCGCGTTGCGGGCCGTGATCTTTAACGGGCGCTGAGGCAGGTTTTGGTGCACGCTCTGGTTGCTCGGCACGTGCAATTGGTCTTGCTGCTACCGGGGCTGGAGCTTCTTCTTCTATAGTTGCAATTTCAGGAGATGATTCGCTTGTTGGGGCGGCAGAACTGGCAGCAGGCTTGATCTTTTTGGGTAATTTCTCAGGAGGGGTTATGGCTTGCTGATCCAGGATCTTGTAGATGATGTCCTGTTTGCTCAGTTTTTTGAAGTTCTGAACGCCCAGGTCCTCTGCAATTTCCTTGAGTTCTGAAAGAAGCCTATCTTTCAATTCTTCAATATTGTACATAAATGTGGTATGGTGGTTAATGTGATGCCGGAAGCGTGGTGATACGCAAACGCAGCGAGAGTCTTAAATTATAAATCAGGAAACAGAATAGATTGCGTAGAAATAGTGAGGCTCGGGAAGGGCCTTCGTAATAAATGCACTGCAATGTTATTGCAATAGCACCTAATTAACAAATATTACGCGTCATTTTATGCAAAATGTTTCAGAAAACAGGTAAAAGATTTCGGAATTGCCACGTACTACGCAAAAAAGTATATTTTTGTACCAATACTTAACACGCAACTATGCTACAACTATCCGTTTTAAGGGAGCAGACAGACCTGGTAGTGGCAGGCCTCACCAAGAAAAACTACAAAAATGCAGCTGATGAAGTTGCTGCTTTACTTGACCTTGACCAGCGCCGCCGGCAGGTACAGAGCGAACACGATGAACTGCAGGCCCGCTCGAATAGTATCTCCAAAGAGATCGGAATTCTGATGAAGAACGGCGAACGCGAGAAAGCCGAATCATATAAATCACAGACTACAGAACTAAAGCAGCAGGCTAAAACCCTTGCCGACCAGCTAACTACCCTGGAAGAGGACTTGCAGGCTGCCTTATATAAGCTACCAAACCTGCCCCACGAAAGTGTACCTGTAGGTAGAACAGCAGAAGATAACGAAGTGGTGCTGCAGCACGGCGAAATTCCGGAGCTGCATGCCGGTGCGCAACCACATTGGGAGCTTATCCAGAAGTACGACATCATTGATTTTGACCTGGGTAATAAGATTACAGGTGCCGGTTTCCCGGTTTATAAAAAGCAGGGAGCCCGTTTACAGCGTGCGCTTATCAACTTCTTTTTAGATGAAGCCATGAAAGCTGGCTACACTGAGATACAGCCGCCTATATTGGTAAACGAAGCATCGGGCTACGGCACCGGTCAGTTACCGGATAAGGATGGCCAGATGTACCATGCCACTGAAGATAACTATTACCTGATACCAACTGCCGAAGTACCAATAACAAATCTTTACCGCGATGTAATTGTGCCGGCTGACCAGTTACCAATTAAGAATGCGGGCCATACGCCGTGTTTCAGAAGAGAAGCTGGCTCGTGGGGCGCTGATGTACGCGGCCTGAACCGTTTGCACCAGTTTGATAAGGTAGAAATTGTACAGATAACGCTACCAGAGAAGTCGTATGAAGTGTTGGAAGAAATGAGCAGTTATATACAGGGCCTGTTGCAGAAACTTGAGCTGCCATACCGTGTGCTGCGTCTTTGCGGTGGCGATATGGGCTTTACCTCTGCCCTTACTTACGACATGGAAGTATACTCAACAGCACAGGGCCGCTGGCTGGAAGTAAGCTCTTGCAGTAATTTTGAAACGTACCAGGCAAATCGTTTGAAGCTGCGTTACAAAAACGAAGCTGGTAAAACACAGCTGCTGCACACATTAAATGGTAGCGCCCTTGCCCTGCCGCGTATAGTTGCCGCCATCCTTGAAAATAACCAGACACCGGATGGTATTAACCTGCCAAAAGTGCTGCACCCATACTTAGGATTTGAGAAGATTTCTTAGTTTGGAAATTTAGAGATGTGGAGATTTTAAAATTTTCTCTTCTAAAGTATAAAAGCCGCTGAGGTCATCAGCGGCTTTTATTTTATAGTTTGCTATAGTTATCCGAATTGTTCCTGGTATTGCTGGTAGTAATTCTTCAGTTTATACTTCTTCAACTCCCCTTCCTTAGCCGCTTTTATAGTTTCTTCGGTTATAGTTTGCTTCTGCAACAGGTTCATCAGGAGATCATCATCCTCTGATAAACCTTCCTGTATAGTTAGCGCTTCGTATTGCTGCAGGAAATCCGGGTTCAGGCCTAGCTTGTTCTTATTTATAGTTACCACCTTAGCAGCAACCAGCTTTAGCAGCGCTTCTTCCACTTCCTTCATTTCAAAAACGGTTCCGTCTGCAGCATCGGCCATCAGCAACACTTCCTGTAAAGGTGCGCCGCCTTCACCACCTGTCGCTAATAGTATAGCTTCCAAAAATTGTATATCAGTCTCCTGCCAGTTATAGTTCTTCATCTCTTTATAGTTCGCGGTTCACAAAATCAACTATAGCTTTTTCATCAATATCGCGCATGCATTTAAAGTGGCCCAGCGGGCATTCTGATCTTCCGAATTTGGTACATGGTCTGCAAGGCAACTCCACTCCTGCTTCGTAGTGTTTGGTAACCTGGTAGGGTTGTACACCCAGTAGTTCCGGCACCGTACTTCCCCAAATGGTAACAAGTTCTTTATTAAATGCTTCGGAAATGTGGGTTAGGCCGGTATCAAATCCAATTACTTTAGCCGCCTGTTTTACCACGTAAACAGATTCGTTCATGTTAAGCTTCCCGCAGGCATTGTATACTTTTGCGCCGGCAGCTTCGGTTATTATAGCACCGTTCTCTTCCACGTCTTTACCACCCAGCAATACAACAGGCTTATTAAGCGACTGGCAGATACTAACCACCTGCTCGTTCGGCATGCGTTTGGTAAAGTGTGTTGCGCCAATAATAAAAGCTACATAATCCTGTTGGTGGGTTTCCGGTAAAAGGGTGTTCAAACTATAGTCGCCGGGCAGGAAATAATCTACAGGCTTCTGATCGTTTACTACGCCTAAGAATTTTATCGTTTCCAGGTAGCGGTCTACTAGATGAGTTGGCTTTACGGTATTCAGTTTAAACTTTAATGCCAGTATTTTCCGGATCCGCTGCTTTTTGAACGTGTAGAATTTAACGCCTAATTTATACTTCACCAACACTGAACGCAGACTATTGTGTAGATCGATCACATAATCAAACTGCTCGGCTTTCAGTTCTCGTATGGTGTCGTTCAGATGGTTCTGCAGCAGGTGCAGTTTGTCTACATACGGGTTATTGTCCAGTATAAACCGGAAACCGGGTTTGGTCAGGAAATGGATCTCCACGCCCGGCACCTGCTGCTTCAGGCAACGAACTACCGGTGTGGTGTAAATAATATCCCCTATCGAACTGAATCGGATAATCAATATTTTAAGCTTCTCTTTTTGCAATTGAGATGGTTGGTTAAAAAAGACAATATGTCATCTCGAACTTTGTGAGAGATCTATCTCAAATTCTATTTAGATTTCTCGCTTTGGCTCGAAATGACATTAGTGTTATATAGTCGGGTTAACTATCAGCAATCAAATCCCCGCCTTACGCTTGTTGAAATAAGCTTCTACTTCTTCCACCGGCTTAGCATTAAAGGTCATTTCTTTGGTAAGTCCGCCTTTTCTGCCTACCAGTACACCGTACTTCATGTCGTCGTAGCCGCTGGTGTGGTGGGCATCGGGGTTTATACTTAGCATTACTCCCTTTTCCAACGCGTAGTGCACGTGGCGCCAGTCCAGGTCTAAGCGCCAAGGATTAGCGTTAATCTCGATGATGACGTTGTTGGCAGCGCATGCATCTATTACCATTTTATGGTTTATCGGGTAACCTTCGCGACGAAGCAAAAGCCTGCCGGTCGGGTGGCCGAGCATGGTGGTGTATGGATTTTCGATGGCTGTGATCAGGCGTTGTGTGGCCTTTTTCTCATCCATATTCAGCACGCTATGGATGCTGGCAACTATAAAATCGAACGTCTTCAGGATATCTTCTTCATAATCCAAAGAGCCATCTGTCAGTATATCCGACTCAATACCTTTGAATATTTTGAACGGAGCCAGTTTCTGGTTCAGCTCGTCTATCTCCTTTTGCTGGCGCAGCACATCGCCTTCTCGAAGGCCGCCCGCATAAGACGCCGTTTTGCTGTGGTCCGAAATGCCTAAATACTGGTAGCCCATATCGCGACAGAAAGTAGCCATTTGCTCTAAGGTGTGGGCGCCATCAGAATACGTACTGTGGTTGTGCAGAATACCTTTCAGATCAGATAGCTCGAGTAGTTTGGGCAGCTTGTTATCCATGGCCAGTTGCAGCTCGTTGGTGCCTTCGCGCAGTTCCGGAACTATAAAAGCCATACCAGCCGCATTGTATACTTCTTCCTCGGTTTTATGATTTTCTTCGCGCAGCACATTTAGCATACACTTGCCGGCAGCAAAAACCTGGGTTAAGTGGGCTTCGGAAGCAGATCTCAACACCACTTCATTTGCAAAACAGGCATCATCAACAAGCCTTATTTCCGTTACCATGCCGTTCAAACTATAGTTTCCGCGCCAGATACGTGGTCCGGAATTCCGAATATCGTGCTCCAGCACATCTATTTTACCCAGCTTTTCGCAGGCATCTTTAAAGGCATCAGTAGCTACTACAAACTGCAGACTTTCTACAATTTCCATGCGGCGACGCACATCACCTACTACTTCTACTTTTGCATCAGGCAGGGCTTGTTTTATAGTTTGCAGCAGCTCTTCGGCACTCGGCTCAGCTTCGGCATAAAGTAGTTTGCCACGGTTTTGCTGGGTAAAGAGCAGTGCCTGTTTTATGTTTTCCTGGGTCTTGGCTCCAAAACCTTTCAGTTTGCTCAGTTTATCCTGCTCGCAGGCATCCAGCAATTCTTCCACGGTTTCGGTGCCCAGTTCTTTCCAGATGGTGCGCACTTTTTTAGGGCCGATACCTTTAATGCGGAGCATCTCCACTACACCCGGCGGTGTGGCAGCCAGCATCTGGTCCAGTTCTTCAAAAGAGCCGGTCTCGTTTATCTCGATGATCTTAGCAGCAATGCCTTTGCCAACGCCTTGTATACCTTCCAGGGTAGCCTGGCTCATGCCTGCCAATGGTTCTTCTACTAATTCCAGGGTAGCGGCGCCATTTACGTAAGAGCGTACCTTAAACGGGTTCTCGTCGTGCAGCTCCATCAGCTCGGCAGCCAGCTTAAACAGTCGTATGATCTTTTTATTTTCCACGGCCTATATCGTATACTTACAAAGATAGAAAAACCGTCCGAACCATACTTGCTTGTGATTTATATTCATTCGCTTCTATATAACGGCAGAAATCCCTATCTTGGCTTACAAAACATACTGCTGTAGCAGCTTTTTATACCTATGAGATACGCATCGTTGCTTTGCCTGGTCTGCCTGTTGTTTCTGGCCAATACCTGTAAAAAAACAAGTAAACTGGAGCAGCAGTTGGTTGGCAAAACCTGGCTGCACGCTTTTGAAGAAGATCTGGACGCGGTTACCACGTACCGCCCTAACACCTACGACTTCGCGCCATCGAGGGGCCGCACTGGCTTTATGCTGGAGAAAGGTGGCATCCTGAAAAACTATGCCATTGCGCCTGCCGACGGACTGGAAGAACAACCGGGTACCTGGCAGTTTCTGGATGATGATAAGATTCTGGTAACTATAAAACCGGATGGTCAGCCACAGCAGCAATATCTGATTGAGGTCGTGTCGTTAGAGAATGAGGTACTGAAAGTGAAACGCGAAGAAGTAACCGGAGACCCGCTAAAATAAAATGTTCAGCTACCGAAAATTAAGTGCCCGCACCCGCGCCATTATCTTATTCTCGTTGCTGGGTATCCTGGCCATACTTATAGTTACCGAGCCTGAAGGCGACATTTTTAACTTTATAAGAGGCTTCCTGAACGGGATACTGATCGTGCTGTTTCTGGGGGAAGTGATGCTATACTTCATGGGCCGGAAGAAGTAAAGTTTAAGTCTCATCCCCTTTAAGCTTAAAATTTGAGCTGCCTATGAATGTATCCGGACGAGAAGACGAACTATAGCTTATTACCTGCTGTCATGCTGAACTACCAAAAGATTTCTAAGTTAAACCGCACTATTATCGGCACTTTCTTGCTGTTAGTTTTTATGGCGTTGGTGATGGCAGATGCGTATGCCAGCTTTTTGGGCGGGATCATATTCGGGGCACTTATGCTTCAGCTATTTTTTGAAGGCCGTATGTTCCTGAGAACGCAGCGAAAACGAAATACATAGATCAAGATTTAATCTAAACACTTTTACACTTACAAAAATCAAATGCATTACTGGTTAGTAAAATCGGAGCCTGAAACATATTCGTGGGCAGACTTAGTGAGAGACGGGCGCATCTGCTGGGATGGCGTTAGAAATTACCAGGCGCGTAACAACCTGCAGCAAATGCAACCCGGCGATATGGTATTGTTTTACCACAGCGTATCCGAGAAAGCTATAGTTGGCATTGCCAAAGTAGACAAAGCCGCATACCCCGACCCAACTGCCGACGACCCGAAATGGATGGCTGTAGACCTGGTACCTTTCCGCGATTTTAAAGATCCGGTTACCCTGGAGCAGATCAAAAAGGATAAGCGCCTTGAAAACATTGCTTTGTTGCGCCAGTCAAGGTTATCGGTAATGCCACTTAAGGCTGAAGAGTTTGATGTATTGCTGGCGCTTGGCAACTAACGATAGTACAGCATTTTAAATTTACGGGCAACAAAAACAACGATTAGCGGCTAAAACGAGTACAAAGGCTTAGCCGCTAATCTTATACTTTTCCTGTAGTACGCTATACTATATTTAGCTATATGTACAAAGCATGCCTGTTGCCCTTACTTATAGTGGTGCTTGCTGTTACACCCCTGCTCGCACAAGAACCAACCCAGCCTAACCGTCTGGAGCTGGACCTCGATATTTATAAAACCGAAGTTCAGGTATTGCCTGCCCCTGATAGCAGCCTGCTGGTGTTAACCAAAACAGATGGCACCTGGACCAGCCCTCCCACATTCAGTATCACGAAATACAACCACGAGCTGCAGCAAGCCTGGGACAAAAAAATAACCCTGGATCCGGTCAGCAGCTACATCACGCATTATTCCGAGGAGCCCTATAGTTACATTTCTTTTACCGGCGAGAACAACGACAATTTCCAGTTTGTAAAGCTTAACCTCTCCGATGGCAACTTCACAAAACATGAATATAAGATAGAGGCCATTGATTCTATTTATGTGTTTAAAGTGGTAGCCGGTAATTACTTTGTAGTTGCCCGGTCGCGCAAAACCGGTACACCTACCCTGCTGCACCTTAACCAAACATCCGGCGATATAAAACCACTGCCGGCGGTGTATGGCATAGAGTCAACTTTTTCTGATATCCTGGTGCATCCCGAGTCTCAACAGGTAAGCGTGGTGATGTCAGAATCTAACGGAAGAATATCGCGGTTGCAGACCAAGGTATTTAATGCCGACGGCACTCTGCTGAACAACTACTTTATCCTCCCGACACAAGACAAGAGACCGATGCAAGCGGAGATAACTCCCGGCGACTCTACCTCCAGGTTATTGATCGGGAATTATGGCACCCGAACGATGCGGTATGCAACAGGCATTTTTACGGTACCTGTTACAGCCGGTGCTGGCAGTTCGCGTTACTATAGTTTTCTGCAGTTCAAGAACTTTTTTAAGTACATGAAGCCAAAACGGGAAAAGCGCATGCGGCAACGTGAGGCCAAAAGAGAACAAACCGGCAAAGAGTCTGGTGTGCAATACAGGCTTTTGTTTCATGATGTGTATCCGAGCCAGGAGGGCTACATATTGAGTGCCGAAGTTTATACGACCGACTCGCGTGGTGGCAACTTTAACCGCATTTATGGCCCGACCGGTTACCTGCTAAGCTCTCCCAGGGTTTACAGGCGCACGATGGCATTGGCGCTCGGCTTCGACAAAAATGGCATATTGCTCTGGGATAATACCTTCCCGCTCAGAAACATGGAAACGCGTTCGTTGCAGCAAAGCGTGGAAGTTACGACAAGCCCTGACGGAAAAGTTGTGATCGCGTACCCTGACGAAGACGACATTTTCTATAAGATAATGGAGCAGGATAAATACGTGGAAGAAGATGCCGAACTGAAACTACAAACCAGCGATCCTAACAGTAAAGTGGTATCTACGAGCATGGCTGGCTTAGTAAAATGGTATGGTTTAAATTTTGCCGCTTTTGGCTGGCACCGCATAAAACCCGAAAACCGCGAAACCAAAATGGTATTCTACATCAATAAGATCTCTTTTTAAGGGCTTAATTGCTTAATGGTTGAATGGTTAAACTATAGTTCGATCATATTTTTAAAATCATTGGTATGTCCGCATATTTGTTAGTGTTCTATAGTTTCGTCATAACGATCATAGATCAACCATTCAGCAATTAGCAGCCTACATTCAATAATTAAACCATCCAACCATTTAACAATTAAACAGAACTCTTCTATATTTGTAGCTACACTTCCGGTTATGCAGAAAAGACTCATTGTAAACCAACAGTTACTCGATATTATGGTGATGCGCCTGTGCCATCAGCTGATCGAGAACCATGGCGACTTTTCTGATTCTGTTATACTTGGGCTGCAGCCACGCGGCAAATACGTAGCAGAGCGCATACAGCAAACCCTGGCAACCATTTTAGGCAAGCAAATCCCAACCGGCTACCTCGACACTACCTTCCACCGCGACGATTTCCGCCGCCGCGAAACACCACTTACCGCCAACGCTACCAAAGTAGATTTCCTGATTGAAGGCAAAAAGGTGATACTGGTGGATGATGTGCTGTACACGGGTCGTTCGGTGCGGGCTGCTTTAGATGCGATGATTGCCTATGGCCGGCCTGCCAATGTGGAGTTGCTTGTACTGATAGACCGCCTGTACACCCGCCATTTGCCCATACAGGCCACCTACGTGGGCCGTCAGGTAAATTCGCTGCAAAGCCAGCGGGTGTTGGTAGACTGGCAGGCGCAGCAAGCTCCGGAAGATGCAATATGGCTTATCACTAAATCCGAAGACTAAAATCTTACCATGCAAGAGCTCAGCGTCCGGCACCTGTTAGGCATCAAAGACATCACTCCGCAAGATATTCAGCTCATTTTTGAGACCGCGGATAATTTTAAAGATGTCCTGAACAGGCCGATAAAGAAAGTGCCTTCGCTGCGCGACATTACCATTGCCAACGTCTTCTTCGAGAACTCTACCCGCACGCGTCTGTCTTTCGAGTTAGCTGAGAAACGCCTTTCTGCCGATGTGATCAACTTTAGCAGTAGCAGCAGCTCGGTTAAAAAAGGTGAAACGCTGCTGGATACGGTAAACAACATCCTAGCCATGAAAGTGGACATGATCGTGATGCGCCACTCGAGTCCTGGTGCACCGCACTTCCTGAGCCGACACATAAATGCAAACATCGTAAACGCCGGCGACGGTACGCACGAACACCCAACCCAGGCGCTGTTAGATACATTTTCGATAAGAGAGAAATATGGCGATGTAGCTGGCAAAAAAGTAGTTATTATCGGGGATATTCTGCACTCGCGTGTAGCCTTATCCAACATATTTGCCCTGCAAAAGCTTGGCGCTGAAGTAATGGTTTGCGGACCTATAACGCTGTTGCCTAAGTACATTAAGGAGTTGGGCGTAAAAGTGGAGTTGGATGTACGCAAAGCGCTGGCATGGTGTGATGTAGCCAATGTACTCCGCATACAACTCGAGCGCCAGCAAATGAAGTATTTTCCATCGTTGCGCGAGTATACCCTTTACTATGGCATCGATAAGAAGATGCTCGACAGCCTGGATAAAGAAATTACGCTGATGCATCCCGGCCCTATAAACCGCGGCGTAGAACTAAGCTCCGATGCAGCCGACTCACATCATTCCATCATCCTGAATCAGGTAGAGAATGGAGTTGCCATACGTATGGCGGTGTTGTATTTGCTGGCTTCTAAAACTGCTTAAATCCTTCATTCGATTCTCCATCTTGTCATTTCGAGCATTCTCGAGACGAGAGTCGAAGAGAGCCAGCGTAGCTGGGAGAAATCTTATGTGTTCTATAGTTGGCTATAGTTCTAAATTGAACCAAGCTATCGTTTCAAACCACTTCTAATCCTGGGAGCTTTATTTACCTATCGTTTCAAATAACCTTTGGCTCCCTCACGGCCGGGAGGCCCCGCCTTTGGGCATCGCGCTGTGCGAATCTCTTTTGTTCGTTCCTCACAATGCCTGCGGCACCAGATATTCACAAGGCGCTCAACCCAAAGACTGAGAAGTTTCGCATCATAACCGCCTATTTATAGTTTTAACTGATAGGCTTCGAAATTTATCGTGGTCGTATTTCCGTAGGGACAGGTCGCGACCTGTCCGCTCGACAGGCTGTAACTATATAACTATAAATCAACCTATAGTAGTGGCAGAAAGTCCCCCTTTGAAGGAGGCGAAGGGGGATGTTAAACTGTATCAGATCTCTCACACTGTTCGAGATGACAACATAAAAAGCAGAAAAGCTCCCCGCATTAGACTACCGAGAAGCGATTTCGAAGGTAGCGAGCGTAGCTCTAAGGGGTTAGGGGTGGTTGGATGACGGTAACTATAAACAGTACCAGGTGCTCGTAGGAGTTTCGCACACTGCAAGGGCTATTCAATCCTCAAAATCCTGATTCAGACCAAAAGCAGCTATCGCAAAAAACGCTTACTTTGCAACTAGAAACTAAGAAACCATAAATGGCAGAAACCCAGATAATACATGTGCCTGGCTTAGGTAACTCGGGACCGGAACACTGGCAAACGTACTGGCAGCACAGCGACCCGACAAGCATACGCGTGCAGCAGGCAGATTGGGATAACCCCGTTTGTAAAGATTGGGTAGATGAGCTGCAGCGAGTAACCTCAGAAGTACAAGGTAAAGAAATTGTGCTGGTAGCGCATAGCCTGGGCTGCATGACCGTGGCGCACTGGGCACAGAAATATACAGCCAACATTAAAGCTGCTTTTCTGGTGGCACCGCCCGAGGTAGAGCTAGATGTAGAACTAAAAGAAGTGCTGGATTTTGCCCCATTCCCGAAAAGTAAACTGCCTTTTAAGTCGATGCTGGTAGCGAGTACAGATGACGATTACCTGACTATAGAGCGGGCAGAATACCTGGCTAACCTGTGGGGAAGCGAATTTGTGAACATAGGTGCGAAAGGCCACATAAACTCCTACTCCAACATACACGACTGGCCCAAAGGAAAAGAACTTTTGGCAAGACTAATGACCTGACCTGAACTACAGGCCAGCTTCTAACTATAGTTGAAAAGACCATAAAAAAAGCGCCCCAACCTAAGTCGGGGCGCTTTTAATTTGACGCTAGTCTATTCTGATCTTTTATTCCATGTCCAGTTTCATGTCCGGCGTGTTAAGCTCGAAGCCTACACGTCTGTTTTTAGCTCTTGCGCTTTCTGTTCTGCGTTTAGACAGTCGCTCGTTCACTTTTACAAGTGGCTGAGTTTCGCCGTAACCACGGGTCACCAGTCTGTCTGGGTTCTGAACACCGCGCTCTACTAAGTAATCCTTAACAGCCTGTGCTCTGCGCTCAGATAACGCCTGGTTATACTCTGCTGAACCAATGAAGTCAGCGTGACCTTTGATCAACAGTACGTGATCAGGATATTTCTCAAGGACTACTACAATGCTATCAAGCAGTTGTTTGTAACCATCCTGTACACGAGCCTGGTCAAATTCAAAGCGAACTTTTTCTTCCATCAGTTTCAGTGTAGCAGCATCCAGTTCAGGGCAACCACCTTTGTCAGCAGGACCTGCAGAGTTAGGGCAAATGTCTTCGTTATCCGGAACACCATCACCGTCAGAGTCTACTGGGCAACCATCCGGGCCAGTCTGTACGCCAGCCGGAGTATCAGGACACTTGTCATCTTTGTCAGCTACGCCATCGCCATCAGTATCAGGGCAACCTTGTGTTGCAGTTGTACCTGCTTCGTCTGGGCACTGGTCGTCTTTGTCAGCTACACCGTCACCATCTTTGTCAGGGCAACCTTGCAGGTTCTGTACGCCAGCTTCTGTAGGGCACTGATCCTGGTAGTCAGCTACGCCGTCACCGTCTGTGTCGATAGGGCAACCGTCTTTGTCAACCTGTACGCCGGTTGGAGTATCCGGGCACTTATCGCGTCTGTCGCCAACACCATCCATATCAGTATCTACCGCCTTACCTAAGTTAAAGCCAAGACCGATGTTGTGCTGCAGGAAACGATCGTTATCACCATCGTCTTCTGTACCGTCAAAACCGTCATTACCAGTAAACAGGTAACCAGTTTGTATGAAGGCACTTACACCATCAGAGAAACGGAAGCGGATACCCGCGCCACCCATTAATGCACTGGTCGTAAAATTGTCGTCGTAAGCGCTTCCGTCTGCTAATGTACCATCAGCTTTACCAAAAGCTGCACCACCGGCAACCGTCAGGTATGGTCCGATCAATGCATCTTCGCTCAGGATATTACCATACATTTTCAGGCGAAGGCCCAGCATAGCAGTACCAATGTTAGCATCCATTTTGCTAGCACCATTCACGGCGTCAGCACCGCCGTACGTGAAGTGTAAGCCGGCATCAAAAGATGGGCTTAAATAACGGTTAAGCGAGAGTCCCCCGCCCCACTCCAAATCTTTCTCGAAGAATTGGTTGCCAAGCTCTCCTTTATATTGCAGAGCGCTACCATATATCTGGAGATTGGTCCGTCTATCAGCATTTTGTGCAAACAAGGCTGTACTCGCTGATAACAGGAATACAAGCACAAAAGCTATTGCACTAAATTTTGTTAATTGTGTTCGCATAATTTTATTAAGTATATGTTGATATGTCAATACGTACATATTTAAAGCAGGTTTATTTGTACGCCAATAATTAATTGCACAGCAGAAATAAAGATCTGTTCGTCGGGGGAGGTTTATGATTTGTCGTAGAGTTTTACTCATAAGCAAAAGGTTTATAGTGAAACTATAGTTAGTATACTAAGCAGTATTGCACTGTTATGTCTTATCCTTTGGCTTTGTTCTATTCCTACTCTTCAAACTGATACTACACTACAAGGTTTTGTATTTGCGCATATATTTAAGGTATGCGCGGTTTTAACTGGTAAAAGACAATAAAAAGGACTGCCGGTTTTGCACTGGCAGTCCTAAGAAATGAGTTATAATACTACAGTTTACTATCGTTTCATTAAACGTTCAATATCATCGGCTTCCAACGGAATGTCTTTCATCAGATCAACAGGGCCATTTTTGGTTACCAGTATATCGTTTTCAAGACGTACCCCTATTCCTTCATCCCAGATATAGATACCCGGTTCGCAGGTAAACACCATACCTTCTTCAAACGGGCGGTATTTGTTGCCCACATCATGCACATCCAGGCCTAAAAAATGCGAGGTTCCGTGCATGAAGTATTTCTTATAAAGCGGCGCAGCAGGGTCCTGGTTACGCACATCCTGCTCGTTCAGCAGACCAAGACGGATAAGTTCGTTCTCCATAACGGTACCAACAAACGCATGATACTGATCCAGGGTATTGCCCGGCACCAGCATAGCCGTAGCAGCTTTCATAACACGCAGCACAGCCTCATACACATCGCGCTGGCGTGGTGTAAATGTACCGTTAACTGGTATAGTGCGGCTCAGGTCAGAGGCATAGTTGGCATATTCAGCACCGAAGTCCATTAGCAACATGTCGCCGTCTTTGCATTCCTGGTTGTTATCTACATAGTGCAGGATGCAGGCATTGGCACCCGACGCGATGATAGAGCCATAAGCTGGTCCGCGCGAACGGTTGCGTAAAAATTCGTGGTATAGTTCTGCCTCAATTTCATACTCCATCACGCCCGGCTTAATAAAGTTCAGTAATCTTCTGAAGCCAAGCTCGGTTATGTGGCAAGCCTTACGGATAAGAGCGATCTCGTGATCTGATTTTATGGCACGCAGGTAGTGCATGATTGGGGTGCTGCGCTCGTATTTGTGTAGCGGGTAATGCTCTTTTACCCATTTTATAAAGCGGGCATCGCGGGTCTCAACTTCTACTACGGCGCGCAGGTGCTCGTTTGAGTTCAGGTACACATGTTCGGCCTCAGCCATCAGTGTGTTCAGCACCGACTTAAATTCGTGTGTCCAGAGAATGGTTTTGATACCGGATACTTCCTGTGCCTGCTGCTTTGTAAGTTTGTAGCCTTCCCAGGTCAGGATGTGGTCGTTAGTTTCGCGCACGAATAATACTTCTTTCATGCGTGGATCCTTGGCATCCGGGAAAAGGATAAGAACAGTTTCTTCCTGGTCTGCGCCCGACAAATAGAAAAGGTCGTTGTTCTGACGGAAAGCCATGGAGCCATCGGCGTTGGTTGGCATTACATCGTTAGAATTGAAGATGGCGATGGAAGATGGTTTCAGCTCTTTAACAAAGTTGCGCCTGTTATGTATGAACAGGTCCTGGCTGATAGGCAGGTATCTCATGGTTCAGGTTATCTGGTTTTATAAAACTACAGGATCGATTATCCTGCTTTCTGGATGTACGAAGTTATAACTTATCTCTAAAAACAGAAGAGTTTGCAGCATTTTATAGTTATAACTATAAAACAACTACTATAACGCGGTTCTGTTTTCGTAAATTATGAACTATAAATTCTGTAAACTATAAAGGCTATAGTTAAATAAGGCTGTACCGAGAATTGCGCCCAACTATAGATTCTGCCTGACTTCGGCTAATTCCAGCACGTGCAGCAGTTGCTCGTTCCGGATATCATGTGCACATTTGAAGTGGCCTTCGGGACAGGCTTTATGGCCATGTAAGCCACACGGGCGACAGTAAAGCGGCTCTTCTTTTTCAACTATAGTTGCAAAATCTGCCAGCGGACCGTAGCCAAAACGAGGCACTGTTGAGCAATATATGGCACAGGTTGGCGCATTTACAGAACTTGCCAAATGCATCGGCCCAGAGTCGTTTACATAGTTCAGCACTGCATCGCGCATCAGAGCAGCCGACTGCAACAAGTTCAGTTGCCCGCACAGATTTTCCATATTCGGGTGCTGCGCTTTTACCATTATTTCTTCGGCATGTACTTTATCGGCGGGCGAGCCCAACAGGTAAATTTTATAGTTGGTTGGCAGGCTGTTCAGCAGTTCTACCCATTTTTTAGCCGGGTATTGTTTTGTAAACCAAACTGAGGTTGGCGCTATAGTTATATAAGGTATGGCTTTGAGCGGCTGTACTTTTTCGTAGTCCTGAATTGATGGATATAGTTTGGGTTTGGCCGCCGGTCCTTGGGTTATGCTGCTTATAAGTAACTGGTTGCGCTCTACTTCGTGGCTGCCGTTCTCCATGTTGTGTGTGTAACGGCGGGTAAAGAACCTGGAAAAAGGATTTTTATCGAACCCGAACATTTGTTTTGCTCCCGAAAAAGCGGTTAACATGCCGGTTGCGCCGTAGCGTTGCACATTTACAACCACATCATACTTTTCTGAACGGATCTGGCGTAGCAGCTTCCAGAGACTTTTGTATTTGCCTTTCAGTTTGTTCCAGATCAGTACCTGCCGCAGCAGCGGATTTCCTTTAAACAAGCCTTCGTTCCCTTTCCGTAACAAGAAATCGAGCTGGGCAGCAGGGTAAGTGGCGTGCAGTTTTTCTATCAATGCAGTTGCCAGCACCACATCTCCCAGGAAGGCGGTTTGTATGATCAGTATCTTTTTAATGTCGGGTTGCTGCATGCGGCAAAATTACGGTTTAAACCCAAGAGTTGAAAACAGTACGAACTGGCTTAATCCATGATGAACTATAACTCCGGTTTCCGTTCACTAAATTTGTGAGAAATGAAGCATAGCTAAACTTAATATTTTGTAAAATGCATCGTTGAGTGTCTTAAATTCGGGGCACTTTTGCATTTGCCAGGAGAATCAATTTAAAAGAAGGATGAGCGGGGAGCTAATTTCTCTTGCCAACACAATTACATGAAAAAGTCTTTACTATTCTTAAGTATCGGGATCACTGTTCTATTATCTGGTTGCGTATCCACGTACATGCCTAATGTACCCAATGTGCCCATGTTTACCGAAAAAGGTGAGCTGAGCGCCGGTGGCCACATTACACCCAAAGGCAACATTACTTTTAATACGGCCTATGCTGTGTCGGACCATTTTGCTGTGGTTTTGAATGGCTCTATGCTGAACAGCGAGCGCCGCAAACGCGACTTGAGGCATAACCTGTTAGAAGCTGGCGGCGGTTACTTCACAACTTTCGGCCCCGAAGGTAGACGTATACTGGAAGTGTATGCCGGCTACGGTGGCGGCTCCAGCGACCGCACCGACAAAGATGAGCACGACGAGACCGGCGAAATGACCTACACCCGCCACGAAGCCAACTTCAGCAAATATTTTGTGCAGGTAAACTTCACCTCTAAAAAGAAAAAGTCGTTACGCCTGCTCAGCCGTGATTTTCCGCTGAACTATGGCACTGCCCTGCGCGCCAGCTACGTAAATATGCATGATTATAAACTGAACAACGAGCCGGCCACCGAAGAAGACAACATTTTCCTGGAGCCTATTTTCTATACCCGCCTCACGCTAAACCCATCCGTTCAGTTGCAGTACACCAGCGGCACCACCTTCGGTCTCAAAAACCGCGAAACCCTTACCGCTGCCTATTCTGTCTTTTCACTTGGGTTTGTGATCAATGTTGGAGGCAGGAATTTAGAGAGGTAGGGATTATACCTTCCCAACCTTCCTCTGACAGGAGAGGGAGTTACCCCATCCACGCTGGCGCGAGTCTCCAGACTCGTGACTTAGAATGGTGTTGAGTCTCCTGACTCAACTGGCCCGGTAGGGACAGAAATGGCAAAGGCGCTGGTTATAGTTTTATAGTTTCCGTGGTCTAACCACCCCCAGCCCCTCAGAGCTACGCTCGCTCCCTTCGAACTTACTTCTCGGTAGTCTAAGGCGGGGAGTTTTACTGCTTTTGCATAAGGTGCAGCTTTAGTTTTATCGTTTCAGTCTTAACACCCCTATAGTCCCCTCAAGGGGACAGTTTCTGCTATTCCTATAGTTTACTTCTTAGTTCTACGGTTTACGGTATTGAGCGGACAGGTCGCGACCTGTCCCTACGGAACTATGACCACGATAAACCTCGAAGCTTACCGATTCAAACTATAGACAGGCGGTTGCTATGCGAAATGTATCAGTCTTTGGGTTGAGCGCCTTGTGAATATCTGGTGGCGAAGCCATTGCGAAGAATGAGCAAAAGAGATTCGCACAGCGCGACGCCCGAAGGCGGGGCCTCCCGGCCGTGAGGGCACCAAAGCTGGATTGAAACGATAGGTTTATAAAGCTCCCAGGATTAGAAGCAGTTTGAAACGATGGCTGAGTGCAAGGAGGTAGAAAACATTTAAGATTTCTCGCCGAGGCTCGAAATGACATTATCAAACAATACTTAACCACACAAACTATCCTACTCAGAATCAACCAAATAGAAATTGCAATTTTAAAGTCACCTCTCTTTCCCGTACCTTTGCAGGCTAATTCTGAACTGAATGCTTGATTACCATATTCATACATTACCAAACGGCATCCGTGTCATCCATAAGCAGGTTAGCCACACCAAAATAGCCCACAGCGGGTTTATTATGGACATTGGCAGCCGCGACGAGCTTCCGCAGGAGCAAGGTTTAGCGCATTTCTGGGAGCATATGGCTTTTAAGGGCACTGCCAAACGCAAATCTTTCCATATTATAAACAGCCTGGAGTCGGTGGGCGGTGAACTGAACGCTTACACGACCAAGGAAAAGATATGTTTTTATAGTTCGGTGCTGGATAAGCACTTTGAGCGCTCATTTGAGCTGCTGACCGATATTACTTTCCGTTCTATTTTCCCGGAGAAAGAGATCGAGAAAGAGCGTGGCGTGATTCTGGAAGAAATGGCCATGTACCTCGATACGCCGGAAGAAGCTATAGTTGATGAGTTCGACAATGTAGTTTTTAGCGGCCACTCGCTGGGAAATAACATTTTGGGCTCTAAAGAAAGTGTTTCCGGGTTTATGAAACAGGACTTCCTGAATTTTATAGATCGCAATCTTAGTACCGATACGCTGGCGTTCTGCTCTGTGAGCAACTGGCCATTCGAGAAGGTGGTGAAACTGGCTGAGAAGTACCTGTCTGGCATACCAACTATAACCAAGCAGCGCGCGCGTATACCGTTCATGCAATACGAGCCCAAAGCCATAACTATAGAAAAGTCTATTTCACAGGCACATTGTGTTATCGGCAGCCCGGCTTATGCGCTGAACGACGAACGTCGAATTCCATTTTTTATGCTGGTTAATATACTGGGTGGCCCGGGCATGAACTCGCGCCTGAACCTGGCGGTGCGCGAAAAGCACGGATTAGTTTATACTATCGATGCAAATTACTCAACCTACATTGATACCGGCCTGTTCTCTATTTACTTTGGCACCGAAAAGAAGCAGCTGAAACGTACGACTTCGCTGGTACTGAAGGAGATGAAAAAGCTGCGTGAAAAACCATTGGGCTCCCTGCAACTACACACAGCAAAAGAACAACTGATGGGGCAGTTGGCTATGGCCGAAGAAAGTAATATGGGCCTGATGATGATGATGGGCAAAAGCATACTGGACCAGGGAAAGGTAGAACCGCTAAACGAGATCTTCGACAAAATTAAAAGTATCAGTTCAGGTCAGCTGGTAGATATCGCCAACGACGTGCTGTGCGAAGATCAACTCAGTTTCCTGAATTATGTGCCGAATTAAAGGCTACATGGTAAAATGTTATAGTTATTACAACAGTTTAACCATCAACAATCTAACAATTAAACCAGATGGAATTCATTGACGAGGAACTACAGCAGTACGCCGAAGAGCATACATCGCCGGAAAGTGAGCTGCTGCACAAAGTAAACCGCCAGACACACCTGAGCGTGATGAAGCCACGCATGCTTTCGGGGCATCTGCAGGGGCGTTTATTGGCTATGTTCTCGCAGATGATCCAACCAAACCAGATACTGGAAATCGGGACGTATACCGGCTACTCGGCCCTCTGCCTGGCTGAAGGACTGCAGCCCAATGGCACGCTACATACCATAGATATCAACGAAGAACTGGAAGACCGCGTGCGTGGTTATTTTGAAGAAGCCGGCCTGACGGAACAGGTAAAATACTACATTGGCAACGCCCTGCAGATCATCCCGACTATAGATGCCATCTTCGACATGGTTTTTATAGATGCCGATAAGATCAACAATGCCACTTACTATGACCTGGTGATCGATAAAGTGCGCCCGGGCGGCTACATTATTGCCGACAATGTGCTCTGGAGCGGAAAAGTGCTGGAGAAATACCGCAAAAAGCTGGATGAAGACACCGCTGCCCTGCTCGCCTTCAATAAAAAAGTGCACGACGACCCGCGCGTAGAGAATATTTTGCTGCCAGTGCGCGATGGTTTACTGGTCGCCCGTAAAAAGTAAGTCCTCCCCTATACTTCCGGTAGCAACACTACAGTTATCAGATTACCGCAGGTGGTCGGATAGCCAGGGAAACTACTATAAAACCAGCCAGATCCTCAATATTATACTTAGCAATTATTTTATATTAAAAACTTAGCCTACGGTTTTATAATACGGTCCTTTTTGCTTTATTTTTGCAAATGGGTTTTTCTATATAGAACAAACTATAACATAGCCCTTTACTAATATCTGCTTCAACAGTAACTATAGCCCGAATACATTTAGCCAAAGTATAATTACCTTTTTATGAGACAACTCTCTACGCTTCTTATTTTAATGTTCCTGCCCCTGTTTGTCTGGGCACAACAAGCTGTAACAGTTCCTAAAAATGTGTATTTCGCAGATATACACCTCACCCTTACAGATGGCGCACAACAGGAAATCCAGAAAAAAGTAGACGCCCTGCACAAGCACCCTGCTTATTTTAAAGCAAAAGTGGAGCTGGCAGATGCCTATTTCCCATTGGTTGACCAAATATTTAAAGAAGAGGGCGTACCGGCAGACCTTAAATTCCTGTCGTTGCAGGAGAGTGGTTTGATAGGTGATGCTGTTTCTACCTCAAATGCAGTGGGTTACTGGCAGTTTAAGCGTGAGGCGGCTTCGGACTTTAACCTGCGCGTGGATAACGTAATTGATGAGCGCAAGCACATACTGGAAGCAAGCCGTGGTGCAGCCAAATATTTTAAGCGCAGCAACAACTACTACAACAACTGGTTTAATTCTATCCTATCGTATTACCTGGGCTATAGCGGCGCCAAAGCCGAAACTAAAACGTCGGATATCGGGGCGAAGAAGATGGAGATCACGGAGAAGACGCACCAGTACCTGCTTACCTTCCTGGCACACAAAATTGCTTACGAGAACTTTGTAGGTAAAACCAGCAAGCCAACTATAGCTTTACAGCCACTGCGCGCTACGCCGGGCCAGAGCCTTGCAGAGATCGCCCTGGATAACAAAGCTGATTTTGCGGAGCTTGAGAAATACAACAAGTGGCTGTTAGGCAGCACTATTCCATCAGATAAGGATTATTATGTGATGCTGCCTGTGCGTGGTGCAGAGCGTGTGGTGCTGGCATCAACAAATAACACAACTAAACTGCCTGCTTCTACAAGCAAGCAAAACAGTAGCGCTGCTGCAGCTGCTATGGTTACCCGCAATGGCTTAAATGCCCTGGTAGCCCGCGCCGGCGACACTAAAGACAAACTGGCTTTACAGGCTGGCATATCAACACGCAAATTACTGAAGTATAACGACCTGCGCAGCTTCGACAATATTGAGGCCGGTACTGCTTACTATATCGAGCCAAAGGGTACAAGCGCTGCTTCTGCTGAGTACCACGTAGTGCAGCCCGGTGAAACCATGCAGATGATCTCGCAGCACTATGGTATCCGATTGAAGCACCTGGTGTTTAAGAACCGCATGAAAAACAACGAGGTGCCGCTTCCGGGCCGTGTGCTATGGTTACAGAAACGCAGACCATTCACTACCGAAGTGGAGATCCGTAACCTGAACAAGCAGACAGCTGCTAAGCAGGAAATGGCAGCAAGCGAGGTAAAACCGGTTGAAAGAACAACTACTGCAAAAACTGGTGATAACAAGAAAGAGAACTTCTTTACCCGCTTCATCAACAGCTTTAAGAAAGATAAAAAGCAACCTGAGACAGCTAAAACAGAAAAGGCTGTAATGACAGAGGAGAAAGTTGTAGTAGAAGCTACTATAGAAGAAGAGACAATAGAAGTAGACGATACTATAGTTGAAGAGCAGCCTGCCGCACCGGTAGCACGCGAAGCGATTTACCCAGGCAGCAGAACAACTCCGAAGCCTGCCACAACTACAGCTAAGCCAGCGGCAACACCTGCAAAACAGGAAACTGCCTCAGCTAAACCTGCCACTACAACAACTGCTACTCCAAAACAGGAACCAGCTAAAACAACAGCTGCAGCTACAAAACCAGCAACTACAGCTGCCAAAGCAGAGCCGGTTACAGCTGAAGTTGAGGATGAAGACACATGGATCTCGCCTACCCCTACTAAAAAAGTAGACATGGCAGCTACTGTAAAATCTCAGAACGATGATGCTCCTGAGCTGGCTCCGGCAACCAAATCTGCGAAGCACGTGGTAGCAAAAGGCGAAACGCTTTATGGTATCTCTAAAATGTATAACGTAACTGTGGCTGAGCTTACCACCTGGAACAAACTACCTGCAGGTCCGCTTAAGCTTGGCCAGGAACTGATCATTGCTGAGCCGTTGACAAATGTGGCGCTTCCTGAACCTACTGACGCTGCTGAAGCTGTAGAAGTAACTTTACCTGCCGATGGCATGCACACGGTGGCTACCGGCGAAACATTATGGAGCATCTCAAAGCGCTATAACGTAACTATAGATAACCTAAAAGCCTGGAATAACCTGCCAGAAGGAGTACTTTCTATTGGTCAGCAACTGCACGTTGTAGCTCCTGCGGGCGGACAGAATACAGAAAAAACTATAGTTGAAGAAGCACCGACACAAACTATCACCTCTGATGTTTACCACACTGTTGAGGCCGGCGAAAGCTTATACAAGATCTCACGTACCTATGGCGTAACTATAAAAGAGGTAATGGAGTGGAACAAGAAATCTGATTTCAGTGTGAAGCCGGGCGAGAAACTACTGATCAAGAAGAAGAACTAAAATTTTTAAGATCTGATAGATTTTAAGATTTTCGCAAAGTATAAAGAGCCTGCTCATGTAGCAGGCTCTTTATTTTATAGTTGATTGCATAAGAATATACCTTCTCTTGTGCTATAGTTATTCCCCTCTCGGAGCATGGTCTTCTCATTCTCTCATTCGCCCTCGCTCGCGTCCCGCGAGTGTGAGTTACCTGCGGACTCTGGCCGCTTTAAATTGTGCCTGAGGCACAAGTGGCGGGACGCCACTAAGTAGCCCACACTCGCGGGACGCGAGCGAGGGCATTAAAGAGGTTAGAATTAACAGATTAAAACGGCCATGCTCTCTTGGGAAAGGCAGAGATAGGTTCACACTGTTATTATCTTATTACAAAACCCACCTACCTTTCCTCAGGTGGGGCCGTGAGATTAGAAGCCGCCTGCAGACCCGTTGCAATTTCAGGAACTATACCGAGGCGTTGGTAAATTGGCCACACCATCTGGCGCAGCTTGCTTAAGTTCATAGCAAACGGAATGATACTCAGCGCACATAAAAGCCCACAACCGGCTAGTGTATAGTTTACCCCAACCACTTCAGCTACAGAACTGGCCAGCATACTCCCGATAGGCGCCATTCCCATAAAAGCAGTAGCGTACAGGCTCATTACCCGGCCACGTTTTTCTTCGTCAACTATAGTTTGGAGCAAGGTATTACACGAAGCCATCGACACGATCATACCAAACCCTGTAAATAACATCAGGAGCAACGAGATCACCAACGTTTCGGAAAAAGAGAAGGCTATGAGCGCCGAACCAAACAGCAGCATTGTAAAAATGATAACTTTACCCAGCCCAACTACCGATTTACGCTGCGCCAGGAACAAGGCCCCGGTGAGTGCCCCAACCCCCGAAGCGCCCATCAGAAACCCCAGCGTATTGGCTCCTCCATGCAGAATATCGCGGGCAAATACAGGCAACAGCACACTAAACGGCATCCCAAATAAACTGAGCAAACCAACTATAAGAATAAGCGCCCTGATAGGTGGAAAGTTGTACGCATAACCAAACCCATCCTGCAACGACTGCCATACCTTTTCTTTCTTCTCCACGGGCACAAACGGCTTCAGGCGCATCAGTAACAACGACGAAATAACAGCAATGTAGCTGACCGCATTTATCAGGATGCACATCCCCTCGCCTACTGCCGCAATCAATACACCAGCAATAGACGGCCCTACCAGTCGGGCCATGTTGAACAAAGAAGAGTTTAGCGCGATGCCGTTACTCAGGTCTTCCCGCTTCTCTACCATCTGCACTACAAAAGCCTGGCGAGTGGCAATATCAAAGGCATTAATTATTCCGAGGATAGCACTTAGCGTAAGGATGTGCCATATTTCTATAGTTTGGGTTAGCACCAGCGCGGCCAATGTAGAGGCCTGCACCATTGAGAGTGCCTGCGTCACGATCAACACTTTTCTACGCTCAAACTTATCAGCAATGACACCGGCAAACGGACTTAATAAAAAAGATGGTATCTGGCTGGAGAAGGTAACAGCACCCAGCAGAAAAACAGAATCGGTGAGGCGGTACACCAGCCAGCTGAGCGCAACCTGCTGCATCCATGTCCCGATAAGCGAAATGCCCTGCCCCACAAAAAAGAGCCTGTAGTTGCGGTAATGCAAGGCCCTGAACATCCCTCCTATTTTACCCGGCTTTTCCGCTGCTTCCATGCTTTGCTTTAAGTACTACACGCTCGTTACTATACAGATTAAAGCGTACGTACCATCCTATAGTTTGAGTTATTCAAATACTGAACTATAGTTGCACCGGACAAAACCAAACGGCGGGTTTCAGGTTTTAGTTAAATTAGTGTACTTTAGACTTTATTAACCCTTGTTTTAGAAACTGGTATCTTTGCCAGCTGTAGAAAACTTTTTTATTGCATGACAGATTTTTTAGATCACATTTACTTCAATAACACCGTTCAGGATTATCTCATTGTTTTCGGATTTATTCTTCTTGGTTCCCTGCTCATCACTATCTTCCGAAAATCAGTACTCAGCCGCATAAGACGCTGGACAGAGAATACCCACACCACTGTCGACAATTTTGCAGTGGGCAGCTTTGCCCGATTTGGTATTCCAATTCTGCATTTCATAGTTATTTATGTTGGCCTCAGCTATCTCAGTTTTCCGCCTAAGATAGACCGCATCATAACTATAGCTGCAACGGTTGCCATTACATTTATGGTTATCCGGTTCATTACTTCCACGCTGTTGCTGCTCATCAAGGCTTATTTTAAAAGAAGGCACCCGGATAAAAGTTATCAGAATGAAATAGGCGCTATCGGGCTTATTATAAACCTGGTTGTCTGGGCAATTGGCCTTGGCTTTTTGTTCGATAACATGGGCTACGACCTTACAGCTATTATTGCCGGCCTGGGAATTGGGGGCATAGCTGTGGCCCTGGCAGCACAAAATATATTAGGCGACCTTTTCAACTACTTCGTTATTTTCCTGGACAGGCCTTTTGAAGTAGGAGATTATATATCCGTAGGCGATAAAAGCGGAACTATAGAGCATATAGGGGTAAAAACCACCCGCCTGAAAAGCCTTACCGGCGAGCAACTGATCATATCAAACAGCGACCTGACCAGTTCACGCATCCACAACTTTAAGCGCATGCACCTGCGTAGGGTAGAGTTTACACTTGGCGTAACCTATGAAACTTCTGTCGAAAACCTGAGAGCCATACCCGACCTGGTCAAAAGGATAATCTCAGAACAAGAGGAGGTTCAGTTTGACCGCGCACACTTTGCTTCTTACGGCGATTCTACCTTAAACTTTGTAGTGGTTTATAATGTGCTTTCGTCTGAGTTCAACAAGCACATGGATATAAAGCAGGCCATTAACCTTAACATTTTCCAGGAATTCCAGGAGCGCGGTATCGAATTCGCTTATCCTACACAGAAACTTTTTGTGGTAAACCAACAGCTTGAGGAAGAGAAAGAAGCCGAGCGCTATAGTTGACAGACAAACTATAGTTTAAATTTCAGAGAAGCAGCGGAGATTATTTCTGCTGCTTTTTTGTTAGTAAGTCTGTTGGTAAATCGGCAGTTTATAGTTTGGGCAGCCGGCCTATTTTCTGTAATTTTAACATCCCGAAAATGACCGGGAGTAGAGTTTATATTTTACTTCAAGGTCATTATTAATTCTTCATTCGTCATTACTAATTCCCTCAAATGCCCGTTTTTTCGCATTTACATACCCATACACAGTACTCCCTGCTCGATGGTCAGGCCAGTATCAGCGCGCTCATGAAAAAGGCCCAGGCCGATGGCATGCCAGCCGTTGCCATGACCGACCACGGAAACATGTTTGCCGCCTTCAACTTCGTGAACGAGGCCAACAAGTATAACGTGAAGCCGATCGTGGGCTGCGAGTTTTACCTTGTTACCGATCGTCATCAGAAGACCTTCAGCAAAGAGGTGAAAGATGTGCGCCACCACCAGCTGCTGCTTGCCAAAGACCAGGAAGGCTACCAGAACCTGGCCAAACTTTGCTCTATGTCTTACATTGAAGGGATGTACAGCAAATGGCCGCGTATTGACAGGGAACTGCTTTTAAAGTATAGCAAAGGCCTGATCGCGACCAGCTGCTGTATAGGTGCTGAAGTGCCGCAGGCCATACTATGGAAAACAGAAGACGAAGCTGAAGAGATATTTAAGTGGTGGCTGGATGTGTTTGGTGAGGATTATTACATCGAGATCCAGCGTCATGGTTTGATGAACATCGATGGCACCGGCAAAAGCCAGGAAGACATAAACCAGGTACTGCTGAAGTGGGCCAAAAAGTATAACGTAAAAGTAATCTGCACCAACGACTCGCATTATGTAGACCAGGAAGACTGGAATGCACACGACATCCTGCTTTGCGTAAACACCGGCGAAGACCAGAGTACCCCTGTTGGTGACTTTACAACTAAATACTACCGTTTTCTGAGTGATGATCAGAAGGTGATCTACGACACCGTGGAAAATGTGCGCCAGAAGTATGGCCATCAATCCGGTGTGCGCCAGATGCTGAACCGCATTGATGAAGCTGGTCCGAAAACACGCTTCGGTTTCCCGAACGACCAGTTTTACTTCAAGACGCAGGCCGAGATGAACGAGCTGTTCAAGGATGTGCCTGAAGCTGTAGATAACACCAACGATATAGTAGACAAAATAACGCCTCCGAAACTGAAGCGCGATATCCTGCTACCAAACTTCCCGATTCCCCCGGAGCACGCAAATGCCGATGCTTTCCTGCGACACCTGACGTACGTGGGTGCTAAAAAACGCTATACTGACATCACTCCTGAAATAGAGGAACGCCTGGACTATGAACTTCGCATTGTGGAAACGATGGGCTTTGCGGGTTACTTCCTTATTGTGCAGGATTTTATTAACCGTGGCCGCGACATGGGCGTGTTTGTGGGGCCTGGTCGTGGTTCGGCAGCTGGTTCTGCAGTAGCGTACTGCATCGGTATCACCAACATCGATCCGATCAAGTATAACCTGCTATTCGAGCGATTCCTGAATCCGGAGCGTGTGTCGATGCCCGATATTGATATTGACTTTGACGACGTGAACCGCCAGCGCGTGATCGACTATGTGGTAGATAAATACGGTAAAACGCAGGTGGCCCAGATCATTACCTTTGGTACCATGGCTGCGAAATCGTCTATCAAAGATGTGGCGCGTTCTACTTCACTACCTTTAGCGGAAGCCAACGAACTTGCGAAAATGGTTCCGGACACCCCGGGCACTACTCTGGCCAAGGCCTTTATGGAGAACCTGGACCTGGCTGCCATCCGTGAAGGGACTGACCATCGTGCTGCTGTACTCAAATTGGCCGAAAAGCTGGAAGGCTCGGTGCGTAACACAGGTATACACGCAGCGGGTGTGATCATTGCCCCGGACGACATTACCAACTACATCCCGGTTTCTACTTCCAAAGATTCTGACCTTCTGGTAACGCAGTTTGATGGCAAGGTGATCGAGAGTGCCGGCATGCTGAAGATGGACTTTTTGGGTTTGAAAACCCTGACTGTCATTAAAGATGCGATGGAGCTCATCAAGAAAAACCATGGCGTTGAGATCGATATAGACAACATTCCGATCGACGACGAAAAAACCTACCAACTATACCAGCGTGGCGACACCATTGGTACGTTCCAGTTCGAGTCGGAAGGTATGCGCATGTATCTTAAAGACCTGCAGCCTACCAACATTGAAGATCTGATTGCGATGAACGCCCTTTACCGTCCGGGCCCGATGCAGTTCATCCCGAACTTCATCAACCGTAAGCATGGCAAAGAGGAAGTAGAATACCCGCACGAGCTACTGGAACCGATCCTGAATTACTCTTATGGTATTATGGTGTACCAGGAGCAGATCATGCAAACGGCCCAGATACTGGCCGGCTACTCATTAGGTGGTGCCGACTTGCTGCGCCGCGCGATGGGTAAAAAAGACATGAAGAAGATGGCTGAGGAGCGTGAGAAATTCATTGCCGGAGCCGCCGAAATTCATAAGATACCATCTAAGAAAGCCTCTGAGGTTTTCGACGTGATGGAGAAGTTTGCCCAGTACGGCTTTAACCGCTCCCACTCTGCTGCTTACTCTGTAGTTGCTTACCAGACCGGTTATCTGAAGGCGCACTACCCTGCCGAATACATGGCCGCGGTGCTTACCAACAACATGAACGACATTAAAAAGGTGACGTTCTTTATTGAGGAAGCCCGCAAACAAGGTGTAGCTGTATTGGGTCCGGACGTAAACGAATCGTTGCTGAAGTTTAACGTGAATGAGCAGGGACAGATCCGTTTTGGTTTAGGTGCGATAAAAGGAACCGGCGAAGCTGCCGTAGATGCAATTATTGCAGAGCGTGAAAAGAACGGCCTGTACCAGGATATCTTCGACTTTGCCAAGCGTGTGAACCTGCGTGCTGTAAACAAAAAAACGTTTGAGAGTATGGCACTTGCCGGCTGTTTCGACTCGTGGGAACTATACCACCGTGCCCAGCTGATTGAGATTCCGGACGGCGAAAATATGAGCGTGCTGGAGAAGGCGGTACGTTACGGAAACTTTTACCAGGCAGAGCAGCAGGCTGCGCAACAGTCGTTATTCGGAGGTGGAGCCGCGGTAGCTGCGCCGCTGCCAAAAATTCCGGAAGTACCTGTCTGGACCCAGGCAGAAATGCTTCGCCGCGAAAAAGAAGTGGTAGGTTTCTACATGTCAGGCCACCCGCTCGACCAGTTTAAGCTGGAAATTGACTCGTACTGCACCTGCCAGTTGGATAAAATTGAAGAGTATAAGAACCGCGATGTGAACGTGGCTGGCATGGTAACCGATGTGGTGATCCGTACAGCCAAAAACGGCAACCCGTTTGCACTCTTCACGATCGAGGATTACGATACCTCCATGCAGTTGGCACTGTTCGGCGAAGATTACGTAAAGTTCTCGCCTTACCTGAAAATGGGCTTATACCTGTTTATAAGAGGCAAAGTGCAGCTACGTTATAAAACCGAAGATCAGTGGGAGTTGAAACCAATCAACATTCAGTTGTTAGGTGATGTGATGGATAAAATGGCGCAAGGCGTGCAGCTCAACATCAACCTGCAGCACTTTACACCAAATATCGCCGAAGCACTGGAAGAGGTGATTGTAGCCAGCGCCGGCCAGAAACGATTGGAAATAACCCTGCATGTGCCGGATGAAAAACTGGCCTTGCCAACTTACTCGCGCAAGTACAGAATTGACCCGAAAGTGTTTTTAGCTTCGGTTAAGGATTTGGGCTTGGGTGAGTGTAAGCTTATATAGAACTAAGATTTTTAAGATTTAATGGATTATAGGATTTGGCTGTAGTTCTAAAAAAGGTACGTTGCTTTAGTAGCGTACCTTTCTTATTTGTTTTGATCACTGCTCATTCGGACATCCATGTCCGGATGCACTCTGTTGGGGACATCCATGTCCCTGTTTCATAATTTACGCAGACGTGGACGTCCGCAGCAGATAGGTTTCGGACACAGATGTCCGAAACAGCGCTGTCTAATACAAAGTATAGACTTCCTATGGGATTGAAAAACAGAATTGTACCCGGTGGTTTATATTTTCTGACGATGACAGTGGTGGATTGGGTAGACATCTTTACACGACCAGTTTACAAGCATATTATAGTTGATGCCCTTAAGTTTTGCCAGGAGAAGAAAGGCCTTGAACTTTACGCATGGGTGCTAATGAGTAACCACCTGCACTTAATTGCCGCTGCAGCAGAAGGCAAAAGCTTGTCAGATATATTACGCGATTTCAAAGGATTTACCAGTCGCAAAATTGTAGCTACGATTCAAGAAGAACCAGAGAGCCGTAAGCAATGGTTATTACACCGTTTCGAATTTTCAGCAAAGCTCAACCCTAAAGTACGACACTATAAACTATGGCAGGATGGTAATGAGGCGAAAGAACTTATTTCAAACAACTTCATAGAACAGAAACTGAACTACATTCATCAAAACCCGGTACGGGCAGAATGGGTAGACGAACCGGAACACTATCGCTATAGTTCAGCCAGAAATTACGCTGGAGAAACAGGTCTGCTCAAAGTCGAATTGATAAATTGATAAGTATATTACTTCTTCAAACTTAAGCTCTGCTTTTTAGCTTCAACTATAGCTGTTTCTAAAAGCAGGTCTTTACCGGTGACTATACTGGCTATAGTTGGGCGAACCACTTTATCAATTCTTACACCTTTTCGTTGCTCGAAAGTACCATTGGCGCCGCGCTCCCCTACTCCCGTAAAAGCAACTCTGGTTCCGCCGGGTAAAGGAAGCCAGGTTACATTGCCCGTTGTGCCGGCAGTCTGCGAACCTATAACTATAGTGTGTGGCCGCTGGGCTAAGTTAAAGGCGTAGCTCTCACCCATACTTTGGGTGTACTCATTTACCAGCACGATCATGTTACCATAGTACGGGGTAAGTTGTGTGCTTTTAGGTCGCTCAAATGCATAAGTACTTTCTGTAAAAAAGCCCGGGTACATTGCCATAGCGTTTTCAGAAATGGAGACTGGTAAGCTGTGCTGGAAGAAGGCTGGTATGGTTTGCAGGTAAACATCATAGTTCGGGTATTTGCGCAAATCCATAATCACTGTTTTGGCTTGCTGCAGCTCTGTGAACAGGTCTGGAAGCTTGCTGGTGTCTTTTATTGCGCCAAGGTCAACCCACACTACACCGTCTGCTACCTTACGCCATAATTCTTGTTTCGGCTGCGTCTGCATTTTCATTAACTGCTTGTAGGGGTAACGATCTATGGTTTTAGTAAGGCGTTCGGTGCCACGCTGAAGTGTTATCGTTACGTTAGCGGTACTATCTACATGCAACAGGTAATCGGCAATGTCACGGTAGGTGGTGGCCGGGTTTGAGCAGGTTAATAAGGGTTGCAGCTGCTTCATACGTTCTTTTACTGATTTGCCATTAATTGCCAGAATCACATCTCCAATTTTAACATCCTGCACTTTAGCCAGCGAATCTGAAACCAGTCGTGTTACCACAAACTTGTCTTCTACATAGCTCAGGTAAAATGGCGGCTTTGGCCCCCACATGCCATCCAGCACCGGGCTCCGCAAAAAAGCATGACTATCCACTAACTCCCTGTTTAGTTTTTGTATCGCCAGGTGATACGCAACATCATTTTCTGCTTCAACTAAAATCGGAATATATTCTTCCAGGTAAGAATCCCAGCTTTTACCAATCGTTTGTTTGTGCGGGTAAAAGAAGTTGATCGTGTTCCAGTAACGGGCCAGTGCCAGCAAACGGGTATTCTGGTCGGGGTAAGCAATTTCCGCCATTGGCTCCTCCAGGAACAGCACATAATCCAGGGTATACTCTTTATACTTGTTTGTGATGTACTTACTCTCTACAGGCAGGTGCCGTTCATACAGGTTTACAAGTTGCTGCTTTAGTTTGGGGCTTATTTTATAGTTTGCAATCTCTTTAACCGAGAAAACAGACATTACAGTATCCGCTTTGGGCAGGTTATAGTTGGGCGCAAGTTGGGGAGCCGGCACCGAACTATAGAGATCATCCATTAAACTATAAAACTCTTTCTTACTGTTTGCCTTTACAACAGCAGGCACGTTGGCTACAAAAACTGAATCCCAGTTTATAGTTCCGGCTGCTACCTCCGGGTGGTAGTATTTCATTAAACCCCACACTTTAGTATATGTAGCCAGCCGTTCCGTAGCTTTTTTAGTTATAGTTTGAGGTGCACTTTTACTTTGTACCTGAGCTCCTGCCAAGAGTAAACACACAAAAGCGAAGCAGATTCTAAACAATTTCATAGGGTAACTGATTAATATAGATACACGATCCGAGAGCTTCATAAGCTTTCTGAAAGGAAGATGACTTAAACCGTAAAATGGTTGCTTTTTTTTAATAATTACAGGAATAATTTATCTTGTAATGATATTAACAAATACGTTGTGCTATAGTTACAAAACTGCAAACACTTTAGTAGATGCTGTGAAACTATAGGTAAACATGCTAACTTAAGTGGTTTAATTGCAGCGACAGGCGTACCTTTTACGTACTATTGTATTTTACACGACACCTTGTCAGGTGGGTATAGTTTGGGCTTATATTTGTCAAAGCTATATTTGTTACTATATTTATAACACAGAATTTAACTAACAAAAACGCTAAAGTTATGGCTAACAAAGCAATAGAAATCACAGACGCGAATTTTAATGAGATAATCAATTCAGATAAGCCGGTGCTGGTAGACTTTTGGGCAGAATGGTGCGGACCTTGCCGCATGGTAGGCCCGATCGTGGAAGAACTGGCCGGCGACTACGAAGGTAAAGCTGTTATCGGTAAAGTAGACGTTGATGCAAACCCGCAGACATCTGCTAAGTTCGGTATCCGCAGCATTCCTACACTACTTGTTTTCAAGAATGGTGAGGTAGTAGATAAGCAGGTTGGCGCTGTGCCGAAAAACGTACTGGCTCAGAAGCTGGATGCGCAAATGGCGTAAGCTCAAACTATAGATCTATAAAAAGCCCCTTTCGGTAACTCGGAAGGGGCTTTTTTGTGGCTACTTTTTCTTGCAGATGATACTGATATTGCCGTTACGCTCCAGGTAAGCCGTTTCTATAGTTGAAATGTCGGTGGTGCCGCCTTGTGTACGAACAGCCTCCTGCAGGTCATTTTCGGTTACGCTGTATCTTTGCAGGGCCTCATGCTGCATTTCGCCGTTCTTTATAAGCTCTATGGGCTTGCCTTTAACAAAATTGCCCAGCCTGCCCGATGTATGGTAAGCCAAAGTAGCGAGCCCGCGATGCAGCAGTACCAGCACCAGCGCCGAAACCAATGTTGGCCAGAATGGCGAATTACCGGTTATAGCCCTGCTCAGAATAGACCCGAAAATTATACCGAGAATAATATCAAAAGCGGTGTGCTTGCCAAATACGCGCTGGTTCCCTACCCTAACTATAAGCAAAGCCGCAAAGAAAACCCCGATCGCCCGCGCTGACATTTGCCACCAGGTTAAGGTCTCGTCACTTATCCCAAACAGGTAGTTAAAATCGAATTCCATGTGCTTTGCCAACGCAAGGCACAACTATAAAGTTTTTAAGCCGGGCACTCGCAAAGCTTTTTATCAATACTGCAAAGCGTATCATAGTTCTGCTCCGCTTCTTTTAACAGGCGCCGCAATTCTTTTGTGTACTCCTGCACTTTCTGGAGCTGCGATATTTCGGGTTTGTGCTTGGTGTGGGCATCCAACGCTTTTATAGCTAATGCAAAGGCGTCACTCTTTTCTTTGATGCGGGCGTAATAGCTATCCATGCCATTGTCGGTGGTGGCAACTGCCGTGGCCTGCAAGTTGTTCTCAAAACATAGTTGCTGCCGCAGGTAGGTAAACACCTGTTGCTCGGCTTCGTTGCGCAGTTTTGTCATGTCGTGCACGGCTTCGCGCAGTTTGTAACTTTCATATCGCTTGTTATAGGCTGTTACGGCATCACGTACTTTATCGCGACAGCTCAGGCAGTTGCTGGCATTTACTTTATCCTGCAGGGCATTGCGCACAGCTATAGTTTCATCCGATGCCGGGGTATCTTCCAGCTTCTTCACATCTTTCTCAAAAACCGCTGCATACTGCTGTGTCTCCAGTTTCGCTTTTAGCCGAACTATAGCTTCTCCTTCTACAGATGCCGATAACAGTTCCGGGCGGGGCAGTTCTACAGCGTATAGTTTAGCCAGGGCAGCTTCGCGCTTTTCGGGCGTGTTATAGTTTGTCGGGTCGTTTTCGAGGTCGCGCAAGGTGTTTACCAGCAGTTTTCCGCTCTTCAGGTTATGGTCGGCCTCTAAGTACAGGTCGGCGTTGGTAAGTATAGATTGGTACTCTGATTTGAAAATATTCTTATAAGTGCTGTTGCTTTTAAATTCTGCTTCGCGGGCATCCATTGTCGCTTTCAGACGCTTGTATTCCTGTATGATGGCAAACAGGTTTTTGGCGTTTATCTCGGGGCTGTTGTTGCGGTAGTTCAGGCGGTAAATATTAAGCTGCTGCTTCATCTCGGCAAACACACGCAGAAACTCCACAAACAATTTCTCCTGGCGGTAAGTCTCGTCGTTTATCAGTTGTTGTTCATACGCGTTCTGCACCTTCTGTTTGCGCTTTTCTATCAGGTCCAGGGTAACTTCGTCGCCGGTCAGCACATCCATTTTGTACAAAGATTTATAGTTGGCCACCACCATGTAAGGGTAATCCTTATAGTTGGTCATCTCTTCCAGCATGCGGCGCTCCAGCTTGTTCGGGTTTTTAGCCAGGTAATCGGCCAAACGGGCAGATTTTATAGTTACCGTTTTCACATCGCCGGGCACGAACACATACACTTTCACTGAGTGCAGGCGCGTGTCGAAATCCTGGCCTTCATATAGTCTTATAGTTGAGCTAAAGCGGTATTCCCGTTTGTGGGTACGCGTGCTAAGCAAATTGCCAAACTCCCCCACCAGCGACAATACAGCTCCTGTTGGCGTAGTCAGTTTAGATAGATTTACCAGCTGGTTTGCTACCAGGTTAAATACCTGATCGCCCTGGTCGTTAGTGATGGCTTTGGCATTAATGGTAGCGTCGATGTTATTCTGGGTTGATGAAAGCGGCATTTTATCGATGATGCGCACCACTTCCAGGTTATCGCTTACTTGAGTTTTATAGTCATTCTTATCTTGGTCTACATAAAAGTTATAAAGCGGGTACACGATCTCGTCGTTGCCAAAGAGCTTCATGTTTTTGAGCTGCGCTGTTATAAACAGATATTCCAGCTGGTTACGGTAACGTTTCTTAGGTCTTTTTACACCACGCTCCAGTTCATTCAGTACGCGGGTAAATTTGCTTCCGTTGAACAGGTAAATGTCTGTGCTCAGGTATTGCCACTCATCCGAGAACTCAAACTGATCGGTGTAACTATAGCCGAGGCGGGTCTCGATGTTCTTCTGGGCGAAAACCTGCTGGCTTATAAGCAGGAAAAATAAAAAAAGTATAAAATTTCTCATGTATCAGTACTTGTCGATAAGCGAGGTTCTGCGTATACACCCCTGTAAGCACATGGCATAAAGTTTAGTTAGCATAACGCTGGCGCCTGTACTATAGTGCTTTAAAGTTGCAAATAAATTCTTAAGCATCACAGACCTTAGCTGTAAAACAAACTATAAAATTGTATGAAAACGATAACATCAATTGCCTTATTTATACTTTGCCTTGTAGCAGTACAACCAGCTGTAGCGCAGCAAAGCGATACACCTGCTATTACCACTGCTGCCTCTGCTACCGGGGCATTATCCGAATCTCAGAAAATTGACTACCTGATAGATAATATCCGTGGCATGAAGGGCGCTACTTTTATCCGGAACGGAAGCGAGCATAGTTGCCAGGAAGCAGCTGACCACCTGAAAGCAAAATGGGAAAAGCATGGGGCCAAAATAAAGTCGGCAGAAGACTTTATCACCCACCTGGCTACCAAGTCATCGATGAGCGGCGAAGTGTATAAAATCCGTTTTGCTGACGGCCGCGAAGAACCAACCGGTGAAGTGTTGCTGAAAGCACTTGGGCAATTAAAATAAGTCACCTGCGTTTAAGCTGTATTACATATTACTGATATTTAATAAACGTGAATCTTACAGGTTGCGTAAATAGCTTAAATAATGTCTACATCCATGTTAGAACTGTTAGAAGAATCAAAAGGTGACCTGGTAGCTTTCCGGATATCGGGCCACGTAGACAAGAACGATTACGATATTATGCTGCCGATACTGGAAGAAAAAATAAAGCAGTATGGCAAAATAAATGTGTACGCCGAGATGCAGGATGTTGAGGATTTTACCTTAAAAGCTCTGTGGGAAGATCTTAAATTTGACTTCAGACACTCCGCAGACTTTAGCAAGGCCGCCTTTGTTGGCGAACAGAAATGGCTGGATTGGCTAACTATAGCCGCATCGCCGTTTACGCCTGCCAAAGTAAAACACTTTACCTTAGACCAGCGCCAGCAAGCCTTGGACTGGATACAAACTCCTGAACAAGAATAAAAGTTGAATTATACCTAAAAAGCTGCGGGCTAAACTTTTGATAAGTTTAGCCCGCTCTTTTTTTACCAACTATAGTTTATAGTTATTACTCTTTATAAATAGCTACTTCAGATTTACCTTTTTTAATGTAACCACGGTACATGCCCGCTGAGTTGAATGGCATGGCAAAATTTCCGTTTTTATCGATGGCAATCACACCGCCTTCGCCGCCACGTTTCACCAGTTTTTTCATCACTACCTCGTCGGCAGCTTTCTTTAAACTATAGCCTTTGTATTCCATCAGGGCAGCAATATCGTGGGCTACTACCGAGCGTATAAAGTACTCGCCATGACCTGTTGCTGAAACAGCGCAGGTGTTGTTGTCGGCATAAGTACCGGCACCTATAATTGGCACATCGCCTACACGGCCGTAACGTTTGTTTGTCATGCCGCCTGTGGAGGTTGCTGCTGCCAGGTTGCCATAAGCATCCAGAGCTACAGCGCCTACGGTACCAAACTTTTCGCCTTCTATAAAAATATTCTCGGTGCTGCTGGTGCCGCTGCTGTCGTGGTCAAGTCTGGTCTTTTCGCCCTCTTTTTCTTTTAGTTTCTGTAGTTGCTGGTAGCGGGTTTCGGTACGGAAATAAGACGGATCAACCATCTCCAATCCTTTTTCTTTGGCAAACTTCTCTGCTCCCTGGCCTATCATCATTACGTGTTCCGATTTTTCCATTACGGCACGCGCGGCGGCAATCGGGCTTTTAACGGTGGTAAGACTGGCTACAGCACCTGCTTTGCCTGTGTTGCCATCCATAATAGCCGCATCGAGCTCATTTTTTCCTTCGTTGGTAAATACGGCACCTTTACCGGCATTAAACAACGGCGATTCTTCCATTACCTGCACGGTTGCTTCTACAGCATCGAGGCTGGTACCACCTTTCTCTAAAATGGCATAACCTGTTTTCAGGGCCAGGTTAAGGGTTTCTTTGTAAGCTTTCTCTTTCTCGGGTGTCATGTTGGCTTTGGTTATAGTTCCGGCACCGCCATGTATCACCAGGGTAATCTTACTATAGTCGGGCTTGGTCTGGCCCATAGTTGCCAGCGCCATTAAAAAGAAAAGGCAGAAAAAGTATAGTTGTTTTTTCATGATTGTACAGCTGAAGGTATAGTTGTTAAAGTTATAGTTTTTTAGCGAAACCGGAAACGAATCTATAGTTGAGCAACTATAAAAAACTGTTGGTCTAGTAGCTTAAATATCAGGGCTTGTTTGTTCAAATTAATATTCATTTATCTTTATTATACAGGCAATTACATTTAATATTCAATTTCCACAATATTTACTTACTACTGCAGTTTTAATAGTGCCTTTTCTGCATTTTACTTGGCTTTACGCTTCGTTTTTTTACATCTTTGCAGCAAAACAGTTTTATTTTTTAACGATCTATAAACCATTATTAAAGTAAAACCCATGAAATTTAACTTTGTAAAAGCATCCTTCTCTGTACTGGTTTGCACTACCATGCTGGCGTCTTGTGTGTCTTCTAAAAAATATGAAGATCTGCAGGCAAGCAAGCAGGCGCTGGAAGCTGAACAAGCTGCATCAAAGCAGAAAGTAGACGAACTTACAGCATCTTTAAAAGAGCGTGAGCAGAAACTTGCTGAAATGGAGCGCCAGATGAACGAGCAAGAGAAAGCTTTAAATAACCTGAAGAATGAGATCAATGCCTCTTTGAAAGACTTTAACCAGGGCGACCTGAGTGTTGACATCAGAGATGGCAAAGTATATGTGTCTATGTCGGATAAGCTGTTATTTGCAACTGGTAGCACGAAAGTAAACGCTACTGGCCAGCAGGCTCTTAACCAACTGGTTGATGTACTGAAGAAAAACAACGAAGTTGGTGTAATGGTAGAAGGCCACACCGATGATGTAGAAGTACTGCCAGGCACTAAGAAAATTGCTGACAACTGGGACCTGAGCGTGCTTCGTGCAACGGAGATCACACGTTTGTTAACTCAGAAGGGCTTATCTCCTGACAGAGTAACTCCTGCGGGCCGCGCTTACTTCCAACCAGCTGATACAGGCCGTACTGCTGCTGCTAAAGCGAAGAACCGTCGTACTGAGATCATCTTAACTCCGGACCTTACTGAGGTTTACAAAGTTTTAGGTATCCAGGCGCAGAAGTAATCTGAGCGAACGATAGATCTGGAAGCCGCTGCCTTATGGTAGCGGCTTTTTTTGTTTATCTGAATCAGGATCTTCAGGATTAAAGGATTGACAGGATGTTAGTGTGAACCGGGATTAACGGGGACTTTTAGGACTGGCTTTATTTTGCAGAAACGCAATATTTTCGCCTTATCGTTTGGACTATCAGATAGCACTTGCTTACTAACAACTTAACCTCCAACAATCAAACCTTCTGCTGCCTAGCTATAGTTATGGCAGAAAGCAGTTCGTCTGGTTTCTGGGAGCCGATGAGCAGACTATCTTTATTGTAGAAGTATAGTTTCACGCCTTGGTTGCCATACACGTTGTAGGCTTTACCTTTAAACCCCCACCTGATTCCCCAGCCGCCATAGTCCATGATCGGGCTATACCTTACCTGTTCATAGTCGCGAAGCTCGTGCAGATTTATAGTTACCGGTTTCAGATGAAACGGCCAGAAACGCACCCGCAGCTCGCCGGGTACCACCTCCGTAACCAGCGACATTTTATAGAAGAACCAGGGCAGTCCTACTCCTACCAGAGCTGCAACTATAGCCAACTGCACATCCGACACCGGCCTGTTACCAAACGCACCTCCCAGCAAAACCTGGTATACAAACCCAGCCCAAAACATTGCAGCCACCCCAAGTATCATCACCCACAACCACACCTGCCTGAACCGCTGCCGCTCCCTGAAAATAACCTGCATAGCCTTAATAGTTTATGAGTTAAAGAGTTGAAGAAAGATAAGAAATTTAGGTCTAAATCCTGCTCATCCTCAAATCCTGTAGATCCTGATTCAGACAAATAAAAAAGCCGCTACCATAAGGCAGCGGCTCTTCAAACTATAAATAAGTCTTTTGTCCTTTGTCAAAAAACTCTTTTATCAAACTATAAAATTAACCAATCGCCTGCTCCAGGTCAGCGATCAGATCTTCGGCATCTTCTACACCCACGCTCAGTCTGATCAACGAGTCGCTGAGGCCGGCTTTCATACGCTCTTCACGCGGGATGCTGGCGTGTGTCATAGTTGCCGGGTGACCGCAAAGCGACTCTACACCGCCTAGAGATTCTGCCAGAGCAAAGAATTTCAGTTTCTCCAGCACACGTGTAGCATCTTCTACTTTATCGCCTTTCAGCACAAACGAGATCATACCACCGAAATCATTCATCTGCTCTTTCGCTACGCTGTGGTTGCTGTGATCCTCAAAACCTGGCCAGAATACTTTCTCTACTTTCGGGTGGTTCTTCAGGTACTCGGCAATTTTGCGTCCGTTCTGACAATGGCGCTCCATGCGCAGATGCAATGTTTTTAAGCCGCGTAGTACCAGGAAGCAGTCTTGTGGGCCTGGTGTGCCACCGCATGCATTCTGAATAAACGCCAGTCGCTCGTGCAGGTCATCGTTGTTAACTATAAGTGCACCCATTACCACATCCGAGTGGCCACCCATATACTTGGTAAGTGAGTGCATCACAATGTCAGCACCTAAATCCAGCGGAGTTTGCAGGTATGGCGTGGCAAAAGTGTTATCAGCTACAAGAATAAGGCTGTGCTTTTTAGCAATGGCTGCGCAGCCTTTAATATCGATGATGTTCAGCAGCGGGTTAGTTGGCGTTTCTACCCAGATCATTTTGGTATTCTCGTTTACCAGCGCTTCTACCTTGCTCAGGTCGGCCATGTTGGTAAAATGGAACTTGATGCCATAGTTCTGGAAGATCTTTGTAAAAATACGGTAGCTACCACCGTACAAATCATTCGTCGAGATAACCTCATCACCAGGCGCCAGCATTTTTATAACCGCATCGATAGCGGCCATACCTGAGGCAAAGCACAGACCATGTTTGCCGTTCTCGAGAGCTGCCAAGGCATTCTGTAGCTGCGTGCGGGTTGGGTTGTGCGTACGTGAGTACTCGTAACCTTTGTGGTCGCCTGGTGAGCGCTGAACGTAGGTTGATGTCTGGTAAATTGGCGTCATGATGGCGCCTGTGGTTGGATCTGGTTCTACACCAGCATGTATGGCTTTTGTTCCGAATTTCATATCTATAGTTTAAAAGTATAAACGATACGCTGCAAGTTAGTAAAATAAGCAGGATTGATAAAAACAGTGCCCGGCTATAGTTGTTTAGGCTGGGTTACACTTTGTAGTCCGGCAAAATCTTTTCTCCTTTGTCATTCGTCTAATGCTAACATTACCAAACACTGTAAGCTGATGAAGCTGATACCACTGCTGAGAAACCTTGTCCGCGAAAATGCATCTACGTTTGTATCGATGCTGTTGTTGGTGGTGGTGCCTGTTACAGTTAGCTCTACGCTGGCTGTTTACCTGTACCAGTACCAGGACATTTTCCGGGACCTTACCATCTGGCAGCTGCTTTTATATTTTGTAGTGATAGCTATCACTATGGCCTTAGCCCTTACCCCTACTACCTTTGTGGCGTTGGTAAGTGGCTTTTACCTGGGCTGGTCAGCTTTCCCGGGGGTGGTAGTGGCTTATGGTATTGCAGCGCTGGTAGGCTATAGTTTGGCCCGACTCATAGATCACGGCAAGATGATGAGTTTCCTTAACCGTTTCGAGAAGGCCCGTAACCTGATGCAGGAACTGCGCAACCAAAGCTGGAGCCTGATCTTTCTGACGCGTATTTCGCCGGTGCTTCCTTTTGCGTTGATGAATTTTGTGTTGTCGTTGCTGCAGGTGAGCCGTACCCGATTTTTTGTGGCAAGTATAGTTGGCATGCTTCCGCGCACTATTTTCTTTTACTGGATAGGAACACAAGCCCGCGATATAATTTCTTTGTTACAAAACCCGGACAGCGGCCGCACCGGTCAGTTGCTCATGATCGGCCTGATAATCATTTCGATAGGTGGTTTATACTTTGTTTTTGACCGCGCCCTGAAGAAAGCCTTAAAGAAAGCGAGTGCTAAAAATTAAAAAAATGTGTGTTTAGGGGTTGCGTTGTAAGAAAAATTGGCGTTACTTTGCATCACCATTACGGAAAATGGTCACGTAGCTCAACTGGATAGAGCATCTGACTACGAATCAGAAGGTTAGGGGTTCGACTCCCTTCGCGACCACCAAAAAAGCCCATTAGAGCATTCTCATGGGCTTTTTTTATTATTGCGAACACATTACGAACAAAATACCGCTCATACTGTTCTTCAATTCGGCCTGTATTATCTAAACCTTTTTGGTTTAAAAAAAGTTAATACTCAATCAACTCTCAAAATTTATAAAACATTAACTTGCGAAAGCTTGTATAGTATTTGCTTTACATTTGTATAGCATTTGCCTTACAATTATAGTATCTTTGTATAAGGTTTGATTAATTAAGTAATAATTAAAGCAAACTTAACAGCTATCATGAGCGCAACATCATTAAAGAAAAGCGGGACAGACCAGTTCCACAATTATCTAGTCCAATATAAAGATCACGTAAGAGAACAAGGCTCTGACGGTTACTATCATGTTGATGTAGTAGCTGAGGCTTATAATCAAGGGTTTTCTGACGGTGAGAAATCTGGAAAGAAGGACTTTCTAGACCAAATAGTAAAAGGAAGAGTTGAAAGATTTACTCAAAAGGCGAATCAAATTTATATCCTTACTCAAAGGGTAGTTTCTTTCTTAAATGATCATAAATACAAAGTACATTCATTCCATATTAATTTATCAACTAAGTGCCAGAAGGTTATAGTCTCAGTTGATAACGATTTATTATTGAATGACGAATTTGTTGAGAAGTCTTACACTAAGGTCTTCGAGATGAAGAGAATTTTCACTGAATTATTTGAGGAAGAATACCTTGACATGAGCTTGATGGGTTCTAATGAACTGGATCTTCAAGCTTTAGAAGAGAACGGGTTTGGCTATTATGAAATTCTCAACTCTTAATGTCTAGAAACAAGGATCACGGAGAGAGAAACAAAGCTCTTTCTGAGCAACTTTTGGATGGCAAGGTTTACTATGATTGGGTTATTACCACTGCCTTTTACTCATCTATTCATTTTGTTGAGGATAAAATTCTTCCTTGTACTATAAATGGAGTAAGTTGTTCAAATATAAATGATGTCAAGAGTGCCTATAAAATGGCTGGAAGACATCAATCTAGAGAAAGACTAGTTTGGGAAAAGATGTCATCATTAACAGCTATTAAATATAAGTGGTTAGATGACAGATCTCGAAATGCAAGATATACAACCTTTAAAATAACAATTGCCGAAGCAGAAAAAGCAAAAGAGTATTTGCAGGCAATTTATAAAGAGTGTTACCTATAATTAATAAAAAAGCCCTGCTACTTAGTAAGGGCTTTTTTATTGTAGGATGACATAATACTATACAAGAGCTTTGATTAATTATTAAATCTCAATATATAGCGCTATTGGGTCAATAACATACTCAAAGTCTAATTTCCCGGAGAACGTCCTTTCGACATTAGAAAGAAGAGAAGCCATGTACATCAGGTACTCTTTCATACTACTTTCAGTCTCAGTATCTTCATAAATTTCTCTTATCTTATCTAAAATACTTCCTTTTCTTCCGGAGCCTTGAACTTGTGTAGGTATGCCAAAGAGTTTAAACTCTTTTTCTGTTTCTCTTGAATACTTCTTGATTATATTAAACTCTGATTCTTTCAGGTTCTCCCTTATTAATTGAGCTGTAAAAAGTTGAAAGGCGTCATCATGTTCAAATGGTATCTGAGCTTCGAACTGTTGGTTAAACCCATACTCAAGTATGTATGACAACTTTTTCAAAAACTCTGGATCAAAATAAAGACTCTGCTCTTTAGCCATCTTCTTTACATCTAATGCATTCCTAATTAATGCGTTAGCCTTAGCCTTAGCGTTCCTGTCTTTAATACCTTTAGCTTGCTCAGAAAGAGTAGATTTCATTTCTTCAATTGCCCCCCTGTTGGATATGTACGTTAGAGCCTCACCAATTTCATTGAAGTTCTCTATCGTATGTTGAACTGACTTCGAGTCATTAAACACAACTCTCCCAGTTATTTTAACAAAACTATAATTGTGAATATTCTCGATTTCAGAATTTACATTTCCTTGGTTCAACTCTAATACTCTCCCGCTATTCACAAGAGTTTCTTCAAACAGATTGTATGAATAGTCATGAAGAAACTTCTTTTCCGTTTGACTTATATCTTTCTCTATGATATCTGCCAGTATTCTACCGCTACCTAACTTCCCTTTTTGCTGCTCTTCTTCTATGGATTTATCTGATTTTGATTGTACTATATATTCAGTTAGTCCTTCAAATAACTGTGAAGAAAATGAATACATTTTATAATTGTCTAAGTAGATAAAGGATCTAAGCTTTGTCATTTCTTTTTCTTTTTAGGTATTCATTGTAATGATCTTCTCGTGTTTTAGAGAAGTTAAAGAAAGCTAAGACAAGTCCACTTATCGCAGCTACAATAGTTATAATCACTATTAACTCTGTCATGGCTTTTTAGCATTCATACGGCTATAAATAGATGAACTGACGATAGCAGAAACTAAGGCTAAAATGACAGAGCATATTTTAATTGCAACTCTGTCTAAATCATTATCACCTCTCAAATCTGAATAGGTAACAAGTCCATAAATAGTTGAGAATACCATAATAAAGAATACAGATATCCCACTGCTTATAGATTTCCAAGTTTCATCTTTGTTCTTCTTTCTCTCTAACTCATTAATATTAGCTAAACTTAAAACTAACCCAAAACTCACAAAGTCTGATTCATTTATCCAAAAGCTGGGCGTAGCTGACTTTGAGAACAACCAGATGAAGGTTCGCACAATGAAAGGTATCAACCCAATTAGAACACTCCAAATTAACCACTTAGTTTTCAACATAATGATATATTAAAACTATCTGAGATTGAAAAAACAATTAGTAATTCCAACTCCCATCTTCATTCCATCTTGGTTTAAGAGTAGGTAACACACCTAGGTACTCTAACAAAGAACCTGATACTGAACGGCCCTCTTGCACATAATATTCCCCCTCTCTACATTCATTATGAGGCTCTGAATCTTTGATTACATCTCTATACCTTTTTAACTTTAGTTTGTATGCATCTGCATAAAAATTAATAAGCCTAGTGTCATCAAATCCATCATGCATTAAAAATGGCGGAGCTATATATTCATCATTATCATTTACAAAAACAAAAGCATGCTTAGGCATAGTTGCTAATGTGTCACAACCAAACCCAAGCAAAAAAATAGTCCCAATCGGAGTAAGAATCCGACTTATGATAGTTTTCATATAAATTAGTACGGGGTAATAGTTAGTAACAAACCTTACAAGCACTTCTTTTATACTTTGCTGTTGCCTCACTTTTTGAAATCTCCTTTACTTCATATGAACACCGGTTTAATCCCCTGCAAGATTTTGTTTTATGGTATGCATAGGCTTTAGGGCTAGAGCAGATATAAACACTGCTTTCAGTCTGCTTGTAATTTATTAGCTCAGGGGAATGATTTATATAGCCTGCTGAAAAAGCACAGGCAATTGTAAGAACATAAACCAGTATACTAACTCTGGCAGATTTGACAACTTGTTTCATAGCTCTAATATTAAGTTCCACTAATATAGTAATGATATTATATTAATACTATCTTGAACAAAAAAGCAAACAATGAAAATCATACTATTGACACTATCAATATTGATAGCTTTAGCTGTTCCGGCTCTCTCTCAAGATAGAAAGAAGAATGGATTTACTGTAAAAGATTATACCCCGCAAGAACCAAAAGTAAATGAGAACAACATTTACAGGAGCAACATAAACCACTATAGAATTAAAATTCCCAAAGGCTGGATAATTAATAGGCCAAATTCGATAGGTGTTGAATTTAATGCTACAGATAGTTTAAAAGTGGCTACTATGAATATTCATGTAACTCATTTTGACAAACCAATACAAAAATCTGTTTATGACTTCCCTGTAGATCAAGCAGTTACTTTATTAAGGGAAGGTATGCCTAATACAGAGCTAATAGAAGGAAAGAAAACTTATATCAATAATGTAGAGAGCTTACTAGTTAAGACTAGGTCTAACATAAAATCACTCGAATATGATTATCACATCATTACGCGACAATACATATTACTACGCGGTAGCAAAATGGTATCAATTACATTCCAGGTTATTCAAGATTTAGATGAAGTGTACGCTCCCGCTTTTGAAGACACTCTTTTATCATTTATTTTTGAAGAATCTTTATACAAGGATTAACATTCAAGTGTATAAAGTCTGCAAAGCACAAAGCTTCTTGATTAGCGGCATAAAAAAACCGTGCACCTGGTTAAGATGCACGGCTATATAAATGGGTTGTAAAGCTAATCTATATCGTAATTTCTTTCGCCTGTATATTCAGTTTCTGTAGCTAATGTTTGTATCATTACATGTGAGTCGTTTATTAGGCGCATATAATCTCTTAGTTGCTCTAAATATATATTCTCCATAATTAGAGTTACTTCAACATCAGGAAAGACAGAAATAGGCACAACAGATATACTTTCAATATCAAATGATATCAACAGCTGTAATTCTCTGACATCATTCTCGCATTCAGCTCTAAACTTAAATGCCTTCATGTCATTCTAGGTTTATGCTTTCTCCGTTAGTTCTAAAAATGTTTCTTGCTATACGCAGAGCTTCTAGGGCTCCGGCTGAACCCTCTACGGTATAACGAGCATTAACTATATGATCAGTACACATATCTAAAACCTTTGTTAGATTGATCTCCATATACTCAGGAGTACAACGATCTAATAGTTCCGGAACAAAAGCAGTGCTGAACGTCTGCCCAGATGGTGTTACAAATGTTGTTGCTTCGTTCTGTTTGTTAGTCTCTTTTTGCATGTTCTAACTGTTTAGGAATTTTTAGGTACAGGGACCGTTGCCCTTAGGAGTCCTCAGCCAGTTAGAGCTGTGCAGGGGTTTCCCCTACTGCCTCCCTAGACAACGGCTTATTGTCAATCTAAAGATACTCTGCACTTCTAACTGTTTAGGAAGCACCAAGTAATAAAACATTTTTCATATTAACAATAAGTAGCTGATAATTAATTAGTTACATATAATTATATTATATACAACTCACTATTGAAACGGGTAACTGCTAAGAGTACCACCAAATAAGGGAGTGCTTTTAACACCGTTTAGCTGCCCTCTGTGATAGTTTGACACGTTGCTTTGGTGTTGCTCATCTTGGCCTTGTTTCTTGCTCTTCAAGCCCTGCAAACCTGTAATAGCAAGGTTACTGAGTGAAGATATCGCGCTATGTTTGTTGTTCATGGCTGCGCCGGTTAAAGCACTTTTAGCGGCTGAATCTTCTGTGTATTTGTCGGCCTTATCATATTGCCACTTGTTGCGCTGTTCCTGAGCCAAGTTATTTAGCTGCCCTTGTAGGTTGCCTTGCATCTGCATTCTATAGTTTGCTTGTTGGTCGTGCAGGTTATTGAGCGCGTTGGCTTCCTGACCTTGCATAGCTGCAATAGTAGCGAGTGCGTTGTTACCTGAGCCAGATAGAGCCGCAGCCCTGGCACCATTGGCACTAGTGGCGTGTATTTGGTTTAAAGCGTTGCCCATGCCTGGCATATTGCCGTTTGCCATGTTTCGAGCATTAGCAACGTTTTCATGAAGTGCACCTGCAATCTGATACTCTGGCTTAACAGCCTGTATACGGTCTGCCATTCGCTGTTGCTTTCTGGCTGTTAAGAGTTGGTTCAAGCCTGAGACAGATCCCAAAGCGAGTGATGCTAAACCTAACATAGTTTGTTGTGGTTAGTTAGTGAATGATTGATTAACTACATCCTGAACAGCAACCGTGCACATTGGAACAGGCAGAGCACAGGAGCAGGCAAGCGTAAAGAGTTGGGTTGTTAGGTGGTAGTAGTTTGAATTGGGTTGGTCGTGTTGGAAGGGTGCCCGGTAAACCCATTTCCGTTTGATACAGAAACAGCTCCCCCCGGTGTTTATACACTTGGCGGGTGTACATAAGCTCCCCCCCGGTAAAAAACTAGGCGGCTACCTGAATTTGAGAAACTTCAAATCTGTATACTTTCGCCTTTTCTACACAGTCCCTTATCAGAGCTACACCTTTAGCAGTTAAGCTATAGTAATTAATTCTTCCGCGTTTCTCTTTGCGCAGGTATGGCGAATCTCCACAAAGCTCTTGGGCTGCATAATACAGGTTCATCTTATTAGACTTACTGTAACTAAGCAGTGCCAGTATCTCAGGCACGCTAAGTGCTGCTACTTCTTCTGATCTACTTTTGGTGGCGAACGAACCAAGAAGTAATATAATAGCAGCTTTGATAGGAGTTATGTTATACTCCTTACTTAGTACTCGCTGCATACGGTATGATAGCGCAAGTATCTCTAATGTTGACTCTGAGCCAATCTGTCGTAGCCTCATGGTTATGCTGTGTTGTGGTTAAGGGTGGATTAATAAATAGTGAACTCCATGTTGTCAATTAATACCTTCCCGCTATAGTTGTAAAACATTCATTTAAAAGCAGATAAAGCATAAAAGCACATAAACACGAAAATCACATAATCATACATTGTACTAATGGGTAAGTCATATATGCGCCTGTTTCATTCGCTTGTGCAGCTCGCCGGTAAATAACTGTGGGTTGTGGTGGTATTGGATGTATTAAAGCAAGGCTAAAAGGCGTCTGTGCTCCTATGCTGGCTTTTAAATAGGACTATGGTAATTCAGATGCGCGGCATATTGAGTAAGTGCCAAAAAGAGCGCGAGTATCTGAAATAAGACGGGCAACATCAATAAAGAGTTTGCCATCTTTCCAAAGGCTAAAGTAGCTGTTTGTCATGTAGTTAGTATTGAGTTACAATACTTAAATTTAATCAATTCCCGTATTAAAATTTTACATAATTTGAGCCTTGATGAACTACGAAGACACAGTTTTAGGGATAGGTTAAAAGCTTATGTTACCCATAATAAAGAGAGGTATATAAATATTTTGTATGCTTTAGAGAGCGAAGAAATTTTATTGAAAGCAGCACTTTTTAACACTTGGGGAAGGTGTGCGTTAGCCTATCTTGTTCTTTGCAAGAAACTCTTTTAGATCAGATTCATAAAACCGTTTCGGGCTACCTGGTATATACTTTAGCTTATTGCCTTTTTGGTTCTGGTAGCGGTCTAGTGTAGCTCTTGATTTGATGCCAAGATATTCCATTGCCTCGTTTGTTTTTAAGATTCGATCTTCTAATGGATTCTGTCTTGCTATATAGGCTTCTACCGCATAAATAGCTGTCATACCTAGCATTTTTTGCAGAACATCCCCTTCAATAATGTAGCTACAGTCAGGGTTGATAGAAGTAATTTTGAAATCATTCATGATGAATTGTATTTAGGGTTTTAGACTGGGATTGAAGTTAAAACTATCTTTAAGGTTAAAAAGGAGGTGCAGAAGAACAAGTTCTTATACTTCTGCTTCCATATTATTAAACAATCTACTGATATACAGACTATTACACAAGTTTAAAAACTTGGTTTTCGTGCATAACTTCATAGTCAGTAGCTGTGTATACAATTAATTTATATACTTATTGAGACTGCATTAGCTAGGTAGTCAAACCTTTTATATAGGGCTATATCATGCGGCTTAATTCGCTTTCTTGCTATCTCAGGCATAAGCCCTTGCTTTTTCTCGAATGCTTCTTGCAATAGGGTCTCTGTATGCTCTATCTCATCCTCTGTTACTATCAATCCATCGTGAATAGACAGTACTGAGCATTTATTGTCTTTTAATTGAGTACAGACTGTGTTAATCATTAACTTACTCTCAACTCTCTGCATTTCTGTTGAAAGGGCTTTGTAACCATGCTCAGTTTTATACTCAATAATGAAAGTATAGACGGTGGGGAACTCTTTCTTAAAAGTTATTACATATTCGCTATAGGAAGCCGATTCGTAGATATTACAATAGTAGACATAACCGAATAACTTTTCCTTAAACCTGATGCGTGTTTCTTCTGACATCTCATCTAATTCAATCCCATACATTACTTTAAATAAATAATTATAGAATTTGCCCTTCTCACACAAATCTTTATACAGTAATAGGTCTGTTTCCCATTTACCCCTATACCGCTTCTTTAATAGCCCGCATAACATAAGCGGCTGGCAATTGCGTATATCTGCCTCAAACAGTGCCTTGCCTCTTTTATGCTTAATAAACTTCCTTAAATCCCTGGGCATTAGATTAGCAGTTGTAAAAATACGATCCCCCTTCGGAGCCCTTTTAAAAAATATTTCTCCCAATTCAAACTGCCTGATTTGAAGCATGTCCGTCGCATAGCGGCCTTTTTTGTAAGATGCTATACACTCTAATTCTTTAATTACCTGACTAGCTGTGTGCCCATTGTCTTCTATGCTTTTAATAAGATGTGGAAGCCGCTTCTTTAATCTTATATGTTCATAAGTCCCTAGCTCATTTGCAGCCACTCTAAGATGTGTTAAGGCTCTTTTAAGATCACAGTAGGTTTTGCTGTATGAATCTAACTCAAAGTCATTAAATACCTTCCGCAGGTACCGTTCTACTCCTGGCTTTGGTTCACTGATTTCTTTTGCCTCTGTTCTCTTACACTTCTTGATAAAGCCCCTGTTATTAAACACAAGTTCTATCATGTTATCAAGGTGGTATTTGTCCCCGATGGTGAATGATTTAGAAACTGTACCCGTGGTATAGGTTTCCCTTCCTTTACTATTTCTCTTAGGCACAAGTATTCCCGAAGACTTTAAAGTTTGTAATACTGGCTTCCCTGATACAACCGGCTTGATTTTGCCCTCAAAGTTTAGAGGTACAAAGCCTTGACTTTTCTTAAAGACCATATCGGAAGTATTAGCCTGCGTTTGAAGTACTAAATGTACAGGCCATAAATAGAGGTGTAGGTATTTCTTAAACTCCTTTGGAGTCAACGCCTTTTTTAGATCGGACACGACAGTTCCGGGCACGCGCAATGCGAGCACGTGTTTTAACGGGCTAGACATAATAAGTTTATTGAGAAGGTTAGAGGATATAGGGGAGTTTAAATCATTTACTACTCCCCCCGTTTTGATTATCCTATTTTGCGTGGTTGTGTGCTTCTGGTATTAGTAACTGCTTTTGCTACATTAACAGATGCAGACCTGCATTCACTTTCACACTCATCATTACCAAAGGCTTTCTTGATTTTGATATTTTCGGCTGAGAGAGCTTCCGCAAGCATTAAAGCAGCTAACTCAGTAGCCCCTAAATTATCTCTGATATTAGCCTTGTTAGGAAGGTTTTTCTTTTGTTTGATAGATTGCGCATCACCACCGAATAAGGGGCTATATATTGCATTTGTGCAGCGCCTAAAGCCGTTGTCGTGCGTTCCATTGTTTATTACCCTATGTTGGCTCAAGATAGACGTGAACTCACTTCTTTGAGCTTTACTTCTGAGCCTAGTGTTAATCCAATCATCTGTCCTGCCTTGTTTCTTCCAATCTTTAACAGCCCTATCTACTGCGGCCTCTGGATTGTTTTGTTCTTCTAATCTCTCAAAGAACACCTCATTTACCAGTACATGCAATTCTGGGGACAGGTACTTCGCATAGGATAGGGCGACTTGTTTATGAGCAAAAGTCCCTCCGCCTTTGCCGCGTTTAGATTTTATAATACCGTCCAGAGCGGTATTTAAAACCGATGCTACCCCTTCTATAAATGATATTGTATTGTCAAGATTTAACCAATCGTTCGGTCTCTTGTCTATGTCTCCACCTGCCAACCGCCATAAGTCAGTTAAACAAACATTCTCATCTTTGTCTATATGTATCTCAAGACGTGGAATTTCTAAATCGGCAGACTCATAAACCATTTTGAGTTTCCCGTAAAAGTTTTCAAGTGCTATTTTCATAATTATAGCTGCGCTTTGTTAAGAGAGGTTAAAACTTCGGACTCTTTGAAATAAACACGGCGGCCTATTCTGTAAAAGGGGATTTTACTTTGGCGCTTCCAGTTTTCAAGAGTTGCAGGTGAGATTTTCAGAAGTTTGATTACTTCTTGGGCTTCCAGAACTTTGTCTGACTCAGTAGCTACGGGCGTAGCATCTTTCTGAATGTCTTTCAAATTCTCTCTTACTGCTTCGGCAATTATTGCTTTAAGCGATTCAGCACTAATTGAGGTTAATAGGATAGTGTTATCTATCATGGCTGTTATATTGATATACAACCAAAACTAATAAGTAATCTATCGTGCTACCAAATAAAGCAGTATAAACTTATAAACAACTAATTGATTACCAAGCACTTATGTAACTTTAGTTACAATAATTACAAATACAACAAACTGATATACAGCAACTTAAACACGGCTTCGATATTTATATTATGTTGATAACTTTTTAAACTATACTGCTTTCATTACAGGGGTAGAACCAAAAATGTTATCCATCTCAACACGCATAACCTTTGATGTAATTTTGATATACTTTTTAAAGTCCTTGTAATTTTTGTGCCCTGTGATTTCCATACAGGTTTCCGGCCTTCCTCCTTTCTCAAGCCAAAGAGTGACAAAAGTTCTTCTCGCAGTATGAGTTCCTATCAGGTCATACTTGCTCTTAACGCCCTCTATTTTCTCCGCTCCCCTAAATTTTGTAACTGGAATTAGTTCATCAATTTTAGCGTCTTTACAAATGGTTTTAAGGTGTTCGTTGGTTCTCTGATTCGAGATAACTGGCAATGGCTTTTCATCCCCCTTATACTTCTCTAAAATCTCTAAAGCATATCGATTTAGGGGTACTTCTATAATGTCTTTTGTCTTCTTCGTTATTACATTCCACGTATTCCCCTTGATCTGCTCACGGCTTATCTTTGCTATATCAGAAAATCGTTGTCCGGTATAGCACCCAAAACAGAACACATCCCTTACTTTCTGCAAAGCTTCCTTGCCCGTTAAATCAAGCTTATACAGTCTTTGAAGTTCATCGTCTGTTAAATAAACTATATCAACCTGCTCTTTAACATGCTTGAATTTTCTAAATGCAAGTTTGGTGTTATATTCATGATCAGTTGCCCAATTGAGGAAGGTTTTTAGAATTGTAACACTCTTCTCGATGGTATTATTAATGTGTTTCTTCTCTTTGATTAGGTAGGTAACAAAACGCTCTAAGAATTTATGATCCAGTGTCTCAAAAGTTATGGGGTACTTATATTCTTTTGAGAACTCTTTAAGGTGGGACAAATTGGTTTTATACTTCTGGATGGTACTGTTAACCATTTGAGTGCTTCTTGTCTCAATGAAGATCTCGTACACATCCCAAACAGAAAGTGCACTATCTTCTACAATAGAAGAACCTACAAACAGAGGCCGCACTATCTCCTTGATTCTAGTAGATGTTAATTCTTCATTGTTAATTCCTGCCAGGAGCAATAGTTTATCTGCCGCGCTTTTTTTGGTTGTTAGCCATGAGTTAAGCTCTGTTGCTCCTGTATAAGATGGCTTGATTCGTTGCCCTTCACTATCCCAGTATTTGGCTACTATCTTTTTACCTGTAGATAGCTTTACGGTTTGCGTTTTAGAATTTCCACCTACATTCACTCTACACCTCACGAACAAAGTTATAGGGGTTGGCTTCTTGGCATCATGCCCGCTTCTGGTTTCTAAATAGTAGCTTAGGTTCATAAGTCTTATGCTTTAAATCTAAGGTACTATACGAACAAGTTACGAACAAATCTTTTAGATAATATTAATTTATATGAGTATCTGCTATAGTAAATAGCGTGTAATTTTAGTTACAAAGGGGATTTCAGGCACTAACAGATAATAATCAGGTATAATAGATATTAGGGGTTCGACTCCCTTCGCGACCACCGAGAAAGCCTGTTTACGAAAGTAGACAGGCTTTTTGTTTTATGAGCAATTGCTAAATGTTGACTATATTGAAAAGCATAACAGATCATTACTGTAGAAAACCGAACTATAGATAACTCATTACAAAATGTTGACAAGCTTAATGAAGTGCCTAGTCACAACAGGTACTCTGTTTCTTTTGAACTTACACATCTGCTTTGGTCAGAATGAAAACAAGTTTTTTATTGATTGGCAAAAAGATGTGCTAACACCAAGCAACTTTACCATTATCCCGGACAGCATAGAGACAGGTAAAGCTGGAGCTGCTACCGTTACCAGATTCCTTTACAGCTTTTACACTAAACCCAGCAGTGACGGAGGTGTACAGGTAAACTTTAGTGTGAGAAATACTTTCTACAGGAAGGATTCTTGGTTTAAGGCCGGATTTATAAATGATACCAGTCTTTTGAAACACGAACAGATGCATTTTGACCTAGCAGAACTTTATGCGAGAAAAATAGCGAAAGCCATCGCAGAGAAAAAAGCATCAAAAAACATTAAAGAAGAGCTACATAAGATCACCAACGTCTTGTCAGCTGAGCTTGAAAAGCAGCAAAAGCTTTTTGATGAGCAAACAGAACATGGCCTGAAGAAAGAAGAGCAAGTTGCCTGGCACAACTTTATCAACCAGGAACTTGAGAGGCACTCAGCTTATGCCAGTAAGAAAGTGGTTTACAATATATAAGTATAGCTACACGCTCCTGCATTGGCGCGAGTTTCTAGCTCATGCTTACTACCATTCTAAACTGTTATAGTTCTGAGCAGCTACACCAGTTATTTTTATACCTTCTGAAAATTTTAATAACTAAAATAAGACATGAACTACAAGCTCGCGCCAGCAAATTTCGTTCAGTTGTCCTAACAAATAAACGATTCTATTGGCTTGCAATTCGCGAATCGCAAATTCCCCTACCCCACCTTCAGCAACCCACCTAAATCCGTAGTATAGCACGCCGAGATATGTTCTTCTTTTAGCTGCCATTTTTTGCCGGTGCCCTGCACGCCATACTTCACGAACTTGTTACCGTATTTTTCACGCAGGTCGTCGAGTACGTGCATGAGTTTGGTGTCGCGCTCGGTGTTTTGGCTGCTGAGTAACGAGAGCTGTACCTGATTGGCCGGCACGATGTCGGAAACTATAACGCCTGCTTTTTTATACTGCAGGCCGGGGCGGAACATTTGTTTCAGGGCTTTGGCGGCGTGCCGAAGCAGCTCGAGTTCACTACTGGTGGGGCTGTCGAGTTTTATAGTTCGGCTATAGTAGTAATGCTGTTCCGTAAAGCGGTTCGTCATCAGAAACACGGTTATCACGCCGGCACACGATTTTTGTTTACGCAGCTTCATCGCACAACGCACGGTGTGTGTGGCCAGGGCTTCTTCCAGGTCGGTGAGTTCGGTAAGTGTTTCGCCGAAGCTGCGGGACGTGCAGATGTTCTGCTTAGCCGGCGGCATGTGCTCCAGTTCCATACACGACTCTCCACGCAATTCTTTTACTGTGCGCAAACCCACTACGGTCAGGTGCTTTTTAGCGAAGGCATCGGTTACGTTGCGCAGGTCCCAGGCGGTGTGTATGCCCAGGCCGGCCAGTTTGTTGGCGTAGCGTCGGCCAATACCCCACACATCTCCCGCCTCAGTACGTTTTAAGGCAGCTTCTATGTGCCGCTCATGCGTTAGCACCAATACCCCGTTTGCTTTCTGTGATTTTTTAGAGATGCGGTTCGCTAATTTTGCCAGCGTTTTGGTAGTGGCCACGCCTACAGCTACGGGTATGCCCGTCCATTGCTGCACGGTATCTTTTATAGTTCGAGCGTAGCCATTAAGATCTATTTTATAAAAATCGCCCAGGTCCAGGAAGCTTTCATCTATAGAGTACACTTCTAGGTTAGGCGTAAATTGCTGTAGCGTCTCCACCACCCTCCGCGACATGTCACCATACAGCTCATAGTTAGAACTGAACACCGTTACGCCATCTTTCTCAAGCTGTGGCCGCGCCTGGAAATAGGGAGTACCCATTTTTATACCTAAGGCTTTGGCTTCGTTGCTGAGCGCTATAATGCAGCCATCGTTATTCGAGAGCACCACCACCGGCTTGCCGTTAAGCGCAGGGTTAAACACGCGCTCGCAACTCGCATAAAAATTATTACAGTCAACTATAGCGAACAGCGACGTCATGACTTACTTAAACTTTTTTATCACGCCTACCACTACTCCCCAGATATGTCCGCCATCGGGCCTGTCTATCTTTATGGTTTTATAGTTCGGGTTTTCGGGTTGCAGGTAAGCGCCGTCTTTTTTAATGACAAGCCGCTTAATCGTAAATTCCCCTTCCACAAAAGCCAGCACAATATTCCCGCTTGTCGCTTTCACAGAGCGGTCTATCACAGCCAGGTCGTCGGGTTCAATGTGTGCGCCTATCATCGAGTCGCCTTCCACGCGAGCCAGGAACGTCGCGGTTGGGTTGTCGGCTATGTACCTGTTCAGGTCTATCGGGTCGGCAGAATAATCGGCTGCCGGGCTCGGGAAACCTGCCCGCACACTCGCTCCAAACAACAATAATTTTTCATCACTCTCTTCTACGATGCTGTACAGCCCCGGCTGCCACTGGCTTATAGGTATCACTTTCGCTTCCATATGCTTCTACTTTACGAACAAAATTAGCAAAAGCTATATAGAAAGCTAAAATATTTAGCATTATTAATAAAATTGGGGCCTGTTGAAGTTAGGGTGTTATGGCTCTATAGTTACTGTGGTCTAACCACCCCAACCCCTCTCCCGAAACAAGTCCGGGATCTGCGACTTGTCTAAGGCGGGGAGCTTTTCTGCCTTTGTTATAGTTGTGGTTATAGTTTTTTAGTTACCGTTTAACCCACCCCTGCCCCTCCCGAGAGGGGAGTTTCTGCCTTTGTTATAGTTGAGATCATAGTTCTATAGTTGCAGCCTGTGAGCGGACAGGTCGCGACCTGTCCCTACGAAACTACATTGCTGATAAAAGTCGAAGCTTACTGGTTCAAACTATAGACAGGTGGTTGCTATGAGAAAGATCACAGTCTTTGGGTTGAGCGCCTTTGATTTGTTGCGGTGCCTTTAGGCAACCCGAGGCACAAGGGTAGCTTCAAATCAGCAGCGCGATGCCCGAAGACGGGGCCTCCCGGCCGTGAGGGCACCAAAGGAAGTTTGAAACGATAGGCAACTAGAGCTCCCAGGATTGGTGGTGGTTTGAAACTATAGCTTGTTCGAGTTGGAAAGAATATCAACTATAGAACCCAGATTTCTCCTGACGTCGAAATAACAACTAGGATAAGACACATAAGATCCCTCGGCTGACGCTCGGGATGATGAAGAAGAGAGGTTGACAAGAAACAAAACTGTAACTTATACCGGTATTTCTCCGACCCAATCAGCAGCCTCCTTGTACGTTACAAACTGCCTTACTTGTATGTTACCGATATAAATTGGCTCAGCGCGTTTTGCGAACTGTTCAAATTTAGCGTGACTACCTGTATCTTCGCCGCCTACGCGGGCTAATTTTAACAACTTTGTACGAGCTAAGGCAGGCACAAATTCCTGAAGCGTCCATTGCTCATCATCCTGCGAAATATCGCCGAGTTTAGACGAATCTGCTATCCAGTTCTCAATATTTCTTTCGTGTAGCTGACTGAGTAGCAACTCATTCCCTTCTCTGTACTCTTCGCTGGTTACAGGGCGCAACCAGTCACTATACATTAACCGAATGGTTGTATCTACCCAAAGCAGAAGATAATTATTTTCGAATTCAAACATACTGCAGCCAGTTATTGCAGGCCTAATATAGTAATATTCCAATTACTTTAAAGCCTTTTATAAATTACGCAAAGCAGCATATAAGGTATGTTACCTGTTTGGGCGAGACCTAACTATAGAATTTAAGCTACCGCCAGGTGGTCTTTAAGCGGTTTGTTATCGCGGCAGTTCAGCAGCATATCCAGAATGGCCAGACTTACACCATATTTGTTGTGGTCTGTTTCCAGGTCGCACCACGACGTAAAAATGCGCCACGTAGAATCAGTGCCAAAGCGCCTGGTTTCGGCGGGCGTAATGCTGCGCTGAAAAAAAGCGTTCAGTTGTACATCCTCTTCAGGAACCGGGATATAGATGGTGTCGGAAGAACTGTTAAGCACAGCTATTACCTCGGCAGGTTTGCCGTTAAGAGAGGGCAGGTAAAAATAACAAACCTGCGGAAGTTGGCTAGGGTGATGTAGCATAAACCTGAATGTATAAGTAGCGCCCGAAATCCTTATCCTTCCATAGTCAAAAACTTAATGTTCTAATCCAAAAAATTTCAGATCAACCCATAGGCGTTTGTCACATACAACCATATACTTACAACTATAAAAAGAGTTTAAGCTGACTTACCGATTCAACAAACAATACAATTTTTTATAATTCGCACAATACTATATTTCAAAATGCTGGCTAAAACAAAGAGGTGATATAGATCATCTTCGCATCTGCTATTTATTTTGTAAATTTGCAGCTGTAGTTTTAATCTTAATTAAGAACGATTATGGGAATGTATCCTGAATATATGGTTGCACCTATCCGCGAAGACTTAACATCTGCGGGTTTTGAGCAATTAATGACTCCTGAAGAAGTAGAGCAGGCACTGTCTACGAAAGAAGGAACAGTATTAGTAGCTATTAACTCTGTTTGCGGTTGTGCAGCATCTAAGGCGCGTCCTGCCCTTAAAATGGCTGTAGCCTCTGCCGACCAGAAGCCAGACAAAATGATCACGGTATTTGCAGGTATGGAAGCTGATGCCGTTGCGAAAGCGCGTGAGTATATGCTGCCTTATCCTCCGTCATCGCCATCTATAGCGTTGTTTAAAGATGGTGAACTGGTGCACATGATCGAGCGTTACCACATCGAGGGCAACGAGCTTAACCGCATTGTAGATAACCTGAAAGGTGCTTTCGAAGCTTATTGCTAAGTTTAGATCAGCGTTATAAAAACAGAAAGGCCGGTTGCATAAACCGGCCTTTCTGTTTTTATAGTTCGAACTATAGTTGTCTATACTCTTTCCTCTCTCAGGTCAAAGCCGATGTCGTGGCGATAGTAGCGGTCCTGCCAGGTTATAGTTTCGGCAGCGGTGTTTGCTTTTGCCAGTGCTTCTTCCATAGTATCGCCAAGAGCAGTTACGGCAATTACGCGGCCACCGCTGTTTACCAGCTTATCGCCAACCATTTTAGTGCCTGCATGAAATACCAGCACATCCGGGCCCACCTGTTCTAAACCAGATATCTCTTTCCCTTTCTCAAAGCCTTCCGGGTAACCACCCGATACCAGGAAAACCGTAGCCGCTGTACGCGGATCGATCACTAACTTATAGTTGCCTAAGGTATGGTCGTATAACGCTTTAAACAACTCGAAAAGATCTGATTTAATGCGTGGCAGTATTGCTTCAGTTTCAGGGTCGCCGAGGCGTACGTTATATTCAATTACATACGGCTCGTTGTTTACCTTTATCAGCCCGATAAACAGGAAACCGGAATACTCTATGCCATCTTCCTGCATGCCTCTTATAGTTGGCTCTATTACACGCTCCTTCACCTTCTGCATAAACACCTCGTCGGCAAACGGAACCGGCGAAACAGCTCCCATTCCGCCTGTGTTCAGGCCGGTGTCGCCTTCGCCAATGCGCTTATAGTCCTTCGCTTCCGGCAGCAGCACATATTCTTTCCCGTCTGTCAGGATAAATACCGATACTTCAATCCCCTCCAGGAACTCCTCTATCACCACTTTGGCACCGGCATTGCCGAAGCGCTTTTTGCGCAGCATATCTTCCAGAGCATCCAGGGCGTGCTCAAAATCCGGGGAAATAATAACACCTTTGCCAGCGGCCAGTCCATCTGCTTTCAGCACAACCGGGTAGTCATGGTTGCGCAGGTATTCTACAGCTTCACGGTAAGTATCTTCGGTAAAGGTCTGGTGGCGCGCGGTTGGTATGTTGTACTTCTGCAGAAAGGCTTTACAGAAATCTTTGCTACCCTCCAGCATGGCGCCCGCTCTTTTAGGCCCGATAACCAGTATATGTCTCAGGTATTCCTTCTCCTGAAAATAATCGTGAATACCTTCTACCAGCGAGTTCTCCTGCCCAACTATAAGCATCATAATATCGAAGTCGGTGGCAAACTTGGCTACTTCTTCAAAGTTGTGGATATCAACGGTAGCGTGCGTACCGAACTGCATGGTTCCGGCATTGCCGGGCGCCACAAATACTTCCTCACAATATTGGCTCTGCTTCAGTTTCCAGGCTATAGTATGCTCGCGGGCTCCGGATCCAATTATCAGTACATTCATAGTTCGTTTGCTAATTGCTGGTTGTTGATTGCTGTACTAAGATTTATCAAAAATACTGCTGCGAAGTTATAAATTTATAGTTGCGCGCGCAGCACAAACTATAGTTTTATAGTTTATTCCGTTTATAGTTTACTTTAAAACAAAAAGACCGCTGCATTATTACAACGGTCTTTTTACACTTTATATCGCTAATAAAAATAATTAGTTTGCGTACTCGCTCAAAAACTTGATACGCATTAAACGCAGGTCCTCTTCTGTGTAGTCATCTGAGCCAAGTTCTTTCAGGGCAACCGCAATATTATCGGTGCTGGCGCTCATAAAGTAGTCGTATATTTCTTCCTGACGATCTTCATCCAGAATATTATTGATGTAATAGTTCAGGTTAAGCTTAGTGCCCGAATAACAAATGTGCTCTACTTCTTCTATCAGTTCCGGCATGGTAAGGCCTTTCGATGAGGCAATCTCCTCCAGGTCTACTTTCTTGTCTATCTGCTGGATGATGTAGATCTTGATCTTGGATTTGTTAACGGTTGTTTTAACCACCACATCGGCAGCAGTCACAATGTCGTTCTCCTCTACATACTTCGTGATCATATCCAGGAACGGCTTTCCAAACTTCTGTACCTTGCCCATACCTACACCGGCAATGTGCGCCAGGTCTTCTTTGGTTGTAGGATAAACAGTAGCCATCTCTTTTAAAGACGGGTCCTGGAACAGTACGTAAGGTGGCAATCCTTTTTCCTTGGCCAGTTTCTTACGCAGGTTCTTCAGTAAGTCGAAAAGCACCTCATCGTGACCGGCCTGTGCCTGTGACTGTTCGTTCTCCTCGTCTTCTTTTACTTCCTGCTCGTAGTTATGGTCTTTGGTAAGCTCTATCGGCTTCGGGTTAGCTATAAAGTTGCGTCCTTTAGCTGTCAGCTTTACTACACCAAAGTTCTCAATATCTTTCTCCAAGTATTCTGATAACAGCACCTGGCGCAACACCGAACTCCAGAACTGTACATCCTGCTCTTTGCCAATGCCAAACACTTCCAGTTTATCATGCTCGTAACTGCTTACATGCTGGTTACGCAAGCCAGTAAGTACTGCTGTAATATGCTCGATGGTAAAGCGCTCGCCTGTCTGCTCCACAGCTTTCAGGGCATTTACCACTTCTTCCTGTGCCTGGAAACGCTCTTTCGGGTGTAAACAGTTGTCGCAGAAACCGCAGTCTTTTTCATATGCTTCGCCGAAATAATGCAGCAACTGCTTACGGCGGCAAACCGCAGAATCAGCATAAGCGGCCATTTCCTGAAGCAACAGTTTTGAGTTGTCGCGTTCGGTTACAGGCTTATCTTTATTAAATTTCTCAAGCTTGATGATATCATCATAACTATAGAACATCAGGCAGTTACCTTCCAGTCCATCACGGCCGGCACGGCCTGTTTCCTGGTAGTAGCCTTCTATAGATTTTGGAGTATCATAGTGGATCACAAAGCGCACATCCGGCTTATCGATACCCATACCAAAGGCTATAGTTGCCACTATCACGTCGCAGTCTTCGTTCAGGAAAGCATCCTGGTTAGCCATGCGTATCTGTGAATCAAGGCCGGCATGGTATGGCAGGGCTTTTACATCGTTTACGCGCAGCAGTTCGGCAATCTCTTCTACTTTTTTGCGGCTCAGGCAATATACTACGCCACTCTTGCCTTTATTTTTCTTTACGTACTGTATCAGCTGTTTCTTGGTCTTATGTTTTGGGCGTACCTCGTAGTATAAATTGGTACGGTTAAACGACGACTTGAAAACCGAAGCCTCATCCATCTGCAGATTTCGCTGTATATCGAGCTGTACTTTTGGTGTGGCTGTAGCTGTTAGGGCTATTATTGGCAGGTTGCCTATCTGGTCTATAATACCACGGATGCGGCGGTACTCTGGGCGGAAATCGTGTCCCCATTCCGAGATACAGTGTGCCTCATCTATAGCTACAAACGAGATATTGGAACTGCGCAGGAATTCTATAGTTTCTTCTTTGGTAAGCGACTCCGGCGCCACGTACAACAGCTTTACCTCCCCGGCCAGTGTTTCCCGCTTTACCTTGTTTATCTCAGACTTAGAAAGTGTTGAGTTTAAAAACTGCGCATTTACGCCAAACGCATTCAGCTGGTCTACCTGGTTTTTCATCAGGGCGATAAGCGGAGAGATAACGATGGCCGTACCCGGCAGCGATAAAGCAGGTAGTTGATAGCACAACGACTTGCCGGCGCCTGTAGGCATAATCACAAAGGTGTTCCTGCCGTTAATAATATTGTTTATTATCAGCTCCTGATTTCCCCTGAATTGATTATACCCAAAAACTTCCTTTAATTTGTTCTTGAGATTGACCTCTGTAAGTGACATGTAATTCCTGCAAAAAATAAGTAAGGTTGCAACGTACTCAAATAAGCGTACATTAACACAAATTTAACTTGAATCTAATTAATAATATAACTCAAATAGCAAAAAAAGTCTTACTATCTGAAGCGGAAGCAATCGCCAGACTGGCAGATTTTATCGACGAAGACTTTCAGAATTGCGTCGAAGCCATTTTGAACATGAAAGGCCGCGTGGTAGTAACAGGTATTGGCAAAAGCGCAAACATCGCTCAAAAGATCGTAGCTACCCTAAATTCTACGGGTACGCCTGCTATTTTTATGCACGCTGCCGATGCTATTCACGGTGACCTGGGTATGATACAGCCCGAAGACTTTGTGATCTGTATCTCTAAAAGTGGCAACACCCCTGAAATAAAAGTACTGGTTCCGTTACTAAAACGCAAGGGTTCCAAACTGGCGGCTATGGTATCGAGCATTGACTCTTACCTGGCCGAAAGCGCTGATTTTGTGCTGAATGCCAACGTAGAACGCGAAGCCTGCCCTAATAACCTTGCCCCAACCACCAGCACCACGGCTGCCCTTGCCCTCGGCGACGCCCTGGCCGTTTGCCTGTTAGAAGCCCGTGGTTTCAGCAGCGCCGACTTTGCCCGACTACACCCGGGCGGCTCGCTTGGCAAACGCCTTTACCTGAAAGTAGAAGATATTTACAAGCAGAATCAGGCACCTAAGGTTACTGAGAACGCATCGTTACGCCAGGTTATTATCGAGATATCATCTAAAAGACTGGGCGCTACCGCTGTAGTAAAAGAAAATTCAGATGAACTGGTTGGGATCATAACCGATGGCGACCTTCGCCGTATGTTGGACAAATATGAATCTACAGAAGGTATAATTGCCACTGATATCATGACTGCCTCTCCGCTAACTATAGAACCGGACCACTATGCCGCCGAAGCTATGGCCATCATGCAGGAGAAAAATATTACACAATTAATCGTAACCGACTCCGGAAAATTTGAAGGCTTTGTGCACCTGCACGACCTCCTGAAAGAAGGACTTGTATAAAAACTACCCATGAACAACAACACCTATGTGGTGATAATGGCAGGTGGCATTGGAAGCCGTTTCTGGCCATTTAGCCGAACTAACTACCCGAAGCAGTTCCATGATGTGCTGGGTATAGGCGAAACCATGCTTCAGATGACCATGAAGCGCTTTGAGCAGATCTGCCCTACCGAAAATATTTTTATAGTTACCAACAAAGATTATGAGCAACTGGTAAAGGAACAACTGCCGCAACTTGGCGATAACCAGATCCTGCTGGAGCCTGTCGGGCGTAACACAGCACCTTGTATTGCATACGCATCTTACAAAATTGCCCAGATAAACCCGAATGCCAACCTTATAGTTGCACCATCAGACCACGTGGTGCTGAAGCAGGAAGCCTTTAACCAGGTAATTACAACTGCTGTGGAGGCCGCATCTGCCGACGATGTACTAATAACACTAGGCATTACCCCAAGCCGCCCGGATACCGGTTATGGCTACATTCAGTTTATTGCCGATGGTGACCAGCCGATTAAAAAGGTAAAGACCTTTACTGAGAAGCCGAACCTGGAGCTTGCCCAGATGTTCCTGAACAGCGGCGACTTTGTATGGAACTCCGGTATCTTTATCTGGAGCGTAAAGAGCATCCTGAACGCTTTCAGACAGCATTTACCTGAGATCTCGGAGATTTTTGAAGAAGGCAACAATGCCTATAACACCGACCAGGAGCCTAACTTTATAGTTAAAGCCTACTCGCACTGCCGCAACATATCTATTGACTATGGCATAATGGAGAAGGTGGATAACGTGTTTGTGGTATTGGCCGACATCGGCTGGTCTGACCTTGGCACCTGGAATTCGCTTTATACCATCAGTAATAAAGACGAACAGGCCAACGTAATTGACGGCGACGTCATGCTGTACGACACGAAGAACTGCATTATTAAAACGCCAAAAAACCGACTAGTTGTAGTACAGGGCTTAGAAGGCTACATTATTGCAGAGCACGACAACGTGCTGATGATCTGTAAGCTGGATGAAGAGCAGAAAGTAAAAGATTTCACGGCAGATGCCAAGTACAAAAAAGGCCAGAACTTTATTTAAACTATAGTTTGCATGCATAAAGAAGAGCTGAAACGGTCATAGTTTCAGCTCTTTTGTTTTTAGGGTGATGTCAGGGCTTACCCCTTCCCAACCTTTCCCTAATAACAGGGGAATGAGTTTTGTTATTAAAGGGAGATTCCCTCCTTGAGGAGGGTAGGAAGGTGTTTTTATAGTTGGGATGTAAACCTACCCCTACCCCTCCCGAGAGGGGAATTTCTGCTATTACTTTAGATTGATTTATAGTTCTATAGTTACAGTCCAAGATTCGGACAGGTCGCGACCTGTCCCTACGAAACTATAGCCTCGATAAAACTCGAAGCTTACCGGTTAAAACTATAATTTAGCGGTTGCTATGAGAAAGATCGCAGTCTTTGGGTTGAGCGCCTTGTGAATATCTGGTGCCGTTAGGCATTGCGACGCAGGAGCAAAAGAGATTCGCACAGCGCGATGCCCGAAGACGGGGCCTCCCGGCCGTGAGGGCACCAAAGCTAACTATAGAACTATAGGAAAGTAAAGCTCCCAGGATTGGAAATGACTATGGAAGAAAGGCTTGTTTAGAGAAAGCAGAGCATCAAACTATAGGCTGAGATAGATTTCTCACAGCTACGCTGGCTCTTTTCGACTCGCGTCTCAAGAATGTTCGAAATGACAAAAAAGGAAATCAAACTATAAGATACATAAGATCCCTCGGCTTTGCTCGGGATGACAATATAGAACTATAACCCAAACAAAAATGGCTGCTTTTAGAGCAGCCATTTTATAGTTTCGTTATCTCGGTTCAAATGTACTCTGACTGGAGTAACCACTATCCCGCAGGCGTTGGCTCATAGCTTCGTAAAGAATGATACCAGTAGCTACCGACACGTTCAGGGAACCGATCTGGCCCAGAAGCGGGATGCGTACTTTTGCATCGGCGCGCTTTAAATACTCCGGGGAGATACCATCTTCTTCACTACCCATCAGAATAGCAGTTGGGCCAACCATATCAACGGTATTATCTGTCAGGTTGTGTTCCGTTTTTTCGGTACAGGCTACAATCTGCACACCATAATCCTTCAGGTAATCTATCGTTTCTTTCAGGTTGGGCTCGCGACATACGGGCACCAGGTTAAGGGCACCAGCCGATGTTTTCATGGCGTCTGCATTTATCTGGGCACCGCCACGGCTAGGTATCACGATCGCATCTACTCCCATACACTCGGCATTTCGGGCAATAGAGCCGAAGTTACGCACATCCGTCACGCGGTCTAAAATAAGCAACAGCGGCGTTTTGCCTTTCTCGAAAAGTGAAGTTACGATTTCGTGCAGCGGCAAATATGTTATCGGCGAAATGAACGCGACCGCACCCTGGTGGTTTTTACGCGTCAGGTTGTTCAGTTTTTCTACCGGAACAGTAACTACGGGCACATCCAGTTTTTTGGCTTCCGCTATTATCTCGTCTGTAGTTGGGTTTTTGGCGCCACGCAGCAGGAAAATCTTTTCCAATACTTTGCCAGCTAACATGGCCTCTAATATTGGGCGGGAGCCGAATATCATTTCTAATTTATCTTCTTTCGGAGCTCTTGGTCTGCCGTAGCCACCACCGCTCACATATCTGTTATTCCTGCTCTCCATTTTGCAACTGCGCTGTACCAGCTTTCTTCGTACTCACGACGCCGTATCAGCTCATAATGATTTTCGGTAAAGTTATTCTGTTTTTTCGTAAAAACGAACTTGGTGTAGGGCTGCATGTCGGATTCGCGGTAGATCCAGGTCTCTGTGTTGCCAATTCTGCTAATATCGCTGGGTGGTCCGTAAACCATATAGATCATGCCGCGGTCGGTGGTCCAGCCGGGTTTATGAGAGGTGTAAAGTTTGTTAGCATGCTCTACGCGGCCATAATAAGTCCTGATCAGCTCACGGGCCAGGTGTCTCTCCCCCGCCACGCTCAGCCAGAAATCATCAACCGCTTTTTTAGGATCACTTGCCTTAAATAGTTTTTCGCGCTCAACGGAAGTAGTCAGATAAATAAGTGGATGCAGCATTTCTTTCGCCATAGTTACCATAGGGTAGTTATGAGGTTCTACCAGCAACCCTTTTGCATAAGGTGTCCCGGCCCACAACAGGTACAGGCCCTCCTTTGGTAATGTAGTGATATTGCGGGCAACTATAGCTAGAGAATCTTGTGGCTGTATAGTTCTGGGTTGAGCTACTGTGCGCTGCGACATTGGAGGCAGGGCAGGCGTAAACTCGGTAGCAAAGTAGTAAACCTGCATGGCATTGGCCGTATCAGGACTCTCCAACACCAGCGAATCGGAAGCAGTAATATACCCTTGAATAACCGGCTTATTGGTACCAGCATTTACAAGCACAGCAGTTTTATTAAGCATACCAGGTTGCAGCTCAATTCTGAATGCGGAGTTTAAACTAGACTCTCCGGCAAACTTTTGCCATAGTTTAAGTTGTAACGTAGTTTTATTGGCTACCACTTGTTTCGGTAATACAATATTCAGCCAGACACCATCCTTATTTTCGGCAGCAGCTTGTCTAGTGATCTTTAAGGTATCTCTCAACAGTACATTTTTACTTTCCCCATTAACCTGGTAAGACAGACTAGAGGCGGTGCGCTGCAATTCTTCCAGGCGACTTACATCGTAAAAGAACAGGTAAAAATGCAGACTATCGGGAGTGGCACGCCAGGTATACTGCATGTTTACATCAGGCTCCGGGGCTACCCGTTGCTGGCTTGGCACAACTGCCTGCTGCCCCGTTTCTGTTACCTGCCCGCAGGATGCAGCTATGATGCTTATACTTAAAAGCAAACTATAAACTACCGCTTTCGGAGCCATACCTGATGCATTAAAAGGTATAAAAAAAATAGGCCGGACTGTACATACCAGCCCGGCCTATTTTTACTGTATTACACTGTTTTTTGTTTAGCGGCGCATGCTTTGCAGGTATTGTGTAAACTGGCGTTCCAGCTCAAGTGCACGCTCCTGCATACCCAGTTCCTGGGCAGCAAAAACCAGCTGCTGCATTACAAGCAAATTAGTTTGTATCTCCATGTCGAACAGGGCACCTTTTGTTAGGTAATAGTTAAGCGCCTGACCAGACTTTTTAGCCATGTCATCCAACAGTTCCTGTGCTTTCTTTTCATCACCTAAGCCGGCGTAGATCGGGATAAACTGTGGTGTATAGTAGTCGTAAGGCACTGTTTCAAGCGGCATTACTTTAAAGCAGTAGTCTACCAACTCTTTTGCACGCTTCTTGTTGCCATCGGCCAGGTAAGCTGCGGCCAGTTTGCCAAATTTATCACGTGCATTTGCTGTAAAGCGGTAATAGTTCTCGTCGTAGAAAATGCTTGGGTCATCAAAATTACGGAACTGGAACTCCTTCATCAGGTTGTTGTACATTACTTCCTTGTTCAGGTAACCTGGTGAGCTCAGGAAGCTTTGATCCTTATCAGTAGTGGTTTTAACCGGAACTACACGCCAGGCAAGACCATCTAACTGGAAGTACTCTGATAAACCTATAAAATCTGCACTGTTAACCGTAGTTGAAAAATATATAGGTCTTTCCCAGTTATTGGTAGCCAGCAGGTCCAGCATTACCAAGTGCTTCTTCTCCAGCAACGACTTATTTATAACCCACTTCATCTGGTCAACGATCTCGCCTTCTTTCTCTTCCGGAATAAAGTTCATCTTATCAACTTTCTCCTTATCCACTTTTAAAGCGAAGGTTTTAGTCGGGAAGGTCATAAGCGTGGTACCCTGCCCATACTGCACCTGCAGTTGTGGGTGTCTTTGCCCTACAAGGTCAATAAACTGCTTCAGGTCGATGCCGGAAGCTACCTGTGGTTTTTCGTCGTAAGGCAGGTAATCGTTCGTGCCTTGGCGGTAATCCTCAATACCAAGTGTTAGCGGCCATGGTTCTGATTTGTAAGACGGACGCATCATCTGCTCTACATACCAGTCGGTGTTCAGGTAGCTTAGCACGGCCACGCGCACATCGGTACGGTAACCTTCTACTTCCTGCACGTACCACAACGGGAATGTATCGTTGTCGCCGTTTGTGAAAAGGATGCCGTTTGGTGCTACAGAATCAAGCAGGTTGCGGGCAGAATCTACAGACTGATAACGCTTAGAACGATCATGGTCATCCCAGCCTTCAGCAGCCATAATTCCTGGTACCAGTAAACAAATCAGTGTAGCAACAGCGGCGCGCGTGCCGTCGTTGCGCAATACTTTCTCGAGCAAACCAGCTAAGCCAACCACACCCAGACCGATCCAGATGCTGAAAGCGTAATAAGAACCGGCAAATGTATAGTCGCGCTCACGTGGTTCGGTTGGTGGCTGGTTCAGGTAAAGCGCAATGGCCAGACCGGTAAAGAAAAACAACAGACCAACTATAAACGCATTCTTTTCATCTTTCCGCACCTGCCATATCAAACCAAGTATACCGATGATAAGCGGCAGGGCAAAAAAGTTATTGCGGGCTTTACTTTCAGCTATCTGCTCTGGCAAGCCCGGCTCATTATCAACAAACCAAACTACACCGGCATTCTGCACATCGCTTTCCCGGCCCACAAAATTCCAAAGGAAGTAGCGCCAGTACATGTGGCCCAGCTGGTAGTTAAACAGGTAGCTCAGGTTCTGGCCAAATGTTGGCATCTGTCCTTCGCGCAGGTCTACCCACTTCTTGTATTCATCTATATGCTGTGGATTGTCGCTGTAAATACGTGGCAGCAGTGTAAGGTCTTTATCATCGTAAACAGGCTCAATTTTAGGCTCTGTTTCAATGTATTTCTTATCACCTTTTATGTAGCGCTTAGCGCCTACTTCCTGACTGATTGGCTGTGCGTTGTACTGCGGACCATATAACAAAGGACGGTCGCCATACTGCTCACGCTTCAGGTAAGACACTACGCTCATAATATCATCCGGGTCATTCTCATCTATAGTTGGTTCGTAAGACGAGCGAATAGGGATGATCATGTAAGAAGAATAACCGATCAGTACAAATACAAGGCTTAGCAAAGCTGTGTTCAATACGCGCTTGTTATGCTTTACAGAGTACTTAATACCGTACACGATAGCTGCAACTACAAGAATTACAAATATGATCAGGCCAGAGCCGAACGGCATACCCAGCGAGTTCACAAAGAATACCTCTACCCTACCAGCCACAGATGGCAGCCCCGGTATAACACCCCAGAGTATCGACACAACTATAACTGCACTAATAGCAAAGGCGATAAGACCGCCAGTTAAGGTTGGCTTATATAATCTATAGTAGTAAATAAAGGCAAGGGCTGGTATAGTTACCAGGTTTAGTAAGTGGGCACCTATGGAGAGGCCAACCAGGTAGGCAATAAGCACCAGCCATTTATCAGAATGTGCTTCGCCAACCTTAGCTTCCCAGCGCAGCATAGCCCAGAAAACGATAGCCGTAAAGAACGACGACATGGCATACACTTCGGCTTCTACGGCTGAGAACCAGGCAGAGTCGGAGAAAGTATAGGCCAGCGCACCTACCACACCAGCACCCATTACCAGCATAATATTGCTAGCAGTTGGCGCTTCGCCTTCTTTTATCAGGAGCTTTTTAGCAAAAATGGTGATCGTCCAGAACAGGAACAGCACCGTGAAAGAACTGCAAAGGGCAGATAACAGGTTAACCCACCATGCCACCTGCGACGGATCGCCGGCAAACATAGAGAACATACGGCCTACCAGCAGGTAAAACGGAGCACCCGGAGGATGCGGCACCAGCAATTTGTAAGAGCAGGCAATAAACTCACCGGCATCCCAGAAACTGGCCGTCGGCTCAAGGGTTAACACATACACAACGGTCGCGATAAAGAATACGACCCAGCCTACAAGGTTATTTATCTTTCGATAGTCTGTCATGGTAATTTTTAGGATTGCGCCCCGAAAATACTAAAATATGTGAAGCGTTGAGATATAATTGTTAATTGTTGGTTGTTAAATTAATGGATTGTTGTTCGACTAAACTATAAAGCTTTAAGGCTAACTATAAAATTAACTTTCTAACTTATACCTTTCTAACCTTCTAACTTCCAATGCTCCTAAACTCTTTTACTATTACATATAAAAAGCCGACCAAGGGCCGGCTTCGTATAGTATATTGCTGTTTTTAATTACTTCTGCAGGATAAGTCGCTTGGTTTCAACGGTCTTGTCGTTAACAAGCAAACTATAGAAATAAACACCCGATGGGTACGGGCTCATATCCAATGTAATCTCTTTTGCTTCTGTAGATGCCAGGTCTTTTGTAAAAATAACACGGCCTATCGTGTTAGAGATCCTGATCTTATAGTTATCGCCGCCCGACTGTGTAAGAGTTAAGCGGGTGTATCCTTTCGATGGGTTTGGATAAGCGTTGATAGAAGGCACTGTTTTCACATCGCGACCCGGCATAAACGACGCCAGAACAACTGATGCATACAGGCTTTTCTCCGCTTTCGGCACTTCTATATGAAACGATGGCGCTACAGCAGCTGCATAAATCTGGGAGCAGGTGTGGTCTGCATCAGAAGTCACAAACACAGGTCGTGCATTGTGTGCTGATACAACAGGTCCGCTTTTTTTCTCCTGCTTTAGCTTCCAGATCTTGCTGCCATCCTTATACGTTGGCGCAACGCCTGCTTCAGCGCTGTTACTGATAGCGTTCGTTGCCATAGCTGTAAAGCCAAGCAGGTGCGAACTTACCAGTGTTGATATAAATAATATTTTAGTAAAGGTCTTCATATAGGCACTTTGGTTTAACAAGCTCTTGTTTAGCCCGACAAATCAAATATAATGTAAATGCTTGAATATATAAATTTTATATCTGAAAATATGGCGAACATTTTCTAAAAGCGACAGCTTTTCTGCGCTTTCATGCTACTTAATCAAAAACAATGCCTGTTACTGTTCTTAACGCATCATGCTATAGTTTCTCCTGAACCAAACCTGTAAAACCAACCCCTGCACCGATCAATATAAATATAACTATACCAATACCATCAAGCAAAACCATACAATTTTAAAACAAGCTAAAGTTACACCGCCTCACACCTCTATTCACAATAACCTATATATAATACCGGCTATACAGGCTGCATTTAAATAATTTTATAATACTAAATCAAGAACATGATTGCACTGTAGTTATAACTATAGTTTATAGTGCAACTAGGTGAAAACAGTCCCGTTAGAGCAAATATTAAATTTATTTAAGATTACCCTATGAACTAAGATTTACATGAAACCCTATATTTTTTCTTTCCTTATGATCTTTATGGCCTTACAAACGGTAAGCGCCCAGACCGATCAGCAACCATCCGAATGCAGCATTACAGACGGTTGCCTTACCTACAGCCTTAACGGTGCCACCCGGCACGATGAAGATACTTACATCTTATCTTATACCCTTACAGTAAACTGCGACACCCGCCTGGAATACATCGCCTTTGAGCTACCGGAAGGATCTGATGCAGATGAACCTTCCAACTACTTTGCTTCCCAACCGGATTTTAATGTAGAAGACGGAAAAAGCGGCAAGAGCAACAAGATCATAACAGACTATAACGCCATACAATTTACAGCAAAAACACAGACCAACATAAGCAATGGAACAAGCTATACTTTTGAGTACCCGATATCTGTTGAAGACTATAATGCACTTGGTTCGATAAGAGTACAGGCTAAAGTAGCCGACGCAGAACCAAGCAATATAGAATTTAATCACAGAGTTTGCGCTCCTTTAAACCCAATGCCGGAATGCCGCATAGACCGTGGCTCAGCTGTTTTCGGATTTACCGGGGCAACTGACAACGGCGACGGAACTACAGCTCTGCGCTTTGACCTACAAAACAATACCGCAGCAACCGTAAAAAGTGTTGCTATTGAGATACCAGGTGCACCAGCAGGCGTAACTACAGTAAGCAATAACAACGGCAACGCCTACCACGCTAACTATAAATACACGGCTACTTACACCGATGGCATACTACTTTTTGAGGCTCAGAACACAAACGATTACGCAAACGGCAACACAGATTATTTCATCTTCTCGTTACCAACTGCTGCTTATAACCCTGAAGAGAACTTTACCATAAGCCTGGCAACAAACGCCGAAACTATAGTTACAGGTTTTAATACAGTTACTTGTGGAGAAGATTCTCCGATCTCGCCATTGCCTGTAGAGCTGCTTTCGTTTAAAGGCAAAGCAACGCAAAGCGGCATAGAACTGCAATGGGAAACAGCCTCTGAAAGCAACAACGATCGTTTTGAAGTAGAACGCAGCCTGGATGGCAAAACCTTTGATAAAATAGGTTCGGTTGATGGCGCAGGAACTACCAGCACAAAGCAAAAATATAACTACACTGACTACGTGAACCGCGCCGGCATCTTCTATTATCGTCTTCGCCAGGTTGATTTTGACGGTACCGACGACTATAGCAAAACCATAGCGGTGAGACTACAGAGCTTACCTGGCGGCGGAAAGTTTGCCGTTTACCCTAACCCGGCACATGGCAACACAGTTACAGTTTCAGTATTAGGCACAGGCGCTGATGTGAACGGTGGCGTACTACAGATTGTAGACATGAGCGGACGTGTGATGCTGGTACACCAGGTAACAGCCGGAAGCCGCGAAATAGATGTATCGTTACCGGAGCTGCAGTTACCAAAAGGCATGTATGTCGTAAATCTGCTGCAGGGCACCGATAAACAGACCCAGAAACTGATCATACAATAGTAACAGCACTTCATAAGCCTGTCGCATAAAAAAGGGAAGCAACTATAGTTCTTCCCTTTTTTATGCGACAGGCAAACTATAGTTCAGATGATGTAAGTGATCTCTTTAAAACCAAAGAAACGAAGTTCGCCGTCCAGTTGCACACCCAGCCTGCCGTCTTCGTCTACGCCAACTATACAGCCTTCTGTGCGTTTTCCGTCGACTATAAACTGGTGCACTTCCTGGTACCGGTAAAGGGCTTGCAGGTATTCGTACTTTAATTTGGCGTGGCGCGCATTACGCAGTTCCAGGTAACGTTTTTCGAGCAGTTCAAGCAACCTGCTGGTTACTTCCTCCAGGTGTATAGTTGTACCGGTAATGGCAGAAAGCGAAGTGGCCGTATCTACATCAAAATTGAGTTGATTTATATTTAAACCAATCCCGATGATACTGTGTTGTAAAGTGTGGCTATTTATAGAGTTTTCTATTAAAATCCCGCCAAGCTTCTTATCTTTAAAATACAGATCGTTAGGCCACTTAACCCTGGCAGCGGTAGCGCCGTATTCGTGCAGCAGGTCCAGCACAGCAAGCGACACCGCCATGTTAAGGTAAAATTGCTGCCTGACAGGAAGAAAAACAGGTGACAGAATAACAGAAAGTGTGATATTTTTACCCGGCTCAGCCTCCCAGGTATTGCCCCGTTGGCCACGCCCTTTTGTTTGTTCTGAGGTAAGTACCGTACAGCCCTCTGTGGCTTTATTTTTGATAAGAAGCTGTTGGGCCTCGGAGTTGGTTGATTCACAAACCGGCAGATAGTAGAGCTGCTGGCCTACAAACAGCGTATTAGGCAACATAATTTCGACAAAATTTAATATTTTTGTAGTTCAAATTTAATCAGCACAAATGAAAGATAGTAAGATTGAGGCTAATTCAGACATATTGGCAGAGCTTGTAGTAAAAGGTATGCAGGAAAAAAAGGCAGCCGATATTGTCGTAATGAACCTTAAATCACTTAAGAATGCCGTTTCAGACTACTTTATCATAGCATCCGCAAACTCTGATACTCAACTGGACGCTATTGCAAGTGCAATAGAAGAAGAGGTTTTTAAAGCAACAAAACAGAACCCGTGGCAGAGCGAAGGCCGCACTAACAAAGAGTGGGTACTGCTGGACTATGTAGATGTTGTTGCACACATTTTCCTGAAAGACAAACGCGAGTTCTACGCACTCGAAGAATTATGGGGCGATGCCCGCATTCAGTACGTAGAATCAGTTTAACTAACCCCGGGCTGGTAAAACATTTTACACAGGCCGGTGTTCTTCAAATATCTGATAATTAAACCATGGCAGAAAAGAATAATAAAGGCAATAACAACAAAAAGAAGAAGCCTCTGATCCCGACAACGCCGCCGCGCCCTACCATGCAGTTATGGATGCTCGCCGTGCTTATACTCGTGATCTTCGGGCTGACCTACCTTAACAGGAGCAATTCGTCTGTAGAAACATCGCAGAAAGAGTTTGAAGAAATGCTTTTAAGTGGCGATGTAAGTAAACTGGCTATAGTTAATAATAAAACTGTAGAGGTATACCTGAAAGATGAAGCACTTGAAAACGAAAAGTATAAGCAGGAGCTGTCTGACCGTGGTTCGTTAACGGTAGACAAAGGCCCCCAATACCATTTCCAGATCATCTCTCCTGAGATATTTAACGACGACCTTACAGAGATACAGAAAGACCTGCCACGTGAGCAGCATGTTCCGGTTTACCCTGAAGAGCGTACCGGTTTCATGGATTTCTTCGCAACATGGGGTTTCCTGATACTATTACTGTTTGGTTTCTGGTTCCTGATGCGCCGCGTTACAGCTGGTGGCTCTGGTGGGCAGATATTTAACATAGGCAAATCTAAAGCTGCCCTATTTGATGCTGAGAACAAGGTAAAGATAACGTTTAAAGATGTTGCCGGCCTTGAGGAAGCTAAAGAAGAAGTGCAGGAGATAGTAGAGTTCCTGAAGAACCCAAGCAAGTTTACGGTACTAGGTGGTAAAATACCGAAAGGTGCGTTGCTTGTAGGCCCTCCGGGCACTGGTAAAACCTTATTGGCGAAAGCTGTTGCCGGCGAAGCCGATGTTCCGTTCTTCTCGCTTTCAGGTTCTGACTTTGTGGAGATGTTCGTAGGTGTGGGTGCTGCCCGTGTCCGCGACCTTTTCAAACAAGCAAAAGCTAAAGCACCTTGTATCATCTTTATTGATGAGATCGATGCGATTGGTCGTCATCGTAGCCGTGGCCAGGTGCCTGGTGGTAACGATGAGCGTGAGAACACCCTGAACTCCCTGCTTGTGGAGATGGATGGTTTCGCGACTGACTCAGGTGTAATTATACTTGCTGCTACCAACCGCCCTGATACTCTGGACTCAGCTTTACTTCGCCCGGGCCGTTTTGACCGCCAGGTAAGTATTGATAAGCCGGATATTAACGGCCGTACCGAGATATTTGATGTACACTTAAAGCCGCTTACACTTGCCCCTGATGTGGACGCAAGAAAGTTAGCCGCTCAGACCCCTGGTTTTGCCGGTGCCGAAATAGCAAACGTTTGTAACGAAGCTGCCCTAATCGCTGCACGTCGCAATAAAAAGGCTGTAGAAATGCAGGACTTTAACGATGCCGTTGACCGTGTAATTGGTGGTTTAGAGAAGAAAAACAAGATCATCTCTCCGGGAGAAAAGAAAATTGTTGCTTATCATGAGGCTGGTCACGCAATTGCAGGATGGTTCCTGGAGCATACTGATCCGTTGGTAAAAGTAAGTATAGTTCCGCGTGGTGTTGCTGCGTTGGGTTATGCCCAGTATTTGCCAAAAGAGCAGTTCCTGTATACTACCGAGCAGTTGATTGATGAGATGTGTATGGCCTTAGGTGGTCGTGCAGCTGAAGACATCGTGTTCGGCAAGATATCGACCGGTGCCCTGAGCGACCTGGAGCGTATTACCAAAATGGCTTATAGTATTGTAACCATGTATGGTATGAACGAGAAAATAGGAAACGTTTCGTTCTACGATTCGAAGCAGTCTGATATGACCTTTAACAAGCCTTACTCAGAAGCAACTGCCGAAACTATAGATAACGAAGTTCGCATCATCATTGATTCTGCTTACCAGCGTACAAAAGCGTTACTGGTAGAAAAACGTGATAAACTGGAGATCATCGCTAAAGAACTTCTTGATAAGGAGATTCTATTCCAGAGTGACCTGGAGCGTTTGGTTGGGCCACGTCCGTTTGAAGCGTTAACTACCTACCAGGCTCACACAGCAGGTACAGACAGAAGCCAGACCAAGAGCGAAGTAGAACAGAATCATCCTGTTGAGTTTGACGATACAAATAATACTGCTCCGCAGGAAAATGAAGTGAACGGTACTCCGTTAAATAACGTAAACGGCCACTCCACTGCTGAGCAGGAGGATAACATTAATTCCAGAACAGCTTGATTTAACCAGGCATGTACGAAGCTAAAACCAAAGAAATAGTTCTAAGAAGAGTAAGAGAGGCGCTGGCTAAGCCAGCGCCTTTTCTGCCTCCTACCCCTGATTTCACCTCACCCCTTCACCACGCCAACACCGATGACATGTCGGTTATTTTTGTGGAGAATTTCCTGAAGAACAGCGGTGCCTTTTTCTATTGCGAAACCGAAGAAGATTTTTTCGATCAGCTATATAAATTTAAGCACGAGCAGAACATACAGCACCTGTATGTTTGGGAAGCTGTTCTGCAAAAGGCCTTGTATCATGCAGGTATAGAGTTCACAGATTCGGAACAGGATTTCCTGGGTAAAGCCGAAGCAAGCCTTACAACCTGCGAAGCACTTATAACCCGTACCGGAAGCATTCTGATCAGTTCGGCAAATGCAGGGGGCAGGCGCTTAACTGTTTATCCCGAGATACATATTGTAATTGCAAAGGCCAGCCAGCTTGTGCCGGATATTAAAGATGGCCTGCAGCACGTTCGCAATAAGTATAAAGAAAACTTCCCATCGATGGTGAGCCTGGTAAGTGGACCAAGCCGTACTGCCGATATTGAAAAAACGCTGGTAATGGGTGCTCATGGCCCTAAGCAACTCGTACTTTTCCTGATAGATGACCTTTCGCATTGATCAACTGGCACCCGGTAAAAAAGTATACTTTGCGTCTGATTTCCATTTGGGTGTGCCCGATGCCGCAACCAGCAAAGCGCGCGAACTTAAAATTGTGCGCTGGCTTGATGAGGTAAAACACGATGCCGCTGCCATACTATTGCTGGGAGATATTTTTGACTTCTGGTTCGAGTACCGCCATACTATACCTAAAGGCTTTATCAGGTTGCAGGGTAAGCTTGCAGAGATAACTGACTCAGGAATTCCGGTACTTTTTTTCACGGGGAACCATGATATGTGGATGTTCGATTACTTCCCGACAGAACTGAACATACCTGTACTTCGTGAGCCGATCTCTACAACTATAAACGGCCATACCTTTTACATTGGCCACGGCGATGGTTTAGGTCCCGGTGACCATACTTACAAGATCATCAAAAAAGTGTTTGCCAACAAAGCCTGCCAGTGGGCATTTGCACGCATCCATCCTAACTTAGGAATTGGTATTGCCAACATGTGGTCACGCAGGAGCCGTATCAGCAATGTTGAAAAGGATGAGGCTTTTTTAGGTGAAGATGAGTGGCTGCTGCAATATTGCCGCGAAGTAGAAACAGAAAAGCATCACGACTACTATATTTTCGGACATCGCCATTTACCGCTTGACTTGCCTATTGGTGACAGAAGCCGCTATGTGAATTTAGGAGAGTGGGTCAATTTTTGCTCGTATGGCGTATACGATGGCACGAACCTAACCCTGAAGCATTTTGAAGCTTAACACAACTACAGTTTTACTTTGCCTGCTGCTTTTAACAGCAACAACGTTGCTTGCACAACAACCGGAGGCAACGTATATCCGAACTATAGCGGTAGGGTCATCAACTGCCATTTCAACAGACCGAAGCGGTTCGGTTTACCTGTTAAACCCAAGGCGCAACATCGTGCAACTCGATTCGCTGGGCCGGCTGGTAACACTGTTCTCCCCAACAAACAACGCAAGGGTTACAACGATAGATGCCTGGAACCCGATGAAGGTGCTGGCTTTTTATGCTGACCGACAGGAGTTGCTTTTGCTTGACCGGTTCTTAACGCCGATCACAAGTGTAGCCTTAGCTGATTTTGAAATAAACAACACGGTAAAAGCTGCCGCGCTCTCTTCTGATGACGGGTTCTGGCTTTTTGACGAAACTGATTTCAAACTTAGCAAACTGGATTTACGCCTGCGAAAGGTAACTATAGAAACTCCCCTGAACTTAGTATTAGACCGCAACAAGTTTGATATACGGATGCTGCGCGAATACCAGAACCAAGTGTATCTGCTGGACTATAACAGCGGGATTTATGTGTTTGATAACCTGGGTAACTATAAGCAGAAGCTACCGATAACAGGCGTATCACATATCGGGTTTTTGAACAACGAGCTCTATTATGTGAAGGAAGGCAGCCTACACCTTTATGATCTGTACAAGCACCAGGAACAAACTATAGCCTTCCCGAAAGACAAGAACTATACAACTGCACTTGCTACCAAAAACCGTTTATACTTATTCTCTGGTAAAGCTGCGGACGTTTATAGTTGGTAAATTATTTTACTTCTCCTGAGAACACCTTCAGCCCTACTACGCCGGCTACTATCATCAGAATACAAAGAATACGCACCAGGTCGCGGGGCTCGTTTAAGAACACAATACCTAAAATAGCTGAGCCTGCAGCACCAATTCCTGTCCAGATACCATAAGCAGTTCCCAAGGGTAAAGTCTTCATCGCCTGCGAGAGCAGCACAAAGCTCAAGATCATTCCGGCCACTGTAATTATGCTTACAACAGGCTTTGTAAAACCTTCGCTGTATTTCAGCCCGTACGCCCAACCAATCTCACAAATACCAGCCAAAATAAGGTAAACCCACGCCATAGTTCGTTTTTATAGTTTGTACAAAGGTAGCATTTTCATTCTGCAGGCCAATTGGGTTGCTCATTGTTGATTGTATGATCCTGAGCGAAGCCGAGAGTCGAAGACAGCCCGCCAAGCCGAGAAATCTTATTTATCCTATAGCTTTTCTTGTCATCCCGAGCGTTAGTCGAGGGGTCTTAATTGTCTTATAGTTCGTTATTTGTCATTTCGACGCAGTGAGAATTCTGAGTTCTATAGTTTGATTCCTTTCCAACCTGAACCAAGCTATCCTTTCAAACTACCTCCAATCCTGGGAGCTCAACAAACCCATAGTTTCATCTTTAGCTTTGGTGCCCTCACGGCCGGGAGGCCCCGTCTTTGGGCATCGCGCTGTGCGAATCTCTTTTGCTCGTGCCTCGCAATGCCTAACGGCACCAGATATTCACAAGGCGCTCAACCCAAAGACTGATATCTTTCGCATAGCAACCACCTATCTATAGTATGACAGGCAAGCTTCGACTTTTATCGTGGTTGTAGTTCCGTAGGGACAGGTCACGACCTGTCCACTCGACAGGCTGCAACTATAGAACTATAACTCCAACTATAGCGACGGCAGAAAGTCCCCCTTTGAAGGGGGCGAAGGGGGATGTTAAACCGTCCCAGATCTCTCAGATTGTTCGAGATGACAAAATGAAGAGCAGAAAAGCTCCCCGCCTTAGACTACCGAGAAGAGAGTTCGAAAGTAGCAAGCGTAGATATGAGAAGTTGGGGGTGCTTGTACTTTAGCAACGATAACACTCCTGCCAATCTTTTCACACCAACGGCATCAGCATTTCGTACTGCCCCAGGAACCTGTTAAAATGTCGCCGCTTCAGGAAAGCTTTAAAATCAACAGCTGCCGTATCGATATTAATGAACATGAGTGCCGGAGCTATAGTTTGCTGCATTACTTCTTTCAGAAGCGCTTTGCCTATTCCTCTTCCACGCCTATCAGGCATTACGGCAAGCTGAAGAACGGCGCCATTCTTAGGCAGAAACACAACATACCCTACCAGTTCATGGCTTGTATCTCTCGCTTCCAGAATAACTTTTTCGTCGGGTGTATTTTTGATGGCAGCAGGAGTGTTTTGCCAGGTTGGTTGTACATCCCAGAAATGCTGGTAAGTATTCCAGTCAGGTTTGCTTACCGGTAAAATGGCAATATCGTCCGGTTCATCGCCGTGCAGCAACAGTTCATCTTTTGTAGCCCTGAAACAGTCGAGCGCCCGGGTAAAGGTCAGTCCTATAGCTTTATAGGATTTGATGGCCGGTTCGTTTTCCTGTATCACTTCCAGCAGGCATTGCTCCACTCCACTTTGCCGCAGTTTTGGTAAAAGGTACGCATACATTTTTCGGGTTAACTGATGACCTCTATGCTCCGGCAGCACGCCTGTACCTGCGTTGTAAGCAGTTGGTTTGCCATTAAATTCGCCGAGGCCGGTAAGTATAAATCCTACCATTTTAGTCGCCTCAAAAGCTGCCACACAAAAAGCCGGATCTATACTTTCGCGTTTCAGTTTTGTTTTAAACTGCTCTTCGGTAAGCTGTATCGGCACATAATAATCTGCAAACGCTTTCAGAAAAACCTGGTGTAGTTCCGGCATCTCCTGTGCCGTAAGGTAAGAGAAAGTATAGGTAGATTCCATAGTTCTATAGTTGGTAAGGTAGAGTTGGCGGTGCGTGAAAAACTTATAGTTGTAATTTCAGATTCCGGCGGTAAATAACAGCTGCAACTATAGCTCCTGCTCCTAAAACTGCTGTAACTATAACTTTAACCATTATGGCCACTGTAGCCAGTTTGTAAACTATAAATAACAGCAAAACCGTTAGCGCCAGCCACACCATAGGGTAATACGGCACCAGCGACGAATCTTTGTAAGCTTTCATGTAAAATCCGGAATAGCCCATGTACATAAGCGCTGCAAAAGTAGTGTAGGCCGCCGCCTGGTAGCCAAATATCGGAACAAGTATAAAATTAAGTAACACGTTTCCCACGCCGGCCACCACCGAGAGCCGCCATAGTTTGTTGGTATGCTCGCGGTAAGTAAGTGTATTCATCACGGCCAGGTACATCGGTCTATAGTTATACCCCATCAGGATAATGATCGCCAACGGGTACGCCTGCTGCAGTGCTTCGTTTTTTATCAGAACTATAAATATCTCCCGCATCCAGAGGCTGCCCAAGGTAGTAGCGAATAAAAACAAGGCCAGTAGCGCAAATGTCAGATGCCGGACCTGCAACGCTGCTGTTTTATCTTTTTGCTGGGCAAGGTAGGTAAGGTAAAAAGGAGATGCAGCCTGCGTAATGGCCATGGATGCCAGCAAAAAATACGTCCCGAAACTCGACGCAACATTGTATAAACCGATACGCTGTACCGGCACACGCAATATATCCAGCACCAGCCTATCCGAAGTATCCAGCATAAAATTGGCAAGGTTGTGCGGTATTACCGGCAACGATATCCGCAACGATTGTTTTATCCGGCTCCACTTAAAATTAAAGATCGGCCAGAGCTTCAGCTGCACATACACATGATAACTATTCAGCAGAAACCCGATGCCTACTGATATAAAACCGGCATAGAACCACCCCCTGAACCCAAGCCCAAGGTAAGCGATGGTATAGATATTCAAGGCAACGCCGATAGTACCAACTATAAACGAGCGAAAGGCAAGCGGCAAAGGCTTCTGCGATAACTGGAAGTAGATGTTACTCTGCAATTCCGTCATGGTAAACAGCATGATCGGCAACCCGGCAAGCAACGCAATTTCCAGCCGATGCGCAGCGCCCTCCTCCGGAACCAGAAAATACAGCGCAACTATAACCAGCGAGCCATAAACCAGCGACCATAACGTTACAAACCCATTCAATTGGCGCCAAACCCAGGGGTAGCGCTGCGGCTGCCGGGCAAAACTGTTCATCATTACCACCGACAGGCCCAACGTAAGCAGCATAGTAAAAATCGAGACGTATGCTGTAACGATACCGGCCACGCCATAATCGGCGGGCGTAAGGTAGCGGGTAATGATCGGGAGTGCCAGTACGCCAGCCAACCGTGGAGCCTGGGCCGCCAAACCATAAATTACCGCATGTGACAGTAGTTTCCGAAGCATTGCTTAAAATTATAGTTTAAATTTCAGCAATAAGCATGTAGCCAGCATTTTTGTAATGCGTATCAGGTTTGTTGCAGGGCAGCAGCAGGCACATTTCATGGACCGCTACAGCATTAGCACAAAAAATTAGTATATTTGTTAATTACCAGAATAGAAAACAAGGATTAACATAGCTATATAAGGAGATTAAAAGTGGGTTGTAATTCATGTTCCAGTGGCGGATGCGGTACCAAAAAAACCAGTGCTGACGGCACAGAGGTTGTTGGTGGCTGCAAAAGCAACGGCGGCTGCAGCACAGGAGGCTGTAACCGTTTGAACGTGTTCGACTGGCTCAGCGATATGGAAATTCCCGTTTCGTTTGAGGAGTTTGACATCGTAGAGATAAGATTTAAGGGAGGCCGCAAGGACTTCTATCGTAATACCAACAGATTAGATTTAACTACTGGCGATGCCGTGGTAGTAGATGTACCAAACGGTCATCACATTGGGTTTGTGTCGCTTAAAGGTGAGCTCGTACGCCTGCAGATGCTGAAGAAGAAAGTTGACAACAACGAAGAGATCCGCAGCATTTACCGCATTGCCACCGAGCAGGACATGGAGAAATTCAACGAAGTCCGTGACCTGGAAGGTGGTGCCATGTACCGCTCGCGCGAGATAATTCAGCAGCTGCATCTGCGCATGAAACTATCGGATGTGGAGTACCAGGCTGACCGAAGCAAGGCGACTTTCTACTACTCTGCCGACGACCGCGTTGACTTCAGGGATCTGATCAAAAAGCTGGCTGAAGAGTTTAAAGTGCGTATCGAGATGCGCCAGATAAGCCTCCGCCACGAGGCTGGCCGCTTAGGTGGCATTGGCTCGTGTGGCCGCGAACTATGCTGCTCTACCTGGCTTACCGATTTTAAAAGCGTATCAACTACAGCAGCGCGTTACCAGAACCTTTCGCTTAACCCAAGTAAACTTTCGGGGCAGTGTGGCCGCCTGAAGTGCTGCCTGAACTATGAGCTGGAAACCTACATGGAAGCGCTGAAGGATATCCCGACTGTAAACCGCTCCTTGCAGACACAAAACGGAGAAGCCTTTCTGCAGAAGACTGATATCTTTAAAAAGATGATGTGGTTTGGGTTTAAAGGGGACAATAACTGGTACCCGGTGCCGGTAGCACGTGTGCAGGAAATACTGGACCTGAATGCCAAAGGTATAGCCGTAGACTCGCTCACGAAAGAAGTAGTAGAAGAGCCGAAACAGAACGAGTTTGTAGCGCAGGTAGAAGGTAACCTGGAACGACTCGACGATAAGTATAAGGCCAAAAAGAAAAAGAAGAAGAAAAAGAAAGGCGCATTTGGCGAAACTGCAGTAGCAGAAGCTGCTCCGATGCAGGGCCCCGAAAGAAAGCCGAGATCGGAAATGGAGCCACGCGAAGGCGAACAACGCCGCAACCGCAGCCCACGCCCGGATAACCGAAACCGTACCCGCGAAGGTGCCCCTGAAAACCGGGAGCCGCGCGCTGAACGCGATAACCGTGAGCCAAGAGCACCACGCGAAGGCAACCGCCCTGAACAGGCAAACCGCGAACGTGGCAACCGTGAACGTGGCGAGCGTGAACGTGGCGAGCGCAAAGAGCGGGAAGGTATTCGTGGCGAACGTGATAACCGGCCAAAACCAAACCGTGAGCCAAGAGCACCACGCGAAGGCGGTGAAAGACCGCCACAGGCGCAGGCACAGCAACCGGGGCAGGAAGGCCAGCATCCTAAAAAGCATCGTTCCAGAAAGCCGTTCCGGGGTAAAAGACCGGATCAGAATAAACCAGACGCCAATGTATAAAACCCTTGTATGCTGGGCAGCAGCTTTTTTATTGCTGCTCTCCTCCTGCGACCCGGGGCGTGTTTATGAGCAAAACATCGATCTGCCGGAAAATAACTGGGCTATAGATAACGCGCCTGTATTTGAGTTTGAGGTAAAAGACACGACACAGAAGCATAACGTTTTCGTGAACCTGCGCTATAACCTGGAGTACGATTTTTATAACCTGTACCTGCAGCACGAGCTCATCGGGCCAGATGGAAAACAGTTATCCAAAAAGCTACACGAAATACTGCTGATGGATGCTAAAACAGGCAAGCCGCTTGGCAAAGGATCATCGGACACGTTTGATCTGCAGCAGGTTATACTGAGTGATATCACCTTTCCGAAGGCTGGTACTTACAAACTTAAAGTAACGCAGTACATGCGCCGCGACCCGCTGCCACACATACAGGCCGTAGGTATAAGAGTAGCTACCAAGTAAAATTAGTTTATAGTTTCAGAAAGTCCCCGGTGCAGCATTGGCCTGTACCGGGGACTTTGTTTTTATGATTTAATCAAAATTGCACTTGCTGCGTAGTATACCTCACAATACTATAGTTTATCTATAAAAAGCACGAAAAACCTACGCAGCAATGGAGCTTACCCTTATAATACTTGGATTCACGTTCACTTTATTTTCTTTTCTGCCCTTCCTGAAAGTTCCGTGGTGGTGGGTTAGAGTAATGGACTTCCCGAGGTTGCATATAGCCGTGATATTAACGGTTATAGTTGCAGCCTATAGTTTACAATACGCCACCTGGACCACCTCCGAGATCGCAATGATCGCTTTGTGGGTTATCGCCATCCTGAACGAGGTAAGGTACATCTATTTTTTTACGCCGCTTGCCCGCGTTGAAGCTCTCCGCTCTGAAAAGAAAAAACCTGCCAATGCCTTTACTATGATGATCGCGAATGTGCGCATGGTAAATAAAAAGCATCAGGAGTTTCTGAAACTGGCACTAAAAGAGCATCCGGATATTCTGGTGATGAACGAACCCGATGAAGCCTGGCACGAGAGCGTTAGAAAAGAGTTTGATGAGCGCTACCCGTATAGTATAAAGAAACTGCTGGACAATACATACGGCATGATGCTGTTCAGCAAACTGAAACTCTCGAACAGTGAAGTGCGCTTTTTGGTGGAAGATGGCATCCCCTCTTTTTACACCGTAGTAGAATTAGAGAGCGGTGATAAGTTTGACTTGTATACCGTGCACCCACAGCCGCCGCGCCTGATGAAAGATACCGAGACCCGTGAAGCAGAACTGTTGCTGGTAGCTAAAATGGTGAAGAAAACCAAGGTACCATCGGTAGTAGCCGGCGACCTGAACGACGTGGCCTGGTCCAGGACCACAAAACTGTTTAAGCAGATAAGCGGCCTGCTGGACCCACGTGTTGGCCGTGGATTTTTCAACACTTACAACGCATACATTCCGCTGTTCCGATATCCCTTGGATCACGTATTTTACGATCCTGCTTTCAGGCTACTGGGCCTTCGCCGTCTCGAAAAATTTGGCTCTGACCACTTCCCGATAATTATAACGCTTAACTATGAACCGGAGCGCGAAGAAGAACAGGATGTGCCGGTAGCTGAACCCGAAGACCACGAGGAAGCAAACGAGCTGATTCAGGAAGGGCTGGAAAAAGGCGAAGAAAACAACCGCGAAAAAAAGAATGTCCAATAAAAAACCCGCTCAGTTTCCTGAGCGGGCTAAAATAGATGAATGAGCCCGAAGGCTTATATATTTTCTAACTTAGATTCTCTCTACGTTAATAGCATTCAATCCTTTTTTTCCGTCTTTAACTTCATAAGACACACGGTCGTTCTCACGGATCTCGTGAGTTAAGCCTGTCTGATGAACGAAGATTTCCTGATTTGTATCGTCAGCGATGATGAATCCGAAACCTTTTGATACGTTAAAGAATTTTACTTTACCTGTTTGCATGATAATGAATTTAATTAATTGGCGTAAAGGTAACAAACACTGGCAAATACCTGCGATATTCAGTTAATTTATTTTTAAAATATTTTCAAAAAAGCAGTTGCGCCTTCTCTCCTATAGTTGCTCTTAACCCTAGCCTATTTCTGTTTAAAAGCCTATTTCGGTTGCTTCTATTGCCATATAGCAATAACCATGTTACACCAAGCTCGTATAGCTAAAACGTTCTGTTACACTAAAATGAGTAGTTAACATTACTTACTTATAAGGTTTAACAAACACCAAAGCCGATGCCGGAAAAGTAACACTGCTCCAGCATCTGCTTAAAACGTTCCTATTTTTTTAACTATATAAATCCAGGAGATTTTAACTATGAAAGACAACGAGAAAAATCAATCATCCGGCAACATGTCGTCGGGTAGCACATCAGGATCTTCAGACTCATCATCGATGGGTAACAATACAGGAATGGGCAGCAGCTCAGGTAACTCAGGATTAAGTTCAGGATCAGGAATGGGATCATCAGGATCAAGTTCCAGATCGGGTTCAGGATCAAGTGCTAAGTCAGGCTCAGGCTCTTCCGGTTCAAGCTTATCAGGCTCCAATCTTCCATCACAATCAACCTCTTCAGGCAAAAGCAGCAAATCAACTTCAACCGGTTCCGGTTCTACATCTGCTAAAGCTAAATCAACTACAGGCACCAAAGCCAAGTCTACTTCTTCAAAATCAGGTAAAAGCTCCACTTCAGGTCCATCTACATCTGGCTCAAGCCAATCAGGCGAATCTGGTATGGGCGGCTATGGTTCTATGAGCACCGGCAGCTCGCAGCAGCAGGGTGGCAATAGCAACTATGGTTACGAAGGCGACTTCGGATCATCATCGCAGGGCAACTATGGCAACCAGGGTAACTATGGTTCGCAGAGTGGCCAGCAAAGCGGTTATGGTTCGCAGGGTGGTTATGGCTACGGTTCGCAGCACGGCAACTATGGCGGCCAGGGCGGCTATGGTTACCAGGGCGATTATGGTTCGCAGCAGCGTGGCGGAAGCTCGCAGCAGGGCGGCTATGGTAGCCATGGTGGTTATGGTTCATCTTCTCAGGGCAACTATGGTTCGCAGCGTGGCTCAGGTTCTGAGAACTGGGGCAGCCAGGGTGGCTACAACTATGGCAACCAGGGCGGCATGGAAGGTAACCGTGTAAGAAGTCAGGATACATATTCGCAGGGTTCTTATGGCAGCTATAGCGGCGCACAAGGCGGCTACTCCGACAGAGAAGGCGACGAGCAGGGCGGCTATGGTGTAATGAACGACCAGGGCGGCATGGGCAGCTACAATGCTACAAGAGGCGAAAGCCGTTCTAACTATGGTTCATCATCGCAGGGCGGATACGGTGGCCAGAGCAGCTTCGGCGGACAGAGTTCTTCCGGAATGGGCAACCAGGGTGGTTATGGCTCATCTCAGGGACAAAGAAGCGGCCAGGGCGGTTACGGCTCATCACAAGGCACTTATAGTTCCGACCGTGATTCAGACTATCGTTCATCTTCGCAAGGCAACTATGGCTCATCATCAGGTCGTGGTAGCTCACAAGGCGACTATGGCTCGCAGAGCGGCCGTTATGGTTCATCGCAGGGTGGCTATGGCAGCGGACAGAGTGGCTATGGTTCCAGCATGACAGGTTCAGGTTCTTCCAGATCTGGTATGCAGGGTGGTTATGGCTCACACGATCGCGATTCAGATCGCTATGGCTCTATGGGCTATGGTTCATCAAGAGGCATGAGCGAGTACGACAGAGATGACCGTGGCTCGCAGAGAGGCTGGGATTCTCAGAGCTCTATGCAGGGCGGCTATGGCTCACAAGGTGGTTATGGCTCAAGAGGCGGTTCTTATAACGATGAGTACCGTTCTTCACGCCAAGGCTCACAGGGTGGCAACTATGGCCAGGGTGGTTATGGTTCATCTTCAGGTCGTAGTGGCTCTCAGAGCGATTACGGGCAAGGTGGTTATGGCTCTTCGCGCGGAAGCTCGCAGGGTAGCTATGGCAGCCAGGGAGGCTACGGCGACAGCAACTATAGCCGCGGCATGAGCGGTGGTTACGGTTCAGGCAGCTCAAGCCACGGTGGCTATGGCTCATCGCAGGGCAGAAGCAGCCAGGGCGGTTACAGAGAAGGTGGCTATGAGCAAGGTGGCCGTAGCGGCGACCAGAGCCGTTATGGTTCTATGGATAGCAACACCTCTTACTACAGTGATAACCGTGGCTCCGGCTCACGCGATAACATTAGTGGTTATGGCAGCAGCGGACAGCAAGGCCGCAGCCAGAGTCACGACAGCGATCGTTTTGAGACACGCCGCAGCGACCGTTACCGTAATCCGGAAACTGACTATTAATCAGTACTGATTTTTAAACGATAGAAAAAGCCACTCCTGAACTAGGGAGTGGCTTTTTTATGTGTGTTCTTTTCTGATGGTAGCACTTACACAAAACACTCTTTATACTCTTTTACAAACTGCCGGAATGTGTGTGGCTTGTGGCCTGTAAGTTCTTCTACACTGCTGTTTACCTCTGCTGATTTGCCGGCACGATGCTGCCCGTATAGTTCCAGCAGCGAGTTTATCATCCAGTCGGGAGTTTGTTGTTGCTGCATACTTTTACGCGCATCCTCCTCGGGCACATCCACAAAATCTACCTGCCTGCCTGTTACCAGACTTATCGTATCCGCAACTTCGCTCACCGATATCGCTTCCGGACCGGTAAGGTCGTAGATCTTGTTCTCGTGGCCATCGTTTGTTAGCACAGCTATAGCTACGGCGGCTATGTCGCGGGCATCTATGTAGGCTACTTTTCCGTCGCCGGTCGGCATGTAGATCTTTCCTTCCGATTTTATAGTTGGCGAACTATAGTTCTCGAAATTCTGCATAAAAGAGGCGGCCCGCAGAAAGGTATAGGGTATCCCACTTTGCTCTATGTATTGTTCTATGTCGCGGTGCCAGCGGCAGAGTTGAATCGCATTTTCGTCTCCGGCTCCTATCGCCGACAATTTCACAATGTGCTTTACGCCTCGTTTCTTTGCTTCGTCAATCAGCTTTTTAGCCATCTCCACCTGGCCCTCAGAAAAGGGCGTAACCAGGAAAACTTTATCGGCATGTGTAAAGGCGGCGTGTAGCGAATCGGGATCTGTAAATTCCATTTCCACTACTTCCACATCGGGTAGCCGGCGCAGGTTTTCACCTTTTATCACGGAATGCACTCCTGCCCTAACCCGTATCCCGTCGAGCATCGAAAGTTGCTTTACCACCTCTCTGCCCACCGTGCCTGTAGCTCCGGTAACTAATATCGTCTGCTGCATAAGTATCTGATTTTGTTCTTTAGCTATAGGTACGGTACAGTTGCTTTTCAGGATGAAGAACTGTTAGCTATAGTTAATCGGTTGCAGTTTTTTTAGGTCGGATCGTTATTAAATATAGTTTGCCTTTTTCGTTGGTGATCAACAGTTGTTCCTGTGAGATAAAAAGTACTGCTTCGGCCTGCCCGGTTCTGCCAACCGGTAAGCAATAGCGTTTCCCATTAAAGCTTATAGTTTCTCCGTCGGGTTTAAACAAGTACAAACGACCATAGCCCAGCAATGCAAACAGGTTAGATTCAGCCGCAATATCAGCCGCTGTGACCGGAGACTTTACCCTTATTTTTCCGGAAGGAACTATAGTTTGTTCAGCACCTGAAACAGGCAGTTTGTATAGTTGCGTGATACTTTTGGAAGCCCTGCTTTTGGTAAATAAGTAGAGTGAATCGTTACTGTAAAAAAAGGCTTCGAGGTCGTAGTGCTGACGGTGGCGTGGCGGCGGAAACTCAGCCTGGTCTGCAAAACTGAAGGCGATCGTATCAGTTACCTTTTTGCTAGCTCCATCTAAACTATAGATCTTCAGGTCACGACGCTGGTTGGCGTTATTCCCGAAATCCCCGATGTACAAATTGCCATTTTCATCCTGGGCCAGGTCTTCCCAATCTTTATTAGCTATAGGTAGTGATATCGTTTGCAGCAACTCGCCTTTCAGGTTAGCCAGGTATAGTTCGGGTGCCGAACCGCCATCGGGGTGCGTTATAAAAATAGAGTCGGTGGCGCGGGCAAGCCCGGAGCTTTCTTTTATCCGGATATCCAGTTGCCCAATCTTATCTATAGTTACTTTATACTCTTTCCGGAGCCGTTCGAAATCGCTGTTACGCCTGTCGGGTCCGCAGCCACAAAGCGCAGATTGCAGGTAAACATAAAGCGTAAAAAGTTTTATGAGCATGGAGAGTAATGGCAAGTAAAGTGACAGCTAAGTTGAATAAATCAGGTCAAATAAATATAACATTAGCTGTATATTTACTTTATTTGTTTATCCAAAACTATAAACTATATCCTTTTGAAAACAGCTTTACTTACACCCTTTTTATTTGTTATCGTTCATTTCGGGGTTCAGGCACAGCAACGTGTGCCGCGTAATATCCAGATAAAACACATCGACCGCGACAGCGTGCACATCCCGATGAACAGCAACTACCTGATCACCGAAAGCAACTGTGCTGAGATAACACGCCAATCGCGCTACAACTATCAGCAGAAAATTTTTTACGGCAACTTTACCGATGTTAGCCCCACCAACCCGGAGCAGGTGCTTGGGCGCGGTGCTTATACAACAGCTGGTTTAAAAACCGGACCCTTCGAGTTCTACTATCCTAACGGAAAGTTACGCGCTGCAGGTAGTTTTACGGACAACAAATTTACCGGAGACTGGAGGGTGTTTTACGAGAGCGGAGATCCGAAGCTAAAATTCACTGTAAAAGATGGCGAGCTGCTGATACAAGAGGCCTGGGATGAAACCGGGAAACAAACAGTAACAAATGGCAATGGCAAATACGAAGTTACGGCAAGCATACTAACCTGGAGCGGCGAGCTACTAAACGGAAAACCAGAGGGAACGTGGCGCTCCGTTAACCCGCTCGACAGAACGAAAGTTGTTTACCTGAGCGAGAAGTTTAAAGACGGCCAGTTTAAGAAAGGAAATGGCGTAACCGGAGCCTATACTGATGAATCGAGAATTGTGTGGTTCGATAACAAGGCGTTTCCATTCCTGAACATCGAGCAGTTTTTCATATCCTCTGAACCCTGCGGCTCAACTTTAAAGCATGGTTTAGTAATAGGTGCACACTACCGAAATGGCCTGGATGCCTTCAGTAAAGAAATAGGCCGTAGAATCTCGAAGTCGTTGAGTGGTGTAAACCTGAAACTGTATAACAGCGAGGTAACCTTTGAAGGTGAGGTAAATGAGAACGGCCGCATCAGCAACCTGAGTTATAAAAATGCTTTTAATGAACGTGTTGTAGCTGCTATGGCCCGCGAATTAAAGAATCTGCCGCTGCTGGAGCCAGCTACGTTAGATGGTAAGCCAATCAGGCAGAAATTCGAGATCAATTTTAAGATCAATCCGCAGGGCTACACATTTAACTATCGCTTCCTTCCTGTTGACCTGCAAAGCATTTAAGATAAGCTTAAGCCGAGCTGCTGCATCCGGATAAATACGTTGGATTGATTTTCCCAGAACTGGCGACTATACACTTTTTGATAAGGCCAATGGCGTTGCTGCAATAGCTGCGGCACATCGGCATGCGAATGCCTGACCGACACATGACTATAGTACAGGTCATCGTCAGTAAGAATAGCTGCTGTATAGTTGTGGTTGTTGGTTAAGGTTAGGTCCGCGAATGGCACCCGTGGCTGCAGAGCCGGAATTGCCTGTACCAGTTGTTCTTTCAGCAACGGAACCTGGGTTGGCATAGGCTGTAGTTTTGGCTGATAGCTGAAGTTGCCCTGGCTCACTTGCCGCGCATAGTGCAGGTATTGTTTCAGTAGTTTCGGGCCATGGTGCTGGGTATACTCTACGTGCAGTTGCTCCGGGATTATACTGGCTACAACTATAATTTTGCGCTTGGCCCGCGTAACCGCAACGTTCAACCTGTTCTCGCCGCCGGCCTGGTTCAGGCTACCAAACTGCATGGCAAATCTACCTTTTTCATCCGGCGCATATCCCACCGAAAGTATGATCACATCCTTTTCATCGCCCTGCATGTTCTCGATATTTTTTACCAGCACAGTTGGCGGAAGCATTATAGTCTGTTGTTGCGCGCGCTCTTCCAGCAGGTCTTGCACCAGCATTTGCTGGTTATAGTTAAACGTGATCACGCCAACATCCTGCTGCCCTTTTTGTAGCAGATCCAATATCAATTCCACTACTTTTTCAGCTTCCGGCAGGTTGCTGTTTTGCTCCCACAGGCCGTTAATTTTCAGGTATTCTATGGCAGGTTTAGCTGTGTTTATTTCCTTCAGGTCAGGTATCAGCTCAAGTTTGCTGCGGTAGAAATGCTGGTTCGAAAACTCGATCAGTTCCGGAAAATGACTGCGGTAATGCTGCGTAAGCATGGTTTGCGGCAAATACAAACTACACAACTGCAACAACGATTCGGCAGACAGTTCTTCCGCTTCTTCATCGGTGGCATCGCTCCAGCGGGCACGGTACAGGTCTGACGGTTTGAGCTGCTGCTCATCGCCGGCTACTACTACCTGTGCGCCGCGCAGCATAGCGGGTATACCTGTTTCTGCAAAACATTGCGATGCCTCATCAAAGATCACCACATCAAAACAGCGCTCCAGCGGCAGCACTGCCGACACTGTTTCCGGGGAAGCCAGCCAGCACGGCACCAGGCTCAGTATCTCATCCTGGAACAGCGAAAATAACTTCCGGATCGGGTAAAGGCTGCGTTTTTTACTAACCTGCGCCTGCAACCTGCGGTAGGTTACCGCATTACCCAACCGGTTAAATTCCATATCGGCATAGGTCTGTTCCCGCAACTTCGACAGCACAATTTCCTGGCTCAGGCGCTGTTTTTCGTTCAGTAAGTGCTGCAGTTCCAGTTCCAGGTTTTCCAGTTCGCCGCTCGATGCCATGCGTAGTTCCGGGTGCTGGTTTTCTATCTCATGGAGCCAGTCCAGGTACAAGCTGTTCAGAAAAAGTTGCTCGCCTTGGGTAGCCGAAACTATAGTTTGGGATAGTAATTGGTAAGCTACTTCACGTTCAGCATCTGTAAAGTCTGCTACCAGCGCATCGTGCGCTACCAGCTGCTCAAAATGCTCCAAAAGGTCTTTCAGTAAGGCGGTTTTATAGTTACAATCAGCAAGCAACTGCTTTACCTGTAATCCGGTCAGCCATTTCAGCCAGTGACTATAGTTTGCCTGCAGTTCGGCTATAGTTTGCGTTACCGTTTGCAGGTGTTGTGGCAGGTCTATAGTAAGCAGCAGCTTCTCGTGCAGTACTTTTTCGCGGTGCAGTTTTTTGAGTAGTTTCTGTGCCTGCAGGGCTTTTTCTATAGTTGCTACTTGCTCTATAACCCGGTTCGGATAAGCTTCGATTTTAAAATTAGTAACTATAGTTTGGTTGATGGATTGCATCAGGTTTTCAGCTTGCTCGCGTAATGCTATTCTGCGTTGCAGCTCCCCTACTCCGGCTTCGTTCAGCTCCAGCTTATAGTTTGCAAGTGCCTTTTTCAGTACTTTTTTATCTGATGAAAAAGCCCAGCTTATCGTTTTAAAAAAGTTGTCCTGCTGTTGCTCAAACGTAACTATAGCCTGTTTTATAGTTGGCAGATCCGCGGCAGGTAAAGCAGCATCCGGGGCAGGGCAAACCAGGTATAGTTCTTTTAGTTGCTGTACTTGTTGGGTTATTTCTTTGGAGTTGCTTTTCAGAAGATTTTGCAACGTTTCTGGTACATTCTCCTGGTCCAAAAGCCCTTGAATTTCGGTTATAGTGGGGAGCGCCAGTTTATACTTTTCCAGATCGTCCAGCCCAAAACTAAAGCCGCTTAGTACACTTACTTTTTGCTGTAAAGCCGCATGTTGCTCCGGCAGTTGGTTTATAGTTTGTTCCAGTTCCTGGCGTTGCGGCCAACCATAGTTTTTAAAGCTATGCCTGTTTTTCCATGTGAAATCCTGATGATCATAAACGATAGCCTGGTGCAGAAACTGGCGCAGGCGCGGCAAAAACTCGGCTACTATAGTTGCGGTAAAGAATTTATAGTTTGCTGACAGTGAAATATGCGGGTGCTGTAAATTGCTGCGCAGGTATAGTTCCTTAGCAGACCAGCCACAAAGACCTATACTAAAAAGCGCAGCTTTAAATTGCTCTAGTTTTTCGATGCAACGGTTTATGCCACGGCTCACTTCCAGGAAAGTACGATCGGTGTAGATGCTATTGAGTGCCAGGTTTTGCTTTTTATATTCCGGCAGTTGGTCTATCTGTAGTTGCAGTTGCTGGAAAATGCTTTTGCGGTCGGCGTTGATATCGTGCACCAGCGCAGCAAATACACCCAGCCCTTCCCCGGACAAACGTTTGTGTACCACATCCAGCGCGGCGCGTTTCTGGCTTACCACCAATACCTTTTTGCCACGCGCTGTAAAATCCGAAACCAGGTTACAAATGAGTTGCGATTTACCGGTACCCGGCGGTCCCTGCACCACTACAGATCTTCCTTGTTTTACCTGCTGCAAGGCGGCTTCCTGCGAGGCATCCATTTTAAAAACCGTAAACGTATGCTGCGCCTGCGTGGCCTGCGTCGGAGTTTCAGGAGATACAAACAGGTCCTCCATCGTCTGCAGGTCGTCGCGCTCCAGCAAGGCATCGTAATCGGCTAACAAATACGACGCGGCCTGCGGGTAAATTCCCAGCACAGCTTCCGGCTCCAGGAATAATTGCCCAGGTTTCAGATCGGCTTCGTATTCTGCTTTTTTATAATCCCGGAAAGGCTTCAGTTTATCCGCAAAAAATTCCCGACTGGCGTGTATGGCCAGTTGCTCTGTCTTCAATAGTTCGTAAACCTGCGTCCGGAATTCAAGCGGATGCGTGGGCAACGTGCTGACATCCAGTTCCAGTAAATTCTCTGCTAAAAGTGTGTTGTTATAGTGTGCGTAGGCTAGTAAAAAGCTCTGGTTAAAACGCGGTGGCTGGGTGGTGCTTTGTACTACTTCCCACTCCTGGGCAGCATTTACCTGCAACGCTACCGGGAATAAAAAAAGCGGACAACGCACCACGGTGCCATCAGCAAACATGCCATGCACAAATGGCCAGCCAATGTATAGTTCTTCGCTGCCGCGCTCTTCCAGAATCATGTCGGAACGGCGTTTTATGTAGCGCAGGCGTTTGCTAACGGCAGCAACAGGCTCGTAGCGGCTGTCGGCAACGGGGCTTAAAATTATTTTCTTAGCTCCTGATACCAGTTTCTCAACTATAGAAAAAGCCGGTGACCCAACTATAAAATCCAGCGACTCCACATCCAAGTGCAGCTCCTTTTGCAGGCGCAGCAACAGCAAGGCTTTGTTGCCGGAGCTCAGGTTCAGGAGCCTGCGTCGGTAGTTCTTCAGGATGTTTTTCATCAACTATAAATACAGTAAGGTAACAGGCAAGTTAGCAGCTTTTGGCTATAGTTGGTAACGCAGGTTTATCGTTCAGCGTGCTGTAATTTTAAAAAGAAGTATAGCTTTGCAGATATTTTTAAAGTACCTGCCTGCAATTACGCAACAAATCGTTCTAAAATCAGTTTTAACTAATCTCCTTTTAAAGTTACAGCCTGCTACATGCACACCCTGACCTGGCACAAGTCTAAAATTATACATTGCCTGTTTGTTATTTTGCTACTGGTATTTGCTACTGCCTGCAACAAGAACAAAAACAAAAAAATATACCACAAAGGCGACCGCCTTACCCAATACACCACCACCAAACAATACCCCGGTAAAGTAGCCGACGAAAGCCTGGCCGATTGGAAGAAAAAGATCCCGGAGATAGAAAAAATCTCCATCACCTCAACCGTCGACGCTAAAAAACAACCTGCCTTATTTTACGATTCAGGATCATCAGAAAAGAAACCCTTACTGGTAGTGCTGCACAGTTGGAGCAGTGAGTATTTGCAGGTGGTAAGCATACCGTATGCCATCTGGGCCAAACTAAACGACTGGGTTTTTATACAACCAAATTACCGCGGCGCCTTTAAACACCCCGATGCCATGGCATCCGATGTGGCCATTCAGGATATTGTAGATGCCGTGAATTTCGCAAAAGGCAGCGCCAACATCGACCCATCCAGAATCTATATTGTGGGTTCGTCGGGTGGAGCTATGACGGCGTTGGTGGCAGCCGGTAAGCACCCGAATATCTGGGCTGGCGTAGTGGCCTGGGTACCTGTTTTTAATTTGGTTGATTGGTATAAATTCAGCCAGAACTACCCGCACCGCGACTATAACCGCCATATAGTTACAGCCTGCGGCGGCGAACCAATACCCGGCACCGATGCAGCTGCAGAATGCCTGGAACGCAGCCCGAGCTCTTACCTGCAAAATGCCAAAGGTGTGCCCGTATTTTTAGCCCACGGAACTATAGATGTACTCGTACCGCCAGATCATTCGGTGCGTGCTTTTAACATGCTTGTCGATTCGGCAGACCAGATACCGCAGTGGCAAATGGATTCGCTGGTGATAAACAAGGAAGTGCCGAAAGAAATGGTGAGCGATGGCCCCAGTAAATATTTCGGCCCGAAAGACCCAAAGGTAATGTACACTAAAAAGTCTGGTGTAGTGGACCTGGTGTTGTATTATGGTGTGCACGATATGGCCTATAACCCAAGCCTGCAGTGGCTTAGCGAACAAAAGAAGCAACTTCCTGATAGCAGTAACGCCGGTTTATAATTGTGACAGAAAAAGCAGCGGCCCCAACCGATGGCAAACCCAAACTACCTGTTGTAGACCAGGTTTCGGCGGGTGGTGTTGCTTACCGCAAAACGGGGACAACTATAGATGTGGCTCTGATTGCAGTGGGCAAAGATAACCGCTGGCAATTACCGAAAGGCATTGTAGACCCCGGCGAAACACCCGAAGTAACCGCCCTGCGCGAAGTGCAGGAAGAAGCCGGGCTTACCACTGAATTACTGGAGCAGCTCGACAAGATTGAATACTGGTATGTCGGTAACAAAGGCAGCCAGCGCGTGCGCTTTCATAAGTTCGTTTACTTCTTCCTGCTCCGCTATAGTTCCGGCAACATACAAGACCACGACTGGGAAGTGAACGAAGCCCGCTGGGTAGAGATTAACCAGGCCCAACAACTACTTGCTTTCAGATCTGAAAAACTGGTAGTAGCCAAAGCTGCCGAAAAGATCGCGCAACTATAGTTTCCTTTATCTGCCCCAACTATAGATCAAAACTACATTTTAATGCTCTTTCGGACTTCCGAGTCCGAAAGCACTCTGCCGGGGACTTCCAAGTCCCCGTAGATCATCCTTCCATTTATGCGGACAAGGATGTCCGCAGCAGTTACAGTTCCGGACACAGATGTCCGAAACAGCATTTTATTCCTTTTAGCTTGACGGCTATTATGAAAACACCAACAATGGCCCTTTCTTAAAGTCAGCAACTCTAACCTTGCACTGCTATCTTACTGTAGTTTTAAAAACTACATTCCACAAAAGGCTTTTCCCGATCCAAAACAATTAACTAATTTGCCTTCAATTCATCTGTGCTTTATAACCTACTTATGAGCCGATTCATCATACTCCTGTTATCAATAGCCCTGCTTGCCGGTTGCGGAACTTCTAAAACTCCTGCTTCATCTTCAGCTGAAACTTTTCAGGGTTTACTGGCTGCACACTGCGTCAAATCTTATGCGGGTACAACTATATTTCCTTCTGATGGCACCGATCCTTTTGCTGGCAAAGCGCTTGTAATGCACGTGCAAACCTGCTCAGATACAGAAACCCGTATTCCGTTCTCTGTGGGCGAAGACCGCTCGCGCACCTGGGTACTTACCCGCTTGCCCGAAGGCCTTCAACTGAAACACGATCATCGCCACGAAGACGGCACCCCGGATGAGATCACGATGTATGGCGGTATATCTACCCAGGCGCCTGATGCATTGCAACAACGTTTTCCTGCTGACACTTACACGGCGGAATTAATACCTGCCGCCGCTACCAACGAATGGACCATGGCCATTAGCCCTGACGGAAAAATATTCAGCTACATTTTAAAGCGTGATGGTAAAATGCGTTACCAGGCAGATTTCGACCTTACCAAACCGCTTAACTAACTATAGCTACAGCTTCCGAGAAATTTTTTTTAAATAATTTCAGATGCCTTTTTTTATTCTCTGATGTTCGATCAACAATAGAAATGGCCTCTACAGCTATTAAAAGGAATGTTTATCTCTGAATTTTGTTAGGCATTGAGTCTTTCCGAAAAAGATATTTTAAAAAATTTTCAAAAAAAGCATTTCTTCATTTTGTCTTCATCTTGACATTATAGTTTTGACACATAATCTTATTAAAACGACAAAACGAAAATGAAAAAATTAACTCTAGTAGCCATAGCTGTTCTAAGTGCAGCAACTACATTTGCCCAAACTTCTTCAACTGATGTTAAATCAACTACAAAAGGAAACGGTAAAGTAAAAGCCGATACACATGGTGCTACCGTAAGCGGAACCGCAACTTCTGCTACCACTACTGAGTCAACTACAAAAGGTGCGCTGGTAAGCGAAGTAGCAACAAAAGCAGATGCAACTGCCAAGGCCGAAGCAAAGGCACAAGCCAAAGCAAAAAAGCAGCAGGAAAAAGCTGAGAAGAAAGCTCAGAAAGAACTGAAGGAGAAAAAATCAGAGACAAAAGAGAAAAAGGATAAAGTTAAAGCTGAAGGTGAGTCAACTATAGAAACTACTGTAGAGACTGGCGCTGAAGCAAAAACAAAAGCAGAGAACCACGGCCAGGAAGTATCTCAGTTTGCACAAACTATAGCTGTTGGTGGCAAAGCAAAAGGCGAAGCCATCAGCGAAGTAGCTGCATCAAACGCAAAAGCAACCACCGAAACATCTGTAGACGCTGCCGTTGAAACCGAAACGAATGCTGCTACAACTATAGATGCGCAAACCGAGCAAGGCGACAAAAAAGCAAAGCAGAAAAAAGAGAAAGCTGCTAAAGAAGTAAAAACGCAGAAGGACACACACGGCAAAACTGTTTCTGAAACAGCTAAAGGTGTAGATGCGACTGTAACTACTACAGGCGAGGCTGTAAAAGAAGTAGCAACTGCCAAGCGCCAGGATAAGCCAACAAAAGTAGAAGCCGGTGCTAAAGTAAAAAGTGCTGCACGTGTAACTGCTGGCCGACCGGCAAGCGCTGGCCGCCCGGTAAAAGTGCTTAAAAAAGGTGGCGTTGCTGCCCCTGTAAAAGTAAACACCGGTGCTAAAGTAGGCGCAGGTATTAAAGTAGGTAAAAACTAAGAAATCAGTAATCAAAGCAGGGCTTCCGGTTATGCCGGGAGTCCTGTTTTTATAGTTGACGATCATGAAAAACCAACTCATTTTGTGGATTATGCTGGCGTGGGCGCTTGTTGGTTCTGCTCATGCCCAAACAACAGAAGACTCTGTTACCCGCAAAGCATCCTGGAACGTGGCTGTAGAAGCTGCCAACAACTCATCTTTTTACGGCCGTAACACGGTCACCAAATATCCTTATGCTGCTGCTACCTTAACCTATGCACACGCATCGGGTTTCTGGGCATCGGCTACAAGCTACCAGCTTTTCGATACCAAAGATTACATAGACGAGACGGACGTTTCGGTAGGTTATAGTTTCCCGATAAGCAAGCGTATGAACGGTAACCTGAGCTACTCGCGTTTTTTCTTCAGCGAGAATGCCCCGATGGTAAAATCTGTAACCGAAAACGCTGCTTCCCTTAACACTACTTTAGACTGGAAATACCTGTATAGTTCACTCACCACCAGCTACTTTTTCGGGGAGAGCAATGACCTGATCGTGCAGTTCGAGAACTCGCGCTACATTGGCCTGAACCCGATCTGGAAAGGTCGTAACCCGGTTGGCCTTGACCCGAAAATTGGTATCACCGGCGGTACGCAGGAGTTTTCGGAGACCTATACCGTAGAGCGCAAAAAAGAACTCGGCGACTGGTTTGAAGATGTGCTTACGCCGGGCAAGGGTAACGAACCTAAAACGACGACTACAACAACAACCAAGCATAAATTCCAGGTGCTGAGCTACGACCTGTATGTGCCGTTGGTGGTAATGTTAGGTAACTTTGAGCTGGAGCCGACTTACCGTTATTCTATCCCAGTTAACAAACTGGAAGGCGACGAATCGAAGGCACAATCTTTTTATTCTTTAAAAGCAAGCTTTACGTTCTAAACTATACCTATAAACTATGCACGTACTGGTTGTAGAAGATGAAGCCGGCCTGGCTGCCGAGTTAATGCACTTCCTGAAGCAGGAACACTATAAATGCGACTGGGCCTGCAACGGCGAAGATGCTTCGGAGCGTATTGCCGTAAACCGTTACGATTTTATTTTGCTGGACCTTGGCCTGCCTGATTATGATGGACTGGACCTGCTGCAGGAAGCCCGCGAAACCGACTATGAGCCAGCTGTAATTATACTTACTGCCCGCGGCGAACTGGAAGACCGTGTAAAAGGACTTGGGTTAGGAGCTGATGATTACCTGGCAAAACCATTCTCGTTGCTGGAACTACAGGCGCGCATGCAGGCCGTATCGCGCCGTAAATTTAATGTAAAATCATCGGTGCATGAATTCCATGGGTTTGAGCTTGATAGTACGGCCCGCACCGTGAGTTATAATGGTCAGAACATTTCGCTAACTAAAAAGGAGTTTGATCTGCTGCACTACATGCTGCTGCACAAAAACCGCATCATGACGCGCCTGCAGCTAACCGAGCACATCTGGGGCAACATACTGGAAGACGATTACGACTCCAATTACATAGACGTACACATTAAAAACCTGCGCAAAAAGCTCTCCGCCCACGCCCCTACCGACTGGATCGAAACGGTTCGTGGTGTTGGGTACAGGCTAACGTTATAGTATGCGGCTCCAATCCAAACTCACCCTTTTCAGTGCTATTTCCAAGATCGTGGTGGTATTGCTATTAATAGCTCTACTTCCGCCGCTTATACACCGTGTGGCAATAGTTAACACCGATAAGCGCCTGAACGAGAAAAAGGACAGCGTACTGGAGATCATCAGCAACCAGGGCATCGGTAACTTTGTAGCCGAAGGCAGCGAAGGCGCTTACGGTAGCTATAACCTGCTGAAGGAAGAGTTTATTTCGATAGAGCAGATACCCGAGCCTATAGTTGTGGATACGGTGGAGAACTCGCTGCGCAAAGTTGAGAACGAGATTGTAGAGTACCGCGTACTCAGCCTTACATTTGAGGTAGACGGCAACTATTACCTGCTCGAAATTGGCCGGAGTATAGACACTATACAGGAAAGCATAAACACCATGCAGCAGTATGCGCTGTACTTTCTGGCAGCCGTTATCCTGATCACCGTTTTCATCGACCTGGCTTTTAACAAGATTCTGCTGCAGCCACTTATAGTTATAGTCCGGCGCCTGAAGAAGATCGGACACCCAAGTACATTCACGCCCAAAACTATAAATACCACCACCTCCGATTTCCTGTACCTGAACAACGCCATTAACGACATGATGGGCCAGATACAGGATGCTTTTCAGAAAGAAAAAGAGTTTATCGGAAACGTGTCACATGAGTTGCTAACGCCTATCTCTATTCTGCAAACGCGTATGGAGAACCTGCTCACCGACCCCGAAATGCCCGAACACCTATTGGTAAAGCTAGTCGACAATCAAAAAACACTTCACCGGTTAAAAAATATCATACAGGCGCTTTTACTGATATCCCGCATCGAGAACGAGCAATACCTGAAGAACGAGGAAGTAAACTTAACCGTGCTGGCCAACGAAGTAGCCGAAGAAATTGCGGATCGTGCCGAAGCCAAGGAAATAAAACTGCACCTTAACCTTGAAGACGACTGGACATTGCCACAAGCCAACTATTCGCTGCTATTCACGATGCTGTTTAACGTGGTAAGCAATGCCATAAAATATAACAAACCCAACGGCAGTATAACGATAAGCGGTGCACCAAAAGGTAAAGGCTACGAACTATGCGTTACTGACACAGGCGTTGGAATAGCCCAGGATCATCTGCCTAACATCTTTAACCGCTTCAAGCGCCTGCACGGTCCCGATAACGAAAGCTACGGCCTGGGTTTACCGATCGTGCAAACTGTAGCCCGCTTCCATAAGATCAAGCTCACTGTAGATTCAACTATAGATGTGGGCACTACTTTCTGTTTCAGGTTTAGCGGTAATAGTTAGTACCTGCACGTTCTTCGATTACTGGCGCGAGTCTCCAGACTCGTGACTTTTGATAATGTTGAGTCTCCTGACTCAACTGGCCCGATAGGGACAGAAATGGCAAAGGCGCTGGTTATAGTTTTATAGTTGGCGTGGTCCAACAACCCCTAACCCCTCAGAGCTACGCTCGCTACCTTCGAACTTACTTCTCGGTAGTCTAAGGCGGGGAGCTTTTGGCCTTCTACTTTGTCATCTCGAACAGCGTGAGAGATCTAGTACGGTTAAACATCCCCCTTCGCCCCCTTCAAAGGGGGACTTTCTGCCACTACTATAGATTGCTTTATAGTTCTATTGCTGCAGGTATAGAGCGGACAGGTCGCGACCTGTCCCTACAGAAATACAACTACGATAAAGTCGGAGCTTACCGGTTTAAACTATAGTTCAGCGGTTACTATGCGAAACTTCTCAGTCTTTGGGTTGAGCGCCTTTGATTTGTTGCGGTGGCGCAGCCAACCCGAGGCACGAGGGTAGCTTCAAATCAGCAGCGCGATGCCCGAAGACGGGGCCTCCCGGCCGTGAGGGCACCAAAGCTGGATTGAAACGATAGGTAAGTAAAGCTCCCAGGATTGGTATCAACTATGAAAGGAAAGGCCTGGTTTCAGCTGTAGAAAGCATTAACTATAAGTAGAGATAGATTTATCACTTCGTTCGAAATGACAGTGAAAACTTTAGCCCAGACGCTTGTAGGAGCGGAGGATTGCTCCGAAAGCTTTCGGGGACGCTGCAAGGTCTGGCAACTATAGTTTTGTACTAAAGTATACTTTTAAGTATAAATTAGCAGCTACATTTTATCAGCATATAAAACTATGGCAGACAAACAGCAAGACCCATCCGAAGAAAAATACCTGCATGGCTACTCCACAGAAGAGCAGCAACGCCTTTACAAACAGGCCCGCTTCATGGAGAATAAGATCTATTCTGATATTGACTTCTCTACGGTAACTAACCTTTTGGAAGTAGGCTGTGGTGTGGGTGCTCAATCTGAGATATTGCTTCGTCGTTTCCCGCACCTTTTCTTAACTGGCATCGATTACTCTGATAAACAGATAGAACAGGCGCAGAAATTTCTGGAAACGGTGCCTTACGCCAAAGACCGCTTTAAACTGATGCAGGAAAACGCTATGGACATGAGCTTTACGTCGCAGGCTGAGTTTGATGGTGCTTTTTTGTGCTGGGTGCTGGAACACATACCGGACCCGGCAAGAGTGTTATCGGAAGTGCGCCGCGTACTGAAACCAGGCAGTCCTATAGTTATTACCGAAGTACTGAACTCCAGCTTTTTTGTAGAGCCTTACTCGCCGAGCGTGCTACAATACTGGATGCGCTTTAACGACCTGCAATACGACATGAGCGGAGACCCGTTTGTAGGAGCCAAGCTGGGCAACCTGCTGCAGTCGGTTGGGTACCAGCGCATCACCACCGAACCTAAAACCTTCCATTTAGACAGCCGCAACCCGGCCAAACGCGCCGAAATGATCGCTTACTGGACAGAACTATTGCTAAGCGGATTGCCCCAATTGCTGGAAGCTGGTTACGCAGATGAAGAACTGGCTGATAACGTGAAAAAGGAAATGCAGGTAGTTGCTAAAAACCCAAATGCTGTGTTCTTTTACACTTTTATACAGGCCAAAGCTTTTACTTCATAGGGTTACATCATCAGCTTTGAAAATAGTTTAATACAACCTTATAGGCTTTTATTAATAATAGTTATTTCGCTATATTTGAAGTCTAAACCTTATTAATTTTTAGCCAAATGAAAAGAACTTTTAAAATGCTGGCTGCTGGCCTGCTGATGTCTACTATGATGACATCTTGCTACACTTACACTACTGTAGTTGGTAACGGTGCACAGGGCAACACGCAAGTAAGAAAAATGAACCACTACGTGATCTATGGTCTTGCTCCGGTTGGTGTTTCTAACCCTGCTGAAATGGCTGGTGGCGCTACAGATTACACTGTTAAGACAGAGCACTCATTTCTGGATGGTCTGATTGCAGGTTTAACGTTCGGTATCTACACGCCAACAACTACAACTGTAACCAAATAATTAATTCAGGGGAAGTTCTGCTTCCCCTGACCTATTTCTCTACCTATGCGTTTTGTTTTACTTTGTGTATTTGTACTGTTGCTTATAGTTACCGGCAGCATCGTTTTCTCTATCGATATCTACAGGCTAAACGAATTCGGCTGGGGTTACTTTACTGGCAAAGCTATGCTGATGCTGCTGAGTTTAGCAGGTCTGTTCTTTACCGGCCGCAGCATTTTCAAGAAGATATCAGCTTAACTATAGTTTCCTTTACAGCTTAAGTTTCAGGTTATAGGCAGTTCCTTTATCTTCATAAAAGATGTGACCTGACAAGCTTTTACTCATTCCTTCAAGTTACAACACCACGAGTGTATTCTTTTACACTCCCAGGTAAGGCTTCAGTTTTTCGTACTGTTCGGGCTTTACTATTTTAATCTTTTTCAACTCTTCCACGCTCTCAAACCGCCCGTGCTGCTCGCGGTAAGCAACTATAGCGCGGGCCAGGTTCGATGTCATATACGGGTGGGTGCGCAGTTCTTCTATCGTTGCGGTATTCAGGTTTACAGGTTTTGGCGCATGCGCTTTGGCTACAAAGGTGTACTTGTTGAGGCTGTCTATTATTTCAGGTTGTAGCCCATACACTTCAGCTAACTGCTGCAAACTATAAAAGCCACCCAGCCTGTCGCGGTACTTCACTATGCGCGCCGATAATTTACTACCAATACCCCGTATCTGCTTTAGTTGGGCAGTATCGGCAGTATTTATGTTAAAAGGGGCAAGTATAAACTTTTCGCGGGGTTTTGCATCCCAATTAGGTGTAGGCCGTGGCCGGCTGCTACCGATGCTTCTGTTGCGGCTATAGTTGTCGGGCCTGGTTTCTGGAAGATCTATAAATGGGTAAAGCCGCTTAAAAACAGAATCAGGCATGCCATAAATTCTTCCCAGTTCTGCTTTATAAGTAAGATCTCCAACCTTAGCCCTATAGTTTAAAATACGCTGGCTCAGGTATTTCGGCACCCCAAACGCCTGCCATTGATCCAGGGTTAATGCGTTTGGGTTAAAAGCACGAAGGGGCACAGCAGGCACTGCGTTTGGTCCTCGTCTATAGTTGTCCGGAACCGTTTCCAGTTGTGCGACCAGGCTATCCAACAGCTTTTTATCTGATGTGCTGGTGCTTATAGTTTGGCCCGAACTATAAAGTTTTGAAAAAAGAAATGGTGCTGCCGTAAGCAGCACCATTATGGTTATCAGCAACAAGAAACCGTTTACCTCGCTCTGCGAAAAGCCAAAGTAGTTACGTATCCAGTGCTTTAGTTTTCTCATATATTACAGCATCGGCTGACGCCCCGGGTCATCGTCGTTCTCCAGATACGAGTCTGGCTCCGGTTTCGGTGGTGTTCTAAGCACCAACGCGAAAAAATATATCATCAACCCTGTTACCAGGAGCAAGGTTGTGAGCATGATGATCAATGCAGATGTATTCATGGTTTCTTAGATTCTACCTTCTCTAACTCTTTTTTTATACGCAATGTATACCAACAGCGCAAGGCTCAGGAATACAGTTACCAACAGTATACGCGATGCATTCACAAAGAACAACGTATCTTCCAGGTGGGCAATTTGCGCAGGATCTGTAGCGGCAGCCAATTGTTGTTTCAGGCCACTGTTCATCAGCTTCTTAATGATCGAACTATCGTCCAGTATCCATTCGCCACTTAAAGCAGCTCCCCAGTCGCCACCTTTTGGTGTGATAAGCGAGCCAACAAATACCCAAAGCAACAACAGTGGTGTCACAAATTTGATGATGAAGCGATAAATACCCGGTACTTTAATGTCAGAACCTGAATTGATCTCTCTCCAGCCTTTATCCATACCGAATACCCAGGCAAACAGTATAGTCTCGAGTAAGGCAAACACTACCAGAGAAACTGTACCTGCCCAGTAGTCATATTCATCAAATACGCCATAGTTAAAGAACAACACAGTTGGCATACCCAACACCAGTACGATCAGGCCGAATGACCAGGCTGCTGATTTACGGCGCCAGTTAAACTCATCCTGCAGGAAGCCGATCCAGGGTGTACCCATCGCCAGCGACGAAGTGATACCGGCAAAGAACAGCAAACCAAACCACATAAAGCCGGCAACAGCACCAAGCACATCACCCCACTGGTAAAACAGGTAAGGTAACGTACGGAAACCAAGTCCAAGGCCACCACTCTGCACCAGTTCTGTTACACGGTCGATGCCCAGGTAACCGATAGAGATCGGGATTAGGATAGCACCACCCAGTACAACTTCCACAAACTCGTTCATCCAACCTGCCGACATCGCATTAAGGGCAATATCGTCTTTAGAGCGAACATAAGAAGCGTAGCAATGCACCGTACCCATACCTACTGACAGGGTAAAGAAGATCTGACCGGCAGCTGCTAACCAAACACTTGGCGACCAAAGCTGCTCGTAGTTTGGTGTCCACAGGAAGTTTAGGCCTACTGCGCTATCGTTAATCGCACCGTTCTCGCCGGCTACAATAGTAAAGCCTTTATAAGCCAGGAAAGCACCGAATAAGATCAGCAACGGCATACCAACTTTAGCAACACGCTCCACCCCTTTTGCTAAGCCCTGAGATAATATCCAGGTGTTAAGCAACAAGCAAATTACAAAGAAAACGATCGGTTCATAAGGGATACCGAATGTAGATTCACCCAGGTTAACGTACTCGTTAAAGAAAGCAGAAACAGCGTTCTGGTCCATGCCACTGAAAGTACCGGCAAGCGAGTGGAACATGTACGATAGTGTCCACGACTCCAGGTAACAGTAGTAAGCCGCTACTGCAATATTGGTCCAGATACCGAATACGCCAATGTACTTCCAAAGGCGATGACGGTGCATGGTATCAAGTATGAACGGAGTAGAATGGTGACCGAATTTGCCACCGAAGCGACCAATCGACCACTCGATCCATAAAAGCGGAATACCCATTACCAGGAAACAAACCAGGTAAGGAATAATAAATGCGCCACCGCCATTCTGCACGGCCTGAACCGGAAACCTCAGGAAGTTACCGAGACCAACAGCATTACCGGCCATGGCCAGAATGAGACCCACTCGTGAGCCCCAGGATTCTTTGTTAGCACTCATAAAAAAGGTAGAAGTTGATTAGTTTAGTTAGGTTGTTAAGTGTATAGTATTCTGACTTTAAGCTTACAATTTAGGGATTGCATGCGAGAGTGCCATATTAAATTCTATATTTTTAATATTTTACCGACCAAACACGATTATCCCGGGACGAACCTGAAAACAACTATTGCGCAGCCTGCTCGGCCACAACCCGGATGCCTTCGGCGAAAGAGTGCGGACGATAGCCTAAGTCTTTTTTAGCTTTTGTGATGATGAACCCGGTTTTAGGCGGGCGCTTTGCCGGTTGCGTGAAGGTATTGCCATCTGCCTTATCAATCAGCGATTTGTCGAGGTTAAAGTAATCGGCTACCTGCAGGGCCATGTCGTAAGGGGTCAGCATTTCGGAGCCGGAGATGTGGTAAATACCTTCGGCATCGTGCTTAGCAGCCAGCCAGCAACCCATCGCCAGATCCTCGGCCAGGGTTGGCGTCCGGAACTGATCATCTACGACTTTAATAACTTTACCGGCCTGCAAACTATCGCGCACCCACAGCACAATGTTGGTGCGGCCATAGTCGTGGGCTACACCATAAACCAGTACAGTGCGTAGTATGGCCCATTTGCATTTGGCTTTCCTTACTATCTCTTCGGCCAGGCGTTTGGTTTCGCCATAAAAATTTACCGGGTTAGCTTCTGCATCTTCGCTATAAGGTCCGTCTTCGCCGTCAAATATAAAGTCCGTAGACACATGGATCAGGTGCACATTATATTTCTCGCAGGCATCAACCAGGAATTGCACGGCATCACGGTTAAGCAGCAGAGCGCCCTCGCGGTCGGTTTCGCACTGGTCCACGTTGGTCATGGCAGCCGTGTGTATAATGTGGGTCGGCCTGAAGTCTGCAACTATAGTTTCTACCTGCGCTTTGTCAGTTACGTCCAGCGAGGCAAAAGGCACCTGCGGCAGTATAGTTGCCAGTTTATTTTCGCCGCGGCTGGTAGCCAGTATTTCAACGTCGGGCTGGTTAAGTAAAAGCTCCGCCAGTTTCTGCCCTAAAAGTCCGTTCGACCCCGTGATCAGTATTCGCTTCATAGTTATAGTTAGGCAGCAGGCTGGTTATAGTTGTACTTATACTTTTTGGCGATCTTCTTTTTCTTCACGCTTTCTACAGTTACCTTCATTTTAACATCTGTAAGCGGACGGTCGCGCTGGTTCTTTGGCTGCTCTGCTATCTTGTCTATCACATCCAGTCCATCCACTACCTGCCCGAAAACAGTATAGGCTTCGTCCAGCATTGGAGTGCCGTCATGGTTCTCAACTATGTAAAACTGCGATCCGCTCGATTCTTTCATTGGGTTTACCTGGTCGCCCATTCTGGCAGCAGCTACCGCGCCACGCACATGTTTATGGTTTGGAGTTATCTCGGCAGGAACGGTGTAACCAGGACCACCAGCACCATCATTGTTCGGGTTATCGTCTTTGCTGTTCGGGTCGCCGCCCTGTATCATAAAGCCGTCTATCACTCTATGGAAGGTTGTGCCATCGTAAAAACCCTCCTTTGCTAGCTTCAGAAAATTCTCTTTATGCTTCGGAGTATCATCAAAAAGCACCAGTTTAATATCGCCCTGAGGTGTACTGATAGTTACCAGTTGGTCTTTACCTTTTAGTTTTTGGGCAGATACAGTTACGGGTACTAAAAACAGCAGCGCTACTATAGCGCAAAGTATTTTATGTAGTCTCATAGTTAATATAGTTTTCCGAAGCTTGAAGTTTCCCATTTTTTCGCTGTAATCCAAACAGAACTGAGATTTACAGAATTAAATGGATTGTAAGATTATGTTTGAGCCGCAGTTTAATTGGGATTAAATAGATTCATCAGACATGCCGTAAGTTTAGCGGCAGCGTAACTTGTGGTTTATTATGACGCCAGCTTGTAACTGGCTTTCTGCGCCATCAGAAAAATGTTAACTCTACTCTATAGTTCAGATAATCTATAATTTATAGTTCTATAGTTGCAGCTATAGTTGGTTTTGCTTTTTCAAAGCAACGCAAGTTAAAAACTTGCTACCATACACAGCCACAAGTTACGCTGCCGCTAAACTTGCGGCATAAAGAGAAATAAAATCATACTACATCATCATTTATCCCCTTAATTACTGGTCAAAAAAAAGAGACGCAATATATTGCGTCTCTTCAAATCTTAAGTAACCTTCTAAATTTGCTTTAATCCCGGGCCAGCTTAATCCTGAAATCCCTGAATCTTAAAAATCTTAGTCCTTGTTACTCGCCTCTTTCAGCTCTGATCTCTTTCAAAATCTCTACGCCACCCTGACCAAGTATAGTTTCAGCAAGCTTTACGCCTATAGTTTCGGCTTCTGTTATCGGGGCTTCGAAAATTTCATATAAGTGCTTTTGCCCATCTAAGCTAACCAACCCGCCCTGTATGCTTAAGGTGTTTTCATCTTTCAGTGTGGCCAATGCAAATGATGGTATGCTGCAACCACCTTCCATTGTTCTCAGGAAAGCACGCTCGGCCAGCAGGCAATGGTGGGTCTCTTCGTGGTTCAGTGCGGCTTTAATACCTGCCTTCAGATCGGCAGCCATGTTGCGGGCACACTCTACGGCCACACTCCCCTGCCCTGCAGCTGGCACAAACTCATTTTCCGGAAACGTATGCACGATCAGGTTATCATAGCCCATGCGGTAAACACCGGCATAAGCCAGCATCAGAGCATCAAACTGCCCGTCTTCCAGCTTCTTCAGGCGGGTTTGCAGGTTACCACGAGATTCGGCGGTTTTTACGTTTGGGTAGTATTTTTTAAGCAGAGCGCGGCGGCGTGTTGAGGATGTACCTATAGTTGCGTTGCTATCGCGCTCCAGTTTAAAATCAGGGTTAAAGCTCAAAATAACGTCGTTCACTACCTCGCGCTCCATAAAAGCGATCAGTTCCAGGTCGGCTGGTATCGTGGACTGCACATCTTTGGCGCTGTGTACAGCAATATCAACGCTACCATCGCGCAGCTGGTCTTCCAGTTCTTCGGTAAAAACGCCTTTTGAGCCAATTTTATCTAAAGACTTATCAAGAACTTGGTCACCTTTAGTGCTGATGATGACGATCTCAGTAGCAAAGCCGGCAGCCTGTAACCTGTCGGCTACGGTGTTTGCCTGCCAAAGCGCCAGTTTGCTGCCGCGCGTACCAATGTTTATCGTTTTTATTTCTGTTGCTGTCTGCATGATTGATCTTTAATAGTTGCCACGCAAATAATGCGCGATCTGTATAGAGCTGTCTACGAAAACAATTTTAGGGTTGGCGTTCCGCTCGATGTGGTAATGTGCCTGGTTCAGTTCTTCGGCCATTAAAGCGCCGTTCTGCTGGTTAAACAGTTTCGAGAATTTCTGCACGAAGTCCATTTCATCAGCTGGCAGGTATTTTATCAGGCTGGCATCAACGCCATACAACATCACTTTCCGGAACAGGTTAAGCGCATACAGCAAAAAGTTCTTCTGGTTCTCACGACCCAGTTTCTGGAAATCTTCACTCATATCTATCAGTTCGCCAAACTTGTAACCGTAACAGCTACGCAGCCACTCCCTGAAAAACGTGAAATAATCGGAGCTTACTTCGGAGAGTAGGTTAGCGGCGGCATTCAGGTTGCCTTCGGCCAGCTGTGCTACCTGGTACGCAGTGGTCTGGTCGGTGCTATAGTTTTGCTGCAGCCAGGTTATTACTTCTTCTTCGGTAAAATTACGCACCTGCACTATCTGCGTACGCGATGTTATAGTTGCCAGCAGCTTCTCCGCAGACTGCGACACCAGCAGGAACACCGTTTTTGCCGGCGGCTCTTCCAGTAATTTCAGCAGGGCATTGGCGGCAAACGGGTGCATCAGTTCCGGCAACCAGATCAGCACAATCTTGTAGTCGCCTTCAAATGCTTTTAAAGAAACCAGTTTTACCAGTTGGCGGCTTTCTTCTTTCGAGATATTGCCTTGCTTGTTCTCAGCGCCGATGTGCTGCATCCACTCGTTCAGGCCCTGGTACGGGCTGGCAAGTACAAACTCGCGCCACTGCGTCAGGAATTTCTGGCTTAGAGCATCTTTAGCAGCTACATTTTTAGTAGCAGTAACCGGCATCACAAAGTTGAAGTCCGGGTGTACCAGCTTGTTTATTTTAGTGCAGCTGCTGCATGTTCCACATGAATCGTCGGGCTGCTTGTTTTCGCAGTTGATGTAAGTAGCATAAGCCAGTGCTAATGCCAGGTTCGCACTTCCCTCTTTGCCCAGAAACAGCTGCGCATGCGCCACATGGTTCTGCCGCACTGAGTTTACAAGCATCTGCTTCGTTTCCTGGTGTCCGAGTATCTGAGAGAACTGCACTTTATAGTTAGAAGTTTAGAAAGTTTGGAAGTTATAAAGTTAAATCAGTTTAGGATATATAGAGTTTAGGAGTTGAAAATCCTGTTCATCCATTAATCCTGTAAATCCTGATTCAGACAATTTAGCAATTAAACCTTGTCCCACACCCTGTACTGCTGGGTTTGGTTGAAGACTTCGGTCAGGATCGCTTTTTCGGTTTCGTCTAAAGCTTTTTGGCGGCGTTCCATTACTTTTTCGGCTACCTCAAATACTTTGCGTAACTGGTATGTTTCGAAGCCCGAAGCACCGCCCCAGCTAAACGAAGGCACAAAGTTACGCGGGAAACCAGTTCCGAAAATATTGGCGCTAACGCCTACTACCGTGCCGGTATTAAACATGGTGTTGATACCGCACTTGCTATGGTCGCCCATAATTAAACCGCAAAACTGCTCGCCGGTGTTCTTGAAGCCGCCACGCGTATAGTTCCATAGTTTAACCTGCGCATAGTTGTTCTTCAGGTTCGATGTGTTGGAGTCTGCACCCAGGTTGCACCACTCGCCTATGACAGAGTTGCCTAAAAACCCGTCATGGCCTTTGTTGGAATAACCCAGGATAACCGACGCACTAATCTCACCGCCAACCTTAGACTGAGGGCCAACCGTTACATCGCCGCGCATTTTGGCGCCCATGTTCACGTGGCTGCCTTCGCACAAAGCAAACGGGCCTTTTATTAAAGCGCCTTCCTGCACCTGTGCATTCTTACCAATATAGATCGGGCCATCTTCCGCATTCAGCACAGCTGCACGAATTTTGGCGCCTTCTTCAATAAATATGTTCTCCTCGTTGTAAACGGCTGTAAACTTATCGTTCACGGGCTGGCTTTTGCGGTCTTTGGTCAGCAGTTTAAAATCGCTGCGTATCTCGCGGCCGTTGTGCACAAATATCTCCCACACTTCGCGTAGAATTAGCACATTGCCTTCAAATTCGATGCGCTGACTCTGGCGGGCTTTCTCCATCAGCTCATCCACGCTGTCTATCTTCAGTCCGTCGCCGGCATAAGCCAACAGCGTATCGCCTTGCCAGTATGAGCTTCCAAAAGCCAGCCCCTTCATCTGCTCTATCATAGTTGCAGTAGGTATAATGGCTCCGTTTATGTAGCAGTTCTCGGTATCGTAGTAAGGCACAAATTTCTGCTTCAGGTAATCCTGGGTAAGCGAAGAAACCACCTGCCTAGTAAGCTCCTGCCATTTTTCAGCTATAGTTAAAATACCTGTGCGGATATCTGCCACCGGGCGCGTAAACGTGAGCGGTAACAGGTTCTGCCGGATAACCGGATCGTCGAAGAGAATGATGTTCATAGAGCAAAAATAAAAAAGTCTTCCCGAAAAATACGGAAAGACTCTTTAAGAAACGTTTTAACCGGGTGAAACCGCTTACTTTTTCTTGTAACGCGTGTTGAATTTCTCCACACGACCAGCAGTATCCACGAAAATGTTTTTACCAGTGTAGAAAGGGTGTGATGCAGAAGAAACTTCCACTTTAACTACCGGATATGTTTTACCGTCTTCCATAGTAACTGACTCATCAGAGTTCATTGTAGAACGCGTGATGAATTTGAAGTCACTTGTCATATCATGGAAAACAACCTCTCTGTATTCTGGGTGAATGCCTTTTTTCATTATTATAAACGTTAAATAACCTTAATTTCTAAATCGGACTGCAAATTTAACAACAATTTCTAAATTTAAAACGCTACTCACCAAATTATTTTAACCTTACCCTAAAATATTCTGCTACTGTAAATTATCTTCTAACTTTGCTTTAGCCGCCGGGCAAGTAACCAACTATAAACTATGACACACCCGCACCAACACCTGATACTGGACCAGACGCAGATAGAGCAGAAAGTAAAGCGCATGGCCTACGAGATTTATGAGCATAACTTTGAGGAGCAGGAGCTGGTGCTGGCCGGCATACACCAGAACGGTTCTGTGCTTGCCGAGATGCTGGCCACCCAACTACGCAGCATATCGCCGATAAACGTGCAGCTGCTAACTATAAAACTAAGCAAAGTGAGTCCGCTGGAAGTGCCTGTGCAGCTTGAGCCTGAAACTATAACTATAGCCGGCAAGGTAGTAATTATAGTAGATGATGTGCTGAACACCGGCAAAACACTGGCTTATACCTTAAACTCGTTCCTGCCCCAGAACCCGAAAAAAGTAGAGATCGCCACGCTGGTAAATCGTCACCACACCTTATACCCTGTCGCAGCAACTTATACTGGTTATTCGTTGGCTACCACCTTACGCGAGCACGTGGAAGTTGTGTTACAGGAGCAGGAAGTTGCCGCGTATCTGCATTAAGATTCAAAATCTATACACATGAAGTATATCCTACTAACATTGTTCGTTGCTTTTTCTTTTATCGCTGATGTAAAAGCTCAGAGTGATTTTGCCGAATGGAACAAAAACTATCCGAAAGTAGACATTCTCAAAGTACTTAACTGGGAACAACATTATGCTGATAGTATCGATGCAACTAAAGGCAAAAGGGAATACTATACCCGATTTGATAAGTATAGTTTTTCAGCTACATACTTAGGAGAGAAGAGAACTATTGATTCCAAAGTCATGAAATCGATGGGAAATGTCTTTAAATTATTTGGTGGAGACGCATCTCAACTCAATAGTATGGTTGAGAATGAGTATTTATTTCAGGTAGGGGAATTGACGTTTTGGGCACCAATACAAAAACAGCTTGAGAAACCTCTTAAAAAGGAAGTAAAAAAAGGAGCAACAGCCACACTATACTGCCTCTTCTTAAATGAGCACTCAAGTAATGGTTTATTTAATACGCTTCTCATATCGGAGTTTAATAAAAATTGACCCTTACCCCATCATCCATTAAACCCAAAACACCTTAATCCATGACATCAAAAGAAGAATACCTGTTAGAAACATGGCCAAAGCAACAGGCTAAAGGAAAGCCGATGTATGTAACGAGCTACGTGTTGCTCTATAGTGCTATAGTTGGTGTGGTTTCGTTACTGTTCAGGTTAGATAATGGCCCAGTGATGGATGTGATTGTATCTACAGAGTTTCTGGTAAAGCTGGCAATTTTTGCAACTATAGGCCTGGTAATAGCCCACTATAAATGGAACGCCAACAACAAAAAGTACGAAGCACTGAAGCGTCAGCGCGATGAACAGCCCAATTCACAACTATAAACTATAAAATCCGGTAAATCTCCCCAACTATAAAAACCGACAAACTATAAACTATGAGAGAGCTTTGCTTTGCCACCAACAACCGGAATAAAATTGCAGAAGTGAGCCAGATGCTGGAAGGCAAATACAAGCTTCTGAGCCTGGAAGATATTGGTTGCAACGAAGAACTGGCCGAAGATCAAGACACGCTGGAAGGAAACTCGCGTCAGAAAGCAAACTATGTGTGGGCCAACTATAACGTAAACTGCTTCGCCGACGATACCGGCTTGGAAGTAGACGCCATTTGCGGCGAGCCCGGTGTTTACTCAGCCCGCTTTGCCGGCCCCCAGCGATCCGACACCGACAATATAAACAAGCTGCTTCATGTGCTGGAAGGCCAGGAAAACCGCAGAGCCCGTTTCCGCACATCCATAACACTGTACTTAGATAACCAGGAATACCAGTTTGAAGGCATCGTGAACGGAACTATAGCTACTGAATACAAAGGCAACAAAGGTTTTGGCTACGACCCGATATTTATTCCCGAAGGCCACGAAAAGACATTTGCCGAGATGAGCCCGGAAGAGAAAAACGCGATCAGCCACCGTGGCAGGGCCATGCAAAAGCTCATCAGTTTTCTGCAGGAGCAATAGAAACTATAAATTTATTGCCGGAGTTATGGTCTTGTGCGTTTTAAAGTCTTAATTTTGTGATCTGAAACCATAGCTTCCAATGCAAAAGCCATACATCGTCGGGATTACAGGAGGTAGTGCTTCAGGAAAAACAACTTTTTTGAACAAGCTACTGACATCATTCTCACCAGAAAATGTCTGCCTGATCTCTCAGGACAATTATTACAAATCGCGCGAACACCAGATCGCTGACCCGAATGGTGTCACCAACTTCGACCTTCCTTCCTGCATCGACGACGAAGCCTACGCACATGATGTGTTAAAAGTGAGCCAGGGCGAAACCGTTTACCGCACCGAGTATACCTTTAACAACCCGAACGTAGTGCCAAAGCAACTGGAGTTTAAACCGGCGCCTATAGTTGTGGTAGAAGGTATTTTCGTGTTTTACTTTGAGGAGATAGCCAAACTGCTGGACCTGAAAGTATACATCGACGCCAAAGAATACATAAAACTGCAGCGCCGTATAGTTCGCGATAAAGTAGAGCGCGGCTACGACCTCGACGACGTATTGTACCGCTACACACACCATGTAGCGCCTACCTACGAAAAATATATTAAGCCTTACAAAAACGACGCTGATATTATTATCCCGAATAATAATAACTTTGAAAAAGGGCTGGAGGTACTGACCACTTTCCTTAACTCAAAAATAAAGTAAAACCATGAGGCACAAGTTCGCAGTTATAGGTCTGGGTATATTTGGCAACTCTATTGCCCGCACGCTTGCCGAGCGCGGCGCCGAAGTACTTGCCATTGATAGCGAGGAAGAATATGTAGAAGACATTAAAGATGATGTTGCCTACGCTGTTGCCCTCGACGCAACCGATATCCGTGCCCTGGAAGCGCAGAACATCCAGGACATGGAAGCTGTAATTGTAGCCATTGGCGAAGACTTTGAAGCCTTACTGATAACAACGGCTAACCTGCAGGAACTGAATGTAAAGCGCGTAATTACCCGTGCCTCCAACAAACAGCAGCGCCGCATCCTCGAAAAAATGGGTGTGCAGGAGATCCTGTCGCCGGAAGGGGAAGTTGGTAAAACTGTAGCTGAAAGATTGTTACAGCCAAGTATCCGCACGTTCCTGCCCCTGCCTGACAACTATGAGATCGTGGAGATTAATACACCGCGTGGTATTGCCAACAAAAGCCTTGCTAAAATATCGCTCCGCGAGAAGTATAACCTCAACATGATAACTATAAAGCGCTTTTTTGAGGAAATACAGGATGGTAAGCCAACCCAGGTAGAACACATTATTGGTGTACCAAAAGCCGATACCATTATCTATCCTTCTGATATCCTGATCCTGATCGGGAAAAAGCACGACGTAAAGCGTTTTATAGAAGTAAACCGCTAACGATTTTATTTTTACAGGAAAGAAGTTACATTTGTAACTACACATGCCGAAAACCACAACTATAGCACAACACTTCAGATATCTTTTGATGTCGGTAACCCTGCTTTGGGCGCTTATGCTCAATGGCCAGGAGGTTCGTGCTTATGTGTTACCGGCAGATAATACAACCAGGCAGGAAACGCCGCGTGTAACAGACGCACCTGCTCCGGAAACCAAAACAGTTGTAAAGCAAAAGGTATCGTTGGAGGCTACCACCTCTTTTGTAACCTTAAACCTGCAGCAGGCTACTTTGCCGGCTCCGTTTCCTGCTTTTGCAACACCAACCGACGAAGTTTTGCCAGCCCATACGGCCTTACCTTCAGGCAATGGCTTTGTGGCGCAGCTTTTCCCTACAACTATACAGCCCAACGCTCCTTAGGCTGTCATCACCCTTCGCTATTACAAACACCTTGTTCCCTGCAAGCGATCTGCTTTAGCCGGAACATGGCGTACAGGCATTCAGCTGTTTCACACAAAACACTGACATGCAGTCACATACATCAGTAACCTAACAATCTATTCCATAATTTTTATTTAACCAATGCGTAACAAATCGTTAATAATCACGCTGACAGTTATAGTTTCGGCCTTGTGCCTTTACTTCCTGTCGTTTTCGTTTGTTGCCAATAATGTGCAGAAGGATGCAGAAGAATTTGCTACCGACGCACAGGGCAACGTAGATCTGGCTAAAAAGCAGACGTATCTTGATTCGATCTGGAAAGAGCCTGTATTTTTAGGCTATACCTACCAGGAAATTAAAGAGAACGAGCTTGGCCTTGGTCTTGACCTTAAAGGTGGTATGCACGTGGTACTGGAAGTATCGCCTGTAGAGATCATCAAGTCTATGGCTGGCAACAGCAAAGATCCTAACTTCCTGAAGGCGCTTGCACGTGCACAGGAACTACAGAAAAACAGCCAGGAGCGTTTTACAAACCTGTTTGCTCAGGCCTACCGCGAAATAGAGCCAAATGGCAAGTTAAGCCGTATCTTCTCTAACACTGCCAACCGTGGCAAGATCAGCTACGAATCTTCTAATGAAGAAGTAATTGACGTTATTGACCAGGAAGTAGAAGATGCGATCGATCGTTCTTTTAACATCCTGCGTACCCGTATCGACAAATTTGGTGTAAACCAGCCAAACATTCAGCGCCTGAAAGGCAGTGGCCGTATCCAGATCGAATTACCAGGTATCGATAACCCTGAGCGTGTTCGTAAACTGTTATCTGGTATGGCTAACCTGGAGTTCTGGGAAGTATGGTCTCCACAAGAGTTTAGCCCGTATTTTATGCAGCTGAACGAACACCTGACACAACAGGAAAAAGCAGGTAAACTAAACCTGAACGAGACAGAAACTACTGAAGACCCACTGAAAGCTGCTGCTGCCGAAGGCGATGTACTGGCCCAGGCTGCTGCCTCTGATTCTAACGCCGTAGCTGCTGCTGATACAACTGCCAAAGATTCTGCTGCCGCTGCTTTAGCTGCTGCTGATTCACTTACAAACCAGGCTGGCCCGCTTGCCCGCCTGTTCACGCAGTTACCAAACGGTATTGGTGCCAACGTACGCGATACTGCCAAGATCAACGACATTTTTGCAAGACCGGATGTGCGCGCGATCTTCCCTCCTAACATGAGATTCTTGTGGGATGTGAAGCCTATTGCAGGTGATAACCGCCAGGAATTTGTTGAGCTTTATGCTATTAAAAAAGGTCGTGATGGCAAAGCTCCACTTGGTGGCGACGCAATCAACGATGCACGCCAGGACTTCGACCAGCAAGGTCAGCCGGAAATTAACATGACCATGACGCCAACCGGCGCTAAAAAGTGGGCTCGCCTTACAGGTAACAACATTGGCCGCCAGGTAGCTATCGTTCTTGATAACTATGTATATTCTGCACCGGTAGTTCAGGGCGAGATCACAGGTGGTAACTCTTCTATCTCTGGTAACTTCACTATCGAAGAAGCACAAGACTTAGCAAACATCCTGAAGGCAGGTAAAATGCCAGCTCCAACCCGTATCGTGGAAGAAGCTGTAGTTGGTCCGTCACTTGGTCAGGAAGCGATCAACCAGGGTCTGTTATCTACTTTGGCAGGTCTTATCATTGTGGTTGTGTTCATGATCGCATACTATAGCCGTGGTGGTTTTATAGCCGACTTAGCACTTGTATTCAACGTGTTCTTTATATTGGGTATACTTGCCCAGTTCAACGCTGCGCTTACATTGCCTGGTATTGCCGGTATCGTACTTACACTAGGTATGGCCGTAGATGCGAACGTACTGATATTTGAGCGTATGCGTGAAGAAGCCCGCAAAGGCCTGAGCATGCGCGAAGTTATAAATAAAGGATACGAGCATTCGTTCATGACCATTTTGGATGCTAACGTAACTACATTCCTGGTTGGTTTTATCCTTTACTTCTTTGGTTCTGGTCCGGTAAAAGGCTTTGCTATTACCATGATGATCGGTATCGCAACATCATTCTTCACGTCTATCTACATTTCAAGACTGTTCATCGAAGCTATCTTCAGGAGATCAGGTAAACTGTCTTTCTCTTCTGTGTTAGCAGATAACATGTTCCGTAACATCACATTTGATGTAATGAAGTGGAGAACACCGGCTTATATTTTCTCGACTACCATCATCGTATTTGGTTTTGTAGCTATGGCTATTAACGGACCAAACCTGGGCGTAGACTTTAAAGGTGGCCGTTCTTATGTAGTGGAGTTCGACCAGGCAGTTCCGGCATCTGATGTACGCGCTGCGTTAACGGATGATTTCCAGGAAGCTGGTACTGAAGTTAAAACTTTTGGTGCTTCTAACCGACTTAAGGTAATTACCAGCTGGATGGCGGATGATGAAAGCCTGCAGGCTGATGAGCAGGTGAAAGCGGCACTGGATGCAGGTCTTGCAGAATACAGCGAACTAAACCCTGAAGTACTAAGCTCTGCTAAAGTTGGTGCAACTATGGCTGATGATATCCAGAAGACAGCGATTGTTGCAATGGTGCTGGCCCTGATCGGTATCTTTATCTATGTGGTAATCCGCTTTGGTAAGTGGCAGTTCTCGCTGGGTGGTGTGGTAGCCTTGCTTCACGATGCCCTGATCGTTATTGCTATCTTTGCGATACTGGACCTATTCGGTGTTTCTTATGAAATGGACCAGATTTTTATTGCAGCGATACTAACTATCATCGGTTTCTCTATTAACGATACCGTGGTAATTTTTGACCGTGTACGTGAGTACCTGCGCGATAATCCTCGCAACTCTGTAAAAGAAGTGATCAACCCGGCCCTGATCAGCACGTTCAGCCGTACCATCATTACTTCCCTGACATTGTTCCTGGTTGTGGTTATCCTGTTCATCTTCGGTGGTGAGGTGCTTCGTGGCTTCTCTCTTGCTATGATAATCGGTGTGGCGTTCGGTGTGTACTCATCTCTGTTTATTGCAGCTCCTATAGTAGTTGATACTACGAAAGAGGATAAAAAGCCTGCACCGGCTCCTGCAGCACAGAAAGTACGCTAACATTTGGCATATAAACGGAAAGCCCGGGGCAATTGCTCCGGGCTTTTTTGTTTATATAAAACTATAGTTTAAATGTCCTGCCGCCGATAACTAACTGCCGCCAACTGGCGCCGGTATCCAACTGGTACCGCACAGTGCGCACGAGTCTCCAGACTTGCTTAGAGTAAACTATAGTTGTAGAAAAAACCGTTGGTTAAGAAGAGGTAGCGGTGGTTTGATTACATCAGCTATAAAACATTTCCCTACTCTCCTCAAAAAGGCTGGGTGGGCTTATTTTATCATTTGCTCTCGCTCGCGTCCCGCGAGTGTGAGTTACCTGCGGACTCTGGCCGCTTTAAACAGTGCCTGAGGCACAAGTGGCGGGACGCCACTAAGTAGCTCACACTCGCGGGACGCGAGCGAGGGCATTATTTAACAGAATGGAACTACCCAACCTGCCCCGGAGTTTAAGCCAATTCTAAAAGCCACCAAGATCCTTTCAGGATGACAAAAAAGGAAAATAAAGCAGCCTTACCTCAAATAGGAATTCAATAACAGCTTCAAAAAAAAACAGCCGGTCCCTGTTATAGAGCCGGCTGTTCTTATAGCTTATAGTTACTTTTAATTAGATGGTAACACCATCGGCAACTACTTCTTTTACTTCTGGTACCATACGCTTCAGCAGGTTCTCGATACCGGCTTTTAATGTTACCGTTGCAGACGGACAGCCGCTGCAAGACCCCTGCAGGTGTACTGTAACAACGCCATCGTTATACGATTTGAAAGAAATGTTACCACCATCCTGCTCAACTGCCGGGCGTACATAGTTCTCTAACAGGTCGATCACTTTCTTAACTATAGCTGCATCGCCTTCAGATGTTTCGCCGGTAGTAACCTCAGTTTTGGCAGCAGCCGAGAAGCCTTCGTTAAAGATCGGCCCGCCAGCCTCTACATAAGACTTCAGGAAAGTGCGCAGCTCAGGTATAAGCTTAACCCATTCTATAGGTGAGTTCTTGGTTATAGTTACAAAATTACTGGCAATGAACACACGCGAAACATAATCAAAGTTGAAAAGCTCCTGTGCCAGCGGCGACTCTACTGCACTCTCCAGATCCGGGTAATCCACGCTCTGGCCATCAGGCAGTAACTGCACGTTCATTACTAACTTCATTGATTCTGGGTTCGGGTTAGCCTCAGCATATACCGACACCATTTTCTCTTTATTATCTATCATGGGAATCTACGTTTTAAGTAAAACTTTTGACCACGTCTTAAAGTTTCCAAAATTAGGCATTATTTCTAAGAAGTAAAGAAATACACACATTGTCTTGAATAAGATTATACCAATAAAAAACAACAAATTTTTACCTCAAAATAGCATATAAGCCCAGATACTTTATCTTTGCCCTGCAACCAATTAGATCAGCAACGCTGATAATTCACAAACACTTATGCTAACTAATTTTATTCTACTGGCTCAGAATCTTATTTCTCCGCCTGCCTTCCTGATTATTCCATTTCTTGTACTCATCGGCATGATTGCGGCCGGGCCAATTTTCTTTGGTCATTTCTGGGAACACAACTATAAAAAAGTGGCTGTAGTGCTTGGCCTTACAGTGCTGGGTTTCTATCTTTTTGTACTGCAGGATGTGCACATGCCTATACACACGTTTTTTGAGTATGCTTCGTTTGCCATATTGCTAAGTGCACTTTATATATCTGCGGGCGGTATCTACATTAACATAAATGCCAATGCCACCCCAGCCATGAACGTAGCGTTGGTAGCCATAGGGGCTGTGTTGGCAAACCTGGTGGGTACTACGGGTGCATCGCTCCTGTTAATCCGTCCGTTCATTCGCCTGAATGTGCACCGCATTAAACCTTACCAGATCGTATTCTTTATTTTTATAGTTAGTAACGCTGGCGGCTTGCTTACGCCACTTGGTGACCCACCGTTGTTTATCGGCTTCCTGAAGGGTGTTCCATTCTTCTGGACCTTGCAGCACCTGTTTATACCATGGATAGTAGCTATTGTGCTGCTTTGCCTTGCGTTCTACCTCGTAGACAGAAGAAATAAAGTAACTGACTACACGCCACGCCCGGAAGTGGTAGCTAAGAACGAAGAGAAAACTGAGTTTTATGTAAAGGGCAAGCGTAACCTGTTCTGGCTGGCTATTATCATTGGTGCTATCTTCCTGGACCCTAACGTAGTAGAAGGCTTACCTCATATCTATTATGATGGCAACAAATTCTCTTTCCTGCGTGAGATCATCCAGTTAACAGCTGCTTTCTTTTGCTACCGTAATTCCAGCAAAACAGCACTGGCAGGTAACCAGTTCTCGTTCCACCCTATCCTGGAAGTAGTGTTCCTTTTCTTTGGTATCTTCTTTACCATGATGCCGGCCTTACAGCTTTCTGCTGAGATAGCTTCTTCGCCGCAGTATGCGCAATACATTACACCTAACTTCCTGTACTGGGCCACAGGTTCGCTTTCAGGTTTCCTGGATAATGCACCTACCTATGCCAACTTCCTGTCGCTGGCAATGGCTAAGTACGATATGGCACAAAGCAGTGTAGTTGAAGTGCGCCAGTTTGCGACCGGCACCGGAACAGACCCTATTACATTAACCTTACTGGAAGCTATTTCGCTGTCATCGGTTTTGTTTGGTGCATTTACCTACATTGGTAACGGCCCTAACTTTATGGTTAAAGCGATCGCTGAAAGTGCCGGTATTAAAATGCCATCTTTCTTCGGTTACATTATCCGTTACTCTATCCCATTCCTGCTGCCTATCCTGGTTATCATCTGGTACCTGGTAGTGCATTTGAAATTATTTTAAATTATAGGTTAACTATAAAAAACGCCGTCCCTGTTTTACAAGGACGGCGTTTTTGTTTATAATCAAATCTGACTATATTCAAGGACACAACCAGTTAACAGGTGCATCGCTACAAACCTTATCTTTTATACTATAGAACACTGATGAGCTTTAGTCTGCCGTTTTCGTTGCTGGCAGGTATAGTTAGTCTGGGATTCAGTGATAATAAACTTATCGGGTTCATCAATTCCTTCAGTTTGAGTATACTGACCGGAGGCTTTTTTCTGGCTCTGTTCTTTTACGAGCAACGCTATCAGAACCAATATTACTTTTACCACAATCTGGGCATAAGCAAAGCAGGGCTCATAGTTGGCTCTTACCTATTTAATGTGGCAATTGCCGTTTTGCTGTTCATCCTGAAACTATATATGTATGCCTGAAAACAAACTGGAGGTTGACAGCATTCTTTACAACTATGGCCACAGGCAACTTCTTACTGATATTTTCCTAAGCTGTGATACCGGCGAAATTGTAGGCTTACTGGGCAGAAATGGATGCGGCAAAACAACATTGCTCAAAATCATTTTCGGTACGCTGCCTACTCCTAATAAACACATTCGCATTACTGGCAAAGTTTATACTGAGCCTTACAAAAGCGATAACTTACTTGCTTACCTCCCACAACACGACTTTCTGCCTGCAAATTTAAAGCTCCATAACATTATAGACCTTTACCATATAGAACCGGAGAAAAAAGAAACTATAAAGCAGGACAAGCGAATACAGAAACACTTAACAAAATATCCCGGTGAACTATCGAAAGGTGAACTGCGCTATTTTGAGTTAATGCTGCTGTTACAGAAAGATGTAAAGTTCGTGCTGTTAGATGAACCATTCTCCGGAATCTCACCGCTACATGTGGAGTTTATAGAAGAACTACTTAAGACACACCTCAGCACAAAAGGCTTTATCATCACAGATCACGATTACCAATCAGTTTTGCGTGTTAGCAATCGTGTCATACTTCTTGCTGATGGATATTGCAGGCCTATAAATTACATGGAAGAACTATATCAGTGGGGGTATATCCCGGCAAATGCGCTGAATTAGATCGTTAGAACTTATAGTTTACTCATCCGGCTGCGAAGCATAAAATCAGCAAGCACCAGCGCGGCCATGGCGTCAACTATAGGTACAGCGCGTGGCAGTACGCATGGGTCGTGGCGGCCTTTGCCCTGCAGGGTTACCTCCTGGCCGGCATCGTTTATAGTTTGCTGGGGCTGCAATATAGTTGCTACCGGCTTAAACGCTACATTAAAGTAAATATCCTGCCCGTTGCTGATACCGCCCTGTATACCACCCGAGTGGTTTGTCCTGGTCTTTACATTGCCTTGCTCATCGGTATAAAATTGGTCGTTGTGTTCGGAGCCGTGAAGCTTTACGCCCTCAAAACCGCTGCCATACTCAAAGCCTTTTACAGCATTAATACTCAGCATGGCCTTGCCCAACTCAGCGTGAAGCTTATCAAAAACAGGCTCTCCTAAACCGGCAGGCACCCCTTGTATAACGCAGCTAACTACACCGCCAATGGTATCCAAACTGTTGCGGGCTTCTTCTATTACTCCGATCATGCGGGCAGCTATAGCACCATCCGGGCAACGCACTTTATTAGAATCTGTCTTACTAAAATCGAGCTTAGAATAATGTTTACGCAACTTTACACTGCCTACCTGCGACACATAGCCGTTTATAGTTATGCCATGTTGCTTCAGTAATTTGGCTGCCACAGCGCCGGCTGCCACACGTGCCACGGTTTCGCGAGCAGAGCTGCGGCCACCGCCACGGTAATCGCGGGTGCCGTATTTGGCTGTGTAAGTATAATCGGCGTGCGAGGGTCGGAAAGCGTGTTCTATGTGGCTGTAATCGTGGCTATGCTGGTCTTTGTTGTTTACTACCAAGGCAATTGGCGTACCGGTGGTCTTGCCTTCAAATAACCCCGAAAGTATCGTTACCTTATCTTCTTCTTTGCGCGGTGTGGTTATATCTGACTGACCTGGGCGACGGCGGTCTAAGGCTACCTGTATCTCCTCTGCACTTATTTCCAGGCCTGCCGGGCAACCATCTATCACAACGCCAACTGCCGGCCCATGCGACTCGCCAAAGGTTGTTATCCTGAAAAGTGTGCCATATGTATTGCTCATAGTTTTCTGCGTTTTATAAAGATGAAGCCCGATACTGCCAACAACACCACCAGAATAATGTTTGTATAGCGCCTGATCTCATCGAACTGGTGTAAACTTACCAACGTGTTGTCTTCATTCTCGATGATCCTGTAAAAAGGACCCAGGTCGCGAGACAATACTAAAGCATCGGTGTCGCGGTTGCCGGTTACAGCTATCGTTAAGGTTGGTCTCAGGGTGTCATAGCGGGCTGTAGTTGGGTCAAAATAGATCCAGTGCATTAATTCGCCCAAGTTATAGTTACCAGGCTCACGAGGCAGTACCGTATAGGTAAAACTTTTAGAGCCGATTACACGCCCTGCACGACGCGTTACATCCTGGCGCACGTCGGGTGGATAAATATCCAGGCCGGCCTGCGTTTCGGGCACAGGTGGCATAATGGCTGCCAGGTTGCCCTCCCCTTCTACCCGAAACAAATACGAAAGGCTTTTATTTACCTGCGCATTTTTACGGGACAGCTTTTCGGTTAATCTATAGTTGCCTACCGGTACGGCATCGCGCAACGGATGAGGTGGCAGCTGTTTCACTTTTATTTCGCGTGGACGGGCAAAGTAGGTCTTAAACCCTTCCTGGCGTTGGTTATTTAGCAGGCTCGGCTCCTTTGCCACTTTATATTTCAGCATTACCAGCGACAACTGCGGAAACCGGATAGGCTGCAGGTTTATCGGGTAAAGCACCGATTCATATAGTTTAAAACGCAGATAAGGCTTTCCTTCCACTATCACGTTTTCCGGTGTTATCTCCGTAAACTCAAATGACTCTTCCCACACGTTGGGCTGTTGCAGCTGTTTTAGTATCGCGCTTATCTGGTTTGTGAAATCATGAAAATCCAGCAATTGTTGGTCTTCAGCTGCCAGGTAAAAATATAGCGCTACTGTAAATCCTTCGCCTACATATACTTCATCTTTATTTGTGTAAAGTGTCAGGAAGGCGTTATCGTCTTTTTCAATGTATTCGGGTTGCGCATCTATCGTGGTTTCAGGCTCATCACCGGGAGAGATAAGGTCCGGGGTGTTAATGCCCGGCGTTGTTGCAGTCATAGACTTTACAACTATAGTTGTTCCCTGCGACTGCACGGTCTGCCCGTTCACTTTCATACTGAAAGGCTTCAGCACAAACTCGCCTTCGGCAAGAGGCGCATAGTTCTGGTAAACGGTCAGTATTTTAGAAGTAGCTCCACCCGTAATTATAGTTTCGGTGGATGAATACTTGGTGCTCTTTTTAAATCCTTCGATATCCGGGAACGGGCTGTATTCTTTCAGGGCCTGATCGTGGAGCTGAATGCCTATAGTATAGTACTGGTTTATGGGCAGCGGGCTTTTACCCAACACAATACTGATCTGCTGCGCCAGCAGGGTGCCGGGCAATAAAAGCAGGAACAATAAGGTTAGGTAAATAAAGCGCATCGGAACAAATTTAGCAATTTCTGCACGCAGTATTCTGTAACAAAGCGCCAAATTAGCTGTTCCCATTTAAAAGCTGTCATTTTACCTATTTATTCCTGCTTTTGGCAGCACTTTTACAACAGGAATGCGTAACTGAGAAAAGAACTTGATTCTATTACTTTACTGACATGTTGGAATATGTTAAAACCATTTTGCTGAAGGTTAGCTTCGACAAAATGTTGTTTGAGAAGGAACTCAGAAAAGCCTTTAAATTTCTGGTAGCAGATGAGCTGTTGCAATTAAAACAATGGTGTTACGACCAGTTTTCGAGTAAATACCTGTTTATTATAAACCGCGTATTTGCTAAACTTCAGCCATAGGATCTGACCAGATCTCTTTACTTTCCTGCACAAACGTAATGTTGCGCATCAGGCCATTGTAGCCGGTGCGCTTTACCGCCGATTTCTTGAATAATTGAGAGAAGACCTCATGCGTTAGTTCCTGCCAGTCATTGGTCTTCAGGTTTTGCAGGTCGGGGTGCGGGGCAAAAGCAGGTTCGTTGTGCGGCTTACTGAAACGGTTCCACGGGCACACATCCTGGCATATATCACAGCCAAATACCCAATTGCCAAACTTCCCGTTCATTTCCTGCGGCAGCTGGTCTCTTAATTCTATCGTATAGTACGAAATGCATTTGCTGCCATCCACCACGTAAGGCGCAACTATAGCATCGGTAGGACAGGCATCCAGGCACTTGGTACAACTTCCGCAATAGTCCTTTATCGGGCCGTCATATTCCAGTTCCAAGTCAATGATAAGTTCTGCTACAAAATGAAAACTGCCAGCCTGAGGAGTTATTAGCAGTGTGTGCTTACCTACCCAACCCAGTCCGCTTTTCGAGGCCCAGGCTTTGTCCAGTACCGGTGCAGAATCTACGAAGCAACGGCCACCAACTTCGCCTATAGTTTCATTTATATAGTCCAGCAGCGTTTTCAGTTTGTCCTTTATCACGAAATGATAATCGGTGCCGTACGCGTATTTTGATATTTTAAGCGTGTCTTCGTCGGGTTGCTGGGTTTCTTTGGCCGGATAATAATTAAGCAGCAACGACACCACAGACTTAGCTCCATCCACCAACAGGCGCGGGTCCAGGCGCTTATCGAAGTGGTTTTCCATGTAATGCATCTGGCCGTGCATATTCTGCTTCAGCCAGTTCTCCAGCCGCGGTGCTTCCTCTTCCAGGAAATCAGCTTTAGAGATACCACAATACATAAAGCCCAGTTCCTGCGCCTTCTGTTTTATAAGATATGTGTGTTGTGCTTTGTTCAAATTATAGTTTAGCCGGCTTATAGTTTGGCTGCTATAGTTGGTACAACAAAAGTAAGGCAAAAAAAATCCATGTGCTGCTTTTTGGAGTAGCTGTGGCCAGAAACCGAAGCATCTGTAGACGCGCGGGATTCAAGTGAAAGCACTCTCTATCGCTCTTCAGGACTTCTTAGTCCTGAAGTAAAGCTGCCGGGGATTTCCTAATCCCCGTTTTGCAAATAACGCGAACTAAGAAGTCCGCAGCAGCCCTCGTTTCGGACAAGGATGTTTAAAACAGCATAAAACACTAACAACGACGCTCGCACCATTCTTACAAAGCATAATCCCCGAACTCCTTTTAATCCTAGTTCAGACAAAAAAAGCAGACCGATTAAGCCTGCTCCTTTTTTATTCTATAAACTATAGTTCGTTATTCTGCCTGGTCAAACAAACCACCTGATGCCTGAGCATGTTGCGGCGGAATTTTACCTAAGTGCCTGTAAGCAGCTTCGGTAGCTTCGCGGCCACGGGCGGTACGCTTAATATAACCTTCCTGAATCAGGAACGGCTCGTACACTTCTTCAATGGTTTCGGCTTCTTCGCCACAGGCTGTGGCTATAGTAGAGATACCAACCGGCCCTCCTTTGTACTTGTCGATAATGCAGGAAAGGATGCGTTTATCCATATCATCCAGACCGTTGTGGTCAACATCCAGCGCATTAAGGGCAAACTTTGCGATCTCCACATCTATAGTACCGTTGCTTTTTACCTGGGCAAAGTCGCGGGTACGACGCAGCAGGTTATTGGCAATACGTGGTGTACCACGGCTACGGCGGGCAATTTCAAAAGCAGCATCCTCGTGTATCGGCGCACCCAGCAACGCCGACGAACGCTTAACTATAGAAGTCAGTAATTCGGCATCGTAGTACTCCAATCGGCTGTTGATACTGAAACGGGCACGTAAAGGGGCTGTCAGCAAGCCGGAACGCGTGGTAGCACCAATCAGCGTGAAGGGGTTAAGGCTGATCTGTACAGAACGGGCATTCGGACCGGAATCGAGCATGATGTCGATCTTATAGTCTTCCATGGCCGAATACAGATATTCTTCCACGATCGGGTTCAGACGGTGGATCTCATCAATAAAAAGCACATCGTTCGGGTCTAGGTTGGTAAGCAAACCAGCTAAGTCGCTTGGCTTATCCAGTACCGGACCGGAAGTCATTTTTATACCAGAATCCAGTTCTGACGCTATAATATGAGATAATGTCGTTTTACCAAGTCCTGGAGGTCCGTGCAGCAGCACGTGGTCCAGGGCTTCGCCACGTCGACGAGCTGCCTGCACAAATATTTTCAGGTTCTCTACCACCTTTGCCTGCCCGGTAAAATCGGCAAAACTAAGCGGTCGGAGTGCTTTATCTATGTCGCGTTCGGCTGGCGTCATGTGCTCTTTTTCGCCGGTGAGATAATCTTCTCTCATTCTTCTATTCTCTACTTAAAAATCAGCTTTTGCTATACCTGAAGATAACAGTTCAGGCACTGCTTTCGCTCCATTTATAGCTACGAATTTACGTAATTTTGCTAATTATTTTATAATATTTCACCATAAATCTAATATCATTAGCATTTACGCGTATTCTTACCGAAACTGAAGCCATAAGCGTACCTTATAGCTGCCTAATTTATAGTACATGCAGCAAAAACAGCAAAAAATTACGAGTCATGCCTTTTTCAGCCCCGGCGAAGATTGCCTGGAAGCCATTATCACAGCGATAGAAGAGGTGAAAAAGACCATGAAAATATGCGTGTTCACGATAAGCGATGATCGTATTTCAGAAGCTATCCTCAGAGCACATCATCGGGGCGTACATATCAGGATCATCACAGACAATAACAAACTGCATGATGCCGGCTCAGATATAAGAGAGCTGGCAGCAAAAGGCCTGAATGTGCGCATAGACAAAACACGCAGCCACATGCACCATAAATTTGCCATCTTTGATGAAACCCGGGTGCTAACCGGCAGCTACAACTGGACCCGTAGCGCCGCCATGCATAATCACGAGAACATACTTGTAACCGACAACCTCAGCATTGTGCAGGACTATAGCCATGAGTTCGACAGGCTCTGGGAAAGTATGATGAAGTACAACCCCGGCAGCAGAAGCCGGGAGGAGTTTAAGGAAGATGAGGAATACTAGAACTAAGATTTTTTAGATTAGGTAGATTGCAGGATTAGGCTGAGCCGAAAAAACTTAATTTTATATTAAGATATTTTTCACTGCCGCAAGTTGCAACAAGGAACAATTCCCCTCCGAGGAGGGGAATAAAAAAGGCAGCTACTCGCGCAACTGCCTTAACTATAGTTCAAATCGCCACCCGATTAACAGGCAAAGAATAACGCACCTATTTAAACGCCTGGATGCCGGTAATATCAGCACCCGTAATCAGCAAGTGTATGTCGTGTGTTCCTTCGTAAGTGATCACTGATTCCAGGTTCATCATGTGGCGCATGATCGGGTATTCACCTGTTATGCCCATACCACCGTGAATCTGTCGTGCTTCGCGGGCAATATGCAGGGCCATATCTACGCTGTTTCGCTTAGCCATCGATATTTGCTGCGTTGTGGCTTTGCCTTCGTTCATCAGGGTTCCTAAGCGCCAAACCATTAGCTGTGCTTTCGTAATTTCAGTTAGCATCTCGGCCAGTTTCTTTTGTGTCAGCTGGAAACCGCCGATTGGCTTGTCGAACTGGATACGCTCTTTGCTATACTTTAAAGCAGACTCGTAGCAGTCGATAGCAGCACCAATAGCACCCCACGAAATACCGTAACGGGCAGAGTCAAGGCAGCCTAGCGGGCCACGCAGACCATCAACATTTGGCAGTATATTTTCTTTCGGAATCTTCACGTTATCAAACACCAGTTCGCCGGTGCAGCTGGCGCGTAAGCTCCATTTGTTATGAATTTCAGGAGTAGTAAAGCCTTCCATGCCGCGCTCCACTATAAGCCCTTTAATGCGGCCTTCTTCATTCTTGGCCCAAACCACAGCTACCTGGCACTCCGGAGAGTTCGATATCCACATCTTAGAACCGTTGAGCAAATAATGGTCGCCCATGTCTTTGATGTTGGTCATCATGCCGCCCGGGTTAGAACCGAAATCAGGCTCTGTTAAACCAAAACAGCCCAGCCACTCGCCGCTTGCCAGCTTAGGCAAATATTTTTTACGCTGTTCCTCAGAGCCATATTTATAGATCGGGTACATCACCAAAGAGCCTTGCACCGAAGCCGTAGAACGCATACCTGAATCGCCACGCTCAATCTCCTGCATAATGATACCATAGCTGATATAATCGAGGCCGCCACCGCCGTATTCGGTTGGTATAGTTGGCCCGAAAGCGCCTACATCACCAAACTTTTTCACGATCTCAGACGGGAAATGAGCATCCTGTGCCCATTGCTCAATCTTCGGAGAGATCTCGCGCTTCACAAAGTCGCGCATGGTCTGACGGATAAGAATATGCTCTTCGGTAAGAAGATCGTCTATGTTAAAGTAGTCAGGGGCACCTGCTGGTTCGTAAGCCATAGTTTTGTTTTAAAGGTTTTGAGAAGGGTAATACGCAAAGTTAAAATTTTAACTATAATCTGAATCAGGATTTACAGGATTTTAAGATTTTCAGGATTCTGATGTAATTAAGTAAAGTATTTCAAAGCCGGATGTTTGACTACAGTTTTATACTCAGGCACTTCTTCTTTCCACTCCTATACAAAGGGGCATTTCTATTTTGATGGTGCGAGCCTCCAGACTCACTGGGTCTGAGACCCAACTATAATTCGACACGAGCCAGGACGCTCGCGCCATAGTTTAATTTCAGACAAAAATCCTATCCATCCTTTATAATCCTGTAAATCCTGATTCTGACAAACAAAAAAGCCCCACCATTACGGGCAGGGCTCTCCTTGTAAATGATAAAACTATAGTTTAAAACTTCATCCCAACAGAGAACAGGAAGTTGCGGGTTGCCTGCGGGTAATAGTAGTTATAGTCGTAACGGTTCTGGTCGCCGGTGTATAGTTCGGTCCAGGTGTAGCCATTGGCTTCGTACTTTTTGTTAAGGAGGTTATTTACCAGCAAAGCAAATTCCAGTTCCTTCATAAAACCTGGTTTTATAGTATAGCGCAGGCGAAGGTCGGTTACCTGGTAGGCATCCAGTTTACGGTCGTCGCTGCTGGTGTTATCCAGGTATTGTTTGCCAACTGTTTTGTAAAGCAGCGCGGCTTTAAATCCTTTTACAGGCTGCACTTCCAGTTTATGCGCCGAAACTATAGCCGGCGAAAAAGCGATGTCCGTTGACTTATGATCGATTACGGTAATAGCTTCCACATTATAATCAGGGTCAAAAGTGTAGAGATACTCTTTAAAGTTGCGGATCTTGTTCTGGCTTAGGGCCAGGGTGCTGCTTACTTCAACTATAGCATTCAGGTTTAGCACACCGGCCAGTTCCACACCAGTTCGGTAGCTATCCTTAATGTTCGTTCTGAGCGGTGATCCTACATCATTCAACTGCCCGGTTGGCACCAGTTGGTTGTCATAGTCCATGTAATAATAGCTGGCCTCGAAACTATAGTTTGCATCATCAGATCCAAATAATCCGGCTGTGTTGCCACGCAGTTTGTAGCCAGCTTCCAGGTTATACAGTGTTTCGTGTGCTGGACCGGCAATATCTGCTAATGGATTTATAGGAGTATCTGTAAAATCGGTACGGGCCGGTTCGCGGTTGCCCACGGCGTAAGATGCATAAACACTCTGGTTATCTGTGATTGCATAGGTAACACCCGCCTTCGGATTCAGGAAGTTGAAATCAGCCTGCTGCGTTACATTGCGGTTATCATCATCCACGCCATCTATTTTATAGTTTATAGTCCTGGACTGAAGATCGCCGAACAAGCCGAGCTTTTCAGTTAGCTGGTAAGTAACTTTTGCAAACATATTGAAGTCGGTTTTGATGGCGTTGTTGAAGTAATACCGGTGCCGGATCTCGCTGTTAGAGGCGTATCTTGCCCAGATAACTTCGCCGTAATGGTCGCCGTCGTATTTGTTCCAGGCGCCGCCAAGCGTGGCATTCAGTTTACTGTCTTCGGTGCTATAGTTCAGGGCATAAGTGGCGCCATAAAAATAGTTGTCAAGCCACTTCTGTTGGATCAGGTCTGTGCGGGTTATCGTTTCATCACCTATAGTTACCGGGCTCAGGTTATAGTTTGCCAGCTTACGGTTTTCTTTGTACTGCTCGTAATAGCCAAGGCCACGGGTTAAATGCAGCGCTCCGCTAAGAGTTAGCTGTGGCATCAGGTCCTGCGCGAAATGTAGCTGGTAGTGGTCCTGCTGGTAGTTATCGGTTTCGTTTTCGTAAAAGCGCTCGTTGCCATTTTCGTCGGTGTAGCGGCCAATGCCGTTGTACGTGCGGTCTGTTTCCAGTTTGTCTTCGGGCACACCATCCCAGGCCTGGTAGGTTTTCTCTTTACCCGAAAAAGTCACAAACTTCAGCATGCTTTTATCGCCGTAGTATCCACCCGAAAAGTAGAACGACTTCAGATCCGAGAAAGCACGATCAATATAGCCATCCGATTTAATGCGTGACAAGCGGCCATCAAACGCAAACTTACCGTTTATCAAACCTGTGCCGAAGCGGAGGTTGTTTTTCCAGGTATCGAAAGAACCATAACTATGGCTGGTTTCGGCGTAGGGTTCTGGCTGTGTTTGCTGGGTTTGTATGTTTATGCTGGCACCAAAAGCACCGGCTCCGTTTGTAGAGGTTCCCACACCGCGCTGCACCTGAATATCTTCTACCGACGAGGCAAAATCCGGCATGTTCACAAAGAAGGTACCGTGGCTTTCAGAATCGTTGATCGGGATGCCGTTTACGGTAACGTTTATGCGCGTAATATCAGACCCACGAATGCGAATACCAGTATAACCCACGCCGGCGCCTGCATCAGAATTTACCACCACGGCCGGGGTTTGCTCCAGCAGGTAAGGCATATCCTGCCCGAAATTGCGTTCTTCTATAGCCTCGCGGGAAACGTTAGTGTAGGTGGTACCAGTCTTTTCGTCGGCACGGGTAGCCTGAACTATAACCTCACCAGCCTGGAACGACTTTACCTGCATAGCCAGTGTTACAAACTCATTCTGCTGCAGGTTTATAGTTGCTTTTTTCTGATCAAACCCCAGGAAAGTTACTTTTAAACTATAGTTGCCGGCAGGCAGGTTGTTGAAAGTGAAAGCACCGTCAGGGCCTGTGGTTGTGCCTGTGCTGGTATTTTCGAGTACCACGCTGGCACCCGGCAGGGCATTGCCGGTGGCAACATCAGTTACGCGCCCGCTCAGGTTAAACTGCGCAAGCAATTGCAGTGGCAATAAACACACAGCCAGTGCAAACAAGAAATTTTTCATTAGTTAGTAAAAAAGATAAATGACACATACAGTTATGCCAGGGGTTAGCATGCTGCTTTTTGTGTTTCCCTTTTGTTTCCCTACGACGGCATTACCCGTACAGGTTCAATGGGTATGATCTCAGCCCGTTATTATAAGGCACCCCTACTGCCAGCAAAAGTATCGCTTTATTTTGGATTAAAAAAAACGCGTTCTACTTTATAGAAATATAATTATATAATAAAATTCAGATAAATAGGAATTTTTTTAGCCAATAGACAAACCCTAACACCTAAAGTACGTTTTAAAAGAAACAGGCACATTTTCCTGCATCTGACCTTAACTACAGCCAAATCAAGAAGATATGCCAGCTGAACAGAAAATAATTTAAGTCGAAAACGTGATGATGATCAGCTTACTGTATACTTTAGCTTTGCTTACTATACTGGCTTACTACGCCTTTTCGCCACGTACAAAGTTCAATCACCCGCCATCATCAGACAGCGATGACGACGGAGGAGAACCATTAGGCGACGGCCTGCCAGATCTGGATCTTCCGCCTGGAATATCGCTGCCGGTAAATGATTTTGAACCAAGATATGACTTCAGAACCATAACATTACCGAAGCTTCCGGAACCGTCTTTACATTAAGATGTAAAACAAAAAGCCCTGCCAATGTATAGTTGGCAGGGCTTTTTGTTTATAGTTCAGTCTATAGAATAGTAATGGTGAAGGTGCGCTCGAACGCTTGTTTAGGCCTTAATTCCTGTATGCCTTCTTTTTCCTCCAACTCCCCGCTCTCTCCTACCCGGCCTGCAATGCCACACCAGGGCTCTATGCACACAAACTGCGATGGCCCCGGCTTCGCCCACACACCCAGATAAGGAAATCCCTGAAACTCTATTTCTATTGATCGTGGGTTGGTAATGCTCGAGAGAGTTACTTTTTCAGAATTCAGGTTTTTAAAGACCAGGGCATCTTTCTCAAAGTAGTCATGGTTAAGATGAAGTACGCGCTCCTGCTGCAATACACGTTCGGTATCGCCGTTCTGCAGGCCCTTCGCGTTTAATAAGTGACGGCTCAGGGTTTCTTCCTGCTCAAACTCCAGGTAATAATCGGTATAGTTCTCGTTCGGGTAAAAAGGCACATTAAAGCCCGGGTGACCACCAACTGAAAAGTACATGGTATGCACATCGTCGCAGCGCACCAGGTACGTTACCGATAATTTGTTCCACTCCAGTATATAGGCAACCAGCAGCGTAAACTTGAACGGGTATTGCGCCAGCGTTTCATCGTCGTGGGTAAGTTCAAATACCAGTTTATCGTGATGTTCATCTACCAGTTTAAACTCTTTGTGGCGCGCAAAGCCGTGGCGTAACATCGGGTAGGTTTTGCCCTGGTACTTATACATGGCATCCGGCAATTCGCCAACTATAGGAAACAGGTTCGGGGCATGGCTTGCCCACACATTCGGGTCGGCCTGCCAGATAAACTCGAGTTGCTCATCTAATTTTATAAAGTGCTGCAGTTCGGCGCCAAGGCTCTCTACACCCACTTTATAGTTTTCGTTCTGTAAGAAATATAGCATGTATGTCTTTTTATAGTTTGTGCTGCTTCAAAAGCGCATCTATGTGTTGGGTTGCATTCCGGAAACGCTCCTGCTGCTGCCCGCCGACCTCGGCAAATGGCACCTGCAAGGCTTCCAGTTCACGTTTATACCAGTCGTAAAAGTATTGCCGGAGGTGCGGATGCTCGCGCTGCGGATCAGGCTCCCACGGCAAATCAACGCCCATCAGCAGGTAAAGGTTGTAGTCCTGATGCTGTAATTTATCAACTATAAAATCGGGGCACCGGCCAAAGGCATGTTCGCTCCAGATCTTCAGCACCAGCAGGTCGGTATCGGATATAAGTATAGTTGCGGCTATAGTTTGCATTTGCTCTTCTAACTGCAGTTGCCCGCGGGCTATCGCTTCAATATCATCTATAGTATACTCCCGACCAAGGTTACCAATATATGTGCGAGCATATTCAGGTACCCAAACCGTTTGGTAATGGCCAGCCAGCTGCTCTGATAAAGTAGATTTGCCCGTAGACTCCGGTCCTGTAATTGCGATCTTCAGCATAAAGCAAAGTACGCTAAAAAAATGCAGCCGCTTATAGTTACTGACCCAACTATAAAAAAACTGCCCTGCAGCCAGAAGCTACAGGGCAGTTTAAGGTGTTCTATAGTTTAGCTAAACTACTTTTTGTTGATTAGTTTAACCGACTTTTTAATTCCGGTTTTGCCTATGATGTTGGCAATATACATACCGTTTGGCAGGTCGCTTGCATCAACTTCAACAGTAACCCGCTCTCCTGCTCTGGCTTTACCGGATGTAAGTTCACGTATCATTCTGCCTTTTGCGTCGAACAGCTGAATAATATAGTCCTGAGACTCGGTTGCTGTAAACTCAATGGTAGTACGATCAGAGAACGGCATTGGGAAGGCTGAGGCCTGGATTTCGTTGGTTGGCTCAACAGTTTCACAAGGTGCTTCAGCTTCAGTTTCAACACAGAACTTGATGTCGTCTATAGCACCTGAACCGGCCAGCATATGGTGCTCGTTAAAGCCATCCAGTATCACGCGCATGTACATTACACCTTTCGTGTTGCCCAGATCCACTACCTGCTGGCTCATGTTGCCCAGGCTCTGTATCTGCACTTTATACAGCTCGTTGCCTTTGCCATCGTACAGGTAAATCCATGAGTTGTTCTCATACAGATCAAAGTCGAGCGCTTTCAGGGATGTCATAGTTACCGGACCGATCTCAGAGAAATCCAGTGTCATTTCACCGCCCCAAGCGTTGTCGTTCGGCTCAGGGTTCATATCCTGGTTAATGATCAGCACATGGCCCCAATCCGGCGTCCAAAGATCAAGGTCATCTCCGGTCGGATTTCCGGTATCGAATATGGAAGCATGGTTCTCCTGGGCATAAGTGCCATCCACGTTGCGTTTATAGTTGAAAATGTTCACAACGCCAGCTCCTGTGCTTGCAGAAGAAATAAACCCTGTCTCGTTCTCCTCGAAGTTCATTGTGTAGCATACAACCTCCGGCTGCGGCACCACTGGCTGCGGATGTACAGTTACCGTGGCACTGGCCCTACAACCATTTTCAGGGTTCATAACCGTTAAGGTATACTCGCCGGCCATATTTACTGTAGGATTCTGTGCAGTAGAACTATAGCCTTCCGGACCAGTCCAAGTATAGGTAGCGCCCGCTGTAGTAGATGCACCCATCAGTTGTAATGTACCAGTTTCGCAGCTAAGCGTACCGCCTTGCGCACTGATGTTTGGTAAGGCTTTGTCCTCGGTTACTACAACTTCGTCAGTACTAACACAACCAGTGTAAATATTAGTCACTCTTAGTGTATACACACCAGGCTTATCAACTATTGCAGTTCTCCCCACGGAAATAGTAGTCCCATCAGCACTACTCCACAAATAACCTGCAGGACTGGAGTCGGTTGAACCTTCAAGTGTTACTGAAGTCGTTGTACAGGTTAATACTTTATCTGGACCTGCATTTACGACTGGCAAATTATCCCCATCAGTAATTGTGATTGTTGCCGATGTCGTGCATCCATTTCGCGGGTTTGTTACGGTTAAAGTGTAATCCCCAGCCACCGTAGCTGTAAAGCTTTGTTCAGTAGTGGTAAACTCATTTGGACCTGTCCATAAAAAAGTTGCACCTTCCGTCGATGAATAACTCCTAAAACTTATGTCAGAATTGGTACAGGTGAGTATTGGTTTTTCATCTGTAGTAACACTTATATGAGGTATCTCTTTATCCTCAGTTACTACTACTTCGTCTGAAGTTTCACAACCACCTCTGCTGTCTCTTACAGTTAATGTGTAAGTACCAGCCTTGTCAACTATAGGAGTTAAGGTATGACCACCTGAAACGATGTTACCGCCATTACTTGCAACCCAGGTATAGCTTGCCCATCCCTCGAAATGCGTTGATGAGCCTTCTAACATGACAGTTGATTGAGTACAAGTTAACACCTTATCTGGTCCTGCACTTGCATTCGGATAAACAGGGGCATACACTACTATGGAAGCAGTTGCCGAACAGCCATTCTGGGTATTGGTCGCCGTCAGAACATAAGTTCCTGCTACTGATACTTCTATACGCTGTGCAGATGATGTAAACCCATTCGGGCCTGTCCAACTCAATGTAACATAAGCCGGATTTAACTCACCATTCACTCTTGCAGCGGCAGTTAAGGTAATAGTCGGAACATTACAGGTGAGGAGGGTCGTCGTCTGACCGTTAGTACCAATCGATACTTCCGGCAGATCATCATTAACTGTTACCTCCACCTCATCAGTCGCGGTACAACCAGTTGCTGTGTTAGTTACAGTAAGCGTATAGATACCAGCGTTACTTACCGTTGGAGTAGCCTCTGCAGACATAAAATCTCCCGGTCCCGTCCATGAGTAAGTCACCCCTGCTGTAGTAGAAGAACCGTCAAGTATTACAGATTTGGTTGTGCAGGTAAGTTGCTTATCGGCTCCAGCATTTACATTAGGAAGTGGGTTAGCAGTAATATTTATAGTTCCGGTAGTGCTGGTGCAGTTACCTGTACCCGTTGCTACTATATAGTAACCGGTGCCGACTGTTACGCCTGTCCAAACCAAAGCTTCAGTAGTCCCTGACTTTGCTGTCTGTACGGCTACACCAGCAGATGTGTAAAGCTGGTAGTTCACTCCTGATTCAGAATCTGCCAGCGTGATAGTGCCCAGCGCAGCTGATCCGGCGCAATAACCTGTTGCCGATAACCCGAACACTGCTGGCGTAGGGTTTATAGTTAACGTGATCTGGGTGCCGCTGCTTACACAGTTGGTTCCGCTGTTACGCACATAAATGGTACCTGTATAAGTAGTTCCAGCTAAGTTGCCTGGTATAGCAATTGTAAACGGACTTGCAGGTAAAGCTGTGTAGGCAACATCTACCAATCCGGCCATGTTAGCCGCTGCATTCCAGTCGATGCTGTATTGGTCTGGTGTCCCTGAAACACTGGCATAGCTTACAGAAGCAGAAGTAGCTCCCTGGCAAACTGCACCAATGGCCGGTGTATTTATTTCCGGGTTGATACAAACGAAGTTACCGAAGTCTTTACCTGTGTGTACCGGTGCAGCCGCAGTAACAACTATAGAATAATAGTTTGGGTTAACCGGCTCTGTTTGCGTATAAGTTGCTTGTTGCACCTCGCGCACAATGTACGGGTCGTTATCAATATCACTTCTGTCGGCATCCGGAATTACTGAGAAACTATAAGTTCCATCGGCAGCGGTAAGCTCCCATGGCTCACCTTCTTCCCAGGTTCCGTTGTTATTCAGGTCAAGGTAAATCTTCCAGCCTGCTAAGGTAGGTTCGCCGGCATCCTGGTTGCCGTTATTGTTCAGGTCGCTGTATTTTAAACCGCTTATAGTTCCTCGTATTATGGCAGACGGCGCTAACTGTATAGATAAAGCACCACCTCCGAAAACAGCATCATTAACGGTTGTCTGCAACGAGCCGCCTGTCCAGGCAGATGCACCATCCGTTTCGCCCATTCCCTGGTCCGGCACCTGTCCCGGCTCCGCAATGTAAAGCCCAAAGTAGATCTCAGCTATACCTGTAGTGGTAGTGGTACCTGTGTAGATCCAGGTGATGGTAACGGTCTGGTCTTTTGTACTGCTGCCAGCAGGTATTGAGCGTGATACTGAAACGATATCTGCATCAACAGTATAGAAAACGCCCTCCATACCCGCACCTGTAAAAGTAGCATCTGCGGTTGGAGTAAGCCCCGAGGCATTAGGCAATAGGCCCGGAGACCGGCTGATGTTGTACGTGGTCATGTGTGCAAAACCTCCGGAGTTGGTATTACTCTGGAAGTAATTCATGTTCACGTCCATGGTATAGGTCTGGCCATTAACCAGTGGCGTAGATTGTGAAGCTTCTACTACATAAACATGCGGTATTACTTCTCCTTCAAAATAGTCTGACTTCTGCGCACTTAGTATATCGCCGTTCCATTCTGCATCTACATCGGCCCAGTGCTGGTAATTTTTGGATACGTTACCGGTAGGTTCGGCTTTTATGTTTTTGCCAGCCTCAGCCTGCAGGGTAAAAGGCACAGCCAGTATACAGAGTATGAGCCAGACCTTTTGCAGATGTTCTTTTAATGTATGTCCCTTCGGACACGATTGATTGTCGAATTTCTTCATCGGTAATTGTTTATCATAGTTTTTAAAACAGTTATTCATTTATCACTCCTCAGTCAGGAGCAGGGTGCTGCAGCCAGGCATAAGCGCCTGTAGTTACCTGCTGTGTTGTATAGTTTAGAATAAGTGTTCCCTATGGGGGCCGATGTGCCTGTTTGACAAAGGAGTGCATCTCCTTCTGACAGATGTAGAGGTTTGTCATAGTTAATTGTTTTGGTTGCGATTCAGCCTATTGATCAGCTTCAGTAAGCACACAGGAGAGCTTGTGGCAACATGACCTGATGCCGGAACAGAATAAAAGAAAGATGCAAGCTGAGGAGATCAACCCATGAATAGATTTTTACCATGCTGTTATAGTTAACAAATGAGTAATTACCCGCAGCAAAACAGCTGTGGGGCCTATCAGGGTATAGGTATAGTGTGTAGAGGAACAGCTATATATAGTACAGCCTTAATGCTAAAGCCGGACTATAAAGTAGAGTACGTAAATAATGGTGCTATATCTTTATTTTTTTGCACTAAAATAAACAAATAGATAGCATTATATAGTATAGGTATATATATAGTCAGTTAAACGACTTAAAAACTTAGTGAGAAGACACTGGGTGATGGCTATGTGCTTTTGCATGAGTAGAGAACTATAGTTGATGGTAATCACCAGTTATAAATAGCTACTATAAAAACAAGGCAGGGTGCCTGGAAAGATTCCAGGCACCCTGCCTTGTTTTTATAAACAGCTCCTTACTGTTTGTTATTCACGTTTAAGCAACAGTTTCACTGATCTGGCTCCGGAGTCGCTGATCATACGGGCAATGTAAAGACCTTCGCCTAAACCTTTACCGTTTACTTCAACCTGCTGCAGCTCTCCGGCTTTCGCTGAACCTGCTTTCAGTTGTTTCACAAGCGATCCTTTCATGTCATACAGGTTCACCACGTAATCCTCATCCGCTGCCATTCTGAACTCAACGATCGCTCTGTCTGAGAACGGTGTTGGGTAAGCAGTGATTTGATCAGTAGTGGTCTCGATACCTTTCAGACCATTTGTTTTAGATGTAGTGGCCAAAGGTGCTCTTCCCAACGGACAACCCATTTCGTTGGCTGCTGACAGGTTGTTATGAGCTGTCGACCAGTTACCAGAAGTAAATGCTGTCTTAACCATCGTTCTGATTTGAGCTGCGGTATACTTATAGTTTACATCAGCGCAAGAGTTCAGAATAGCTGCTGCTGCATGACGGGCCAAAGCATAGAATTTACCACCATTCAGGTTAAGTGCCTGAAGTAATGTTAAGTTAGTAGGCAGGCCTCTGAGCGTCATCTGAGCAGAAGTTAAACCAAGAGCAGTCGAGAACAGCGTAGCATTAGTTCCTGTAGGCACATAGTTGCAACCCCAGTTTCCAAAGTGTTGAGACTGTTTCCAGTAACCAGGAGTACATCCTTCAAGCATTTCGCAAGGCACAAATAACGGTACCACAGAGCCACTTCCACTACAAGTTCTGCTATCTGTAACAATTACACTATAGGTACCTGCCACAGTAGCGTTAAAGCTGGCAACGTTTCCAGGATCTACAGCACCCATAGGTACGGTCCAGTCATACATGTAACCAGTTCCAGAGCCACCGCTAGGGGTTGCAGTTATAGTTACAGTAGGCACATTATTGATACAAGTTGATGTACCAGCAGAAACCATAACTGTAGGATTCTGGTAGATAGTTACAGTTCTGGTATCAACTGCTGCTTGGCAAGGACCGGCACCATCAGGATCAGCACTGGTAAGTTGTAAAGTAATAACTCCGTAGTAGTTAGCTGCCACTGTCAGGCTGCCACTTGCATAAGTATTGTTACTCAGCACATTTCCTGCATTGGCCGGAACAGAAGACAAGATTGTCCAGGTACCAGTTGAAGCGCCACCGGTTATACTAGCTCCGGTTAAAGCAATTGCCTGTGAAGTTGCAGATTGACATCTGGTAATAGGGTTACCTGCATCTACGACAGCAGCTGGTCCTATTGTCACAGTTCTGGTATCTGTATCGGCTACGCAAGGTCCTGCACCATCCGGATCGGCACTTGTCAGTGTCAGGTTTATGACACCAGTATAGTTTGCTGCAATGGTTAAACTTCCGCTTGCTACTGTATTATTGGTTAAGGTAACCCCAGCAGCTGGTGTAGCAGAAGTAATTGACCAGGTTCCGGTTGTAGCGCCACCTGTAACACTTGCACCGGTAAGTGCTATTATTTGCTCAGATGTAGATTGACAACGAGTTATGTTACCTCCCGCCTCTGCTATAACTGCCTGGTTAATGGTAATGATTCTGTCATCAGTAGCAGCAATACAATCACCTGCAGGGTCATTGGTTGTTAGTCGTAAAGTAACTGTACCGTAGAAGTTAGCTGCCGGAGTATAAGTTACAGTAGCCGGGCTAGCAGTTTGGGCAGTGCTGCTTAGTGTACCGCCACCTGAAATAATAGACCAAGCTCCGGTTGTAGCACCGCCGCCTACACTGGCTCCGGCAAGAGTAATAGCTGATGGACTGCCAGACTGACATGCATAAAGCTGTGCCCCAGCCTCAGCTGTTGCCGCTGTTCCAATGTTAATAGTTCTCTCATCATAAACAGCCGGACATGCGCCATCAGGATTGTTGGTAGTAAGCCTTAAAACAACTGGACCACTATAGTTAGCTGCTGGTGTATAAGTTACAGTTTCTGGATTAGCAGTTTGGGCAGTGCTGCTCAACGTACCGCCACCTGAAATAATAGACCATGCACCGGTTGTAGCCCCGCCGCCAACATCGGCTCCGGATAAAGTTATAGCTGATGGTGTAGCTGACTGACAAGCAGTAAGGTCACCTCCGGCATCTGCTGTGGCAGGAGTTCTAATGATAGCTACAATTTCAGTGCGGGAGCTTTCGCAACCGTTTGCCGAAGTAGCGCTTACCCAGAATGATTTAGTTGCAGTTAAATTCCCAGTATTATAAGTTGGCCCTTCAGGAGTAAGTGCGGTGCCGCCTGAGGCAACGTCATACCATTTATAGGTTACACCATTTAGTGGACTTTCTACTGCAAGGGTAACACTACCAGGGCCGCATCTGTCAACGTCAACACCACCAGGGATGCCTGATGGAGTTATATCCACATCTACAACTATTTGATCAGTATCAGAGCACCCTGATGAAAGATTTGTTTTGGTAACTGTATAAGTTGTGGGTTCTGTTGGATTAGCTATTGGGTTACTGATATTAGTAGCGCTTAAGCCCGCAGCTGGTACCCATGAATAAGTAAACGCTGCATCCGAGGCTTCTCCTATCTGCTTACCAGAAGCGTTAGTTGTACAGGTTTTTGTAAAATCTTCTCCGGCATAAGCTGTAACAGCTGCGTTATTAACAGTTACTGTTACCTGGTCGGTATCAGAGCAGTTATCTGCTGTTCTTGTCTTAGTAACAGTATAAGTTGTTGTTGTGCTTGGATTAGCAGTTGGATTACTAACGTTTGCAGCGCTTAAACCAGTAGTAGGAGTCCATGAATACGTAAATCCTGTTTGAGGTGCCTCGCCTATTTGTTTACCGTTTGGATTATCTATACAGGTTATAGAAAAGTCAGGGCCGGCTGCTGCTACAACTGGTGTTCTAATTGGCAGCACAGGTATAGCATCGCATTTTGGAGCAATCTTATCAGGATTTTCGGTTATTGCGGGACATTGATTGGCTGCAATATCAGATGCAGGGGTCCAGGCTCCATAAAAGTTTTGGATTTCTACTTGGTTGCCACAATTATAGGTAATTGGAATACTTATAAGGGTTTGAATTGTACCACCAGGAAAACCATCATCATTACAGTCACTTATTTGAGTGCTGCTTATAACATTCCCATTTGCATCCTTAATTACCAGAGTACCCCAATAGGCATATGCTGTCCTATCAGATTCGGTCGTATTTTCAATTCTAAATGTCAAATTTGACGTTAGAGGCTCTCCAGGTGTACAAGTTATACAACCTGTACCGCTTAATGAAGCACTGAGTACTCTAAGATCATTTGAGTTACAGTCATCTGGATCTGGAAGATTGGGTGTTTGCGCATTGGCATTAGCTGAAAAAGCAAAAATAGCTACCACTACCATAGCAAAACGCCATAATAACTGCAGCTGCTCCGACAGAACGTTACCTGCTCTGCTCGTGTAATTAAAATTGTTTTTCATAAGTAAAAAGTTTTCATAGTATTTGTTATAAATATTCAGGCAGTAATGCTCTCTATATTCCAGAGCTATAGTTTGAGGTTCTTATTCTTGTGTAAAAGGAAGTTAAAAGGTTTATACAGTCAGCTTTACAAGAAATAGCTTATCTTGTATATCAGGGAGGTTTCTTAAAAATTAAGACAATAGGGTAGCTATTGCCTTTTTTGTAGAGGCAAAGTATTTTCATAATTGAAACTATAAATAAGATGTTAGTGCTCCGTTTAGTTGATACAAGAGCAGAAAGAACTATACCAGATCTTTAAAAATACATCAGGTTAAATTTTGCACTGATACACACCACCATCATAAAAAGCTGATCAAGAAAATAACCAGCTATTATATTCAACCCTGCCTGGAAGTTTATCCAAAGACAGTAGTAGGAGTCGTGCCAGGTAGAGGTAGCACCTTTGATCGGAGTGAACTAAATACAGTTACATAACTCACACATATTTTAACGGTTAAAAGATATTTTTGTACTATATGAATTATAGTTTATAGTATAGCTAAACTATAGCTTGGGGAACAGACCTATAGCAGGGGCAAACGCAATTGACAAAGTACAATATTAACATCTTATATTTTTATTAATGATTTCCTTACTGTTTCTTACTCACGGGTTTTAGCAACAGTTTCATTGATCTGTTCCAAAGTCGCTGATCATGCGGGCCTTGTAGAGGCCTTCGCTTAAACCCAAAAAAGAAGAGCCGGAAGTTATGAACTCCCGGCTCTTCTTTACTTTATGGTTTAAAAATTCTATTCTTTTTTCAACAGTTTTACAGTACGTGAGCCCATACCATCTACTACGCGTATAAAGTACATACCTTCAGGCAGGTTTCTGCCATCCACTTCTATACTTTGCAATTGACCAGCTTTTGCTTTACCAGCTTTTAATTCTTTGATCAGCTTGCCTTTACTATCATACAGGTTGATAGCATAATTACCACTTCGCTCTGATTTGAATTCTATATTGGCTCTGTCTCGGAAAGGAACCGGGTAGGCTGTAATGTCTCTCTCTTTCTCTCCAGTAATACCTTTTAAAGAGCTTGAAGACTCAGATTGTAGTGAAGTTGTACCGCTTGTTGGGCAAGCTGTCAATCCGCAAGAGCCTAGTGAAGGAGTTGTACAAGTTCTTGTAGTATAGTTAGTACAATCAGTTGCTGCTGAAGTACAGCTTGTACCGATTCTTCTCACTCTTATACTGAATTGTGCACCAGCAGCAATACTACCAAAAATAGGGCTTGTTTGCCATGCGCCAGTGCTGCCGTTCTGGTATTCATAGATAGGATCACCAGTTGATGGATTGAGAGGACATGTTACAGTAACACTACCGTATGGTGTTGTACCACAAATTGATGGTTCAGTAATGGATACAGTTGGCGCTGGAGGTATTGCATTAACTGTAACCAGATCGCAACATTCTACAGCTGTGTGCTGGTCCGCAGTTACAGATACAACAACTTTATAGCAGCCTGTGGCCGCGCCTCCGGTAGGAGCTGTAGCTTTTACACGTGCAGTTGCAGAGTTGCCAGGGTTAGAAATTGTAGCACCGTTCGCATCAACAAATACGGCATCACCAGTCAGAGTCCACGCAAAAACAGATGTTGTTGTAGCACTTGATGTTGCAGTATAGTTCTGTATATCGCCTTCGCAAACAGCTGCATAATCATTTAAGGTACAAGCTCCCTGGCCAATAAGGTTAACGTTTTTGAACGGCACAGTTTGATTACCAATTGAAATGACACCATTTCTTCCTGAAAATGTCGGAACTCTACCTGCAGTTATAGCACCTTGTAAGTTACCAGTAGGGCTGCTAGGTATTAAACAGTAAATCTCCACATCAATACGAATAATTACTGTTTCCCCAGCTTCTAGATCTGTAATAGTAACAGTACCTACAAGTTCGTTATCATCAAATAACTCTCCACTACCAGTAATATGCTCATTAGATAAAGTTGCTATGCTCCCATTTCCATTGCCAGGTGCACCCAAATTAGGATCGTAATCATCATCTATACCTGAATCTGTTCCACCAGGACCATCACCAGCACCATCATCTATTACCCCGTAATTTACACCTACATAAGTAATATCCCCAAGTGCAACACCTGTCTGTCCAGTTGCATCGGCTAGAAATGAGTAATCCAGCTCAATTGTCTGGCTACCAATAGCATCGTCTGCAACTACAATTTCTGTCAGGTAAGTTACCTGGTCTCCACAAGTAAAATCACCACCCTCCAATGATTCAACAACATCATTTTCTTTGCCAATTGTACGGTCATCAAAGGCTCCACCGCCAGTGCTATGATCATAAGTATATGGTGCGGCGGCAACAAAATCTATACTAAAGTCTCCTCCTACAACAATTGTTTTATCAGCTAATTTGCTTTTAGATAATCCCATTGCTTCCCAGAGTATATCACTACTGGTATTTTTAAAGACTGACTTATTTTCTTTTGCCTTAGCGATATTAATGCTATTTGCCATCAATGTTAATGGCAAAACAAACATTAGGATAAGGAGCCATACTTTTTGCAACTGCGTGCAGTATGTAAATAAACTATTGTATTTCTTATACATGGTAAAAACTATCATAGTGTTGTATATAATAAAATTTGATTTTCAAGATTCTCTGGTTTGGTAAAGCTATAGCTGGTTGATAGTGGCTTTATTTCAACAGTATTAATTTAGCCGGACGTAACTTTAAAAACTCGCTGGAAGATTACGGTGGATGTGGAAAATTTTGGGCAAAAGAATAGCTGTTGCCTATTTGGAGTAAGCAGTTTTGTTTCATAAGTAGTATGATTTGTTATAGTTTGTTGCTGCGCTGGGATAAGTGCACAATGAAGAATAGCACGACGTTAAAAGATGTACACTTCTATTATAGCTTATATCCTGATTTAAGTGATTATTTATTCTAAAACAGAACAGCTTAGAGAGGGAGAAAGCTGCGTGATAACCCGACCTGTTCAAGGCCTATCGATGGTGAGAAAGCACGAATAATTTTAAAGCCTTATCTAAAAGATATTTGTAGCTTTAGAAGCAAGCGTTATAAACTATTTACTTGACTAATTTAAAGTACGTATCCTTGATTAATTTGAACTTTAGTTTCAAACAATACCTAGTGAGGTTATTAAAAACCATGGGGAAAAGTAGCTAAGGGCTAGTTAATCAAACCCAGATTGCTATACTTTTCCTCAGTTTTTTATACCAATTATCTTATACCCTACTTTATCCATTTTGCTTTTTATCAATAGGCAAACCTTATCTTGATATCTATTATAAAAAATCAGGCCTGCGACAAAATATATTTGTTGCAGGCCTGACTAGCATTTACTTTTGATATTTACTTTCTTTTTAAAAGTTTAACAGTTTTGGAGCCGGCATCGCTAACTATACGAGCCAGGTACATTCCTTCAGCCAGGTCTCTACCATCCACTTCTATACTTTTTGTTTCACCAGCTTTTACTGTACCAGACTTCAATTCACGAACCAGCTTGCCTTTCATATCATACAGATTGATCACATACTTACCATTTCTTTCCGATTTAAACTCTATAGTTGTTCTATCATAGAAAGGTACAGGGTAAGCAGTTACTTCATCGTCTTTCTGGATTTTGTCTGAGGTCTGTAAAGTTTTAGTTGAGCTAGTATTTAGAGTCGCAGCAGGCGCAGGACAAGCATATTCTCCTGAACGACAACTTTCTACGGTTTCAACAGAAACTATAAACCCGGCACCTGCTGCTATTGAACTGGTAAACGTAAAGGCAGCTGAGGAGGCAGGTGTAAAGGTAGTAACAACTGTTCTATCTCCTGTCATTAAAGTATAAGTAGCACCCGCAATAACTTCATTACCGCTCGGGCTATTTACTTTTACTTTAAATTCTGTTTCATCGCATGCTGGCGGTAAATATTCTGCTGCAGGTGCATTAGGGTTAGCATTTACAGTCAGGGTTAAGTCATCTGTAGCTGAAACGCAACTTGGAGTAGCATTACTGGTAGTTGTAAGTGTCATAACTACGCTATTTGAACCAACTATATCCACAATTGCAACCCATTTTCCTGCATCATCACCAGTGCCAGCGGCTTGGCTAACTATAGTTGCATTAGCACTAGTTTCGCTCCATTGTGGTGTACCGTTAGTGTAAGTGCCTTTTACAGTGAACCTTGTAGTTCCAGATGATGCCTGGCAGAGTTCCTGATCACCTCCAGCTAAAGCCGTTGGGTTTCCATTTACTACTAAAGAGATAGCTGCTCCTGCGCTTTCGCAAGTAGTATTAGTATTTTTCACGTAAATTGTTCCACTATATGTGCCAGCAGATAAAGACCCGGTACCGCTTATAGTAATTGGGCTGGCTGGTAAAGATGTATAAGCAACATCAACTAGTCCGGCAGTGTTGGCATCAGCATTCCAGTCAATACGATACTGATTGGCACCGCCTGTTACACTTGCATAAGTTAGGGAGGCACTGGTAGTACCAGCACATATTGCTCCAATAGCCGGTGTATTTATAGCAGGATTTTCATTTACTGTTAAAGAAATGGCAGTACCGGCACTTTCGCAAGTAGTTGTGCTATTTCGGACGTAGATGGTACCATTGTAGGTAGTAGCAGCTAATGTGCCTGGTATAGTTAAGTTAAATGGACTAGATGGTAAAGCTGCAAAATCAGACATACTTGTTAAACCAGCTGTCACTGCTGCCGCATCCCATACAATTTTGTATTGATTGGCTCCATTGGTAACCCCAGTATAACTGAATGATGCCGTTGTGGCTCCCTGACATACTGCCCCAATAGCAGGTCCTGTTATAGTTGGATTACCATTAACAGCAACTTGTGTACTACATGTTTTTGAAATATAGCCTGTTTTACTAACAGTAACAGTTAGTGTATAAGTACCAGTGCCAGCTATAACACTAACTGATGATGATGTTGCGCCTCCTGTAGCAACCGTCTGTTTAGTTGTTCCACCACCTACAAATGTTGCCCCGTTAGCCGGGTCCAGCTTCCAATCATATGTTGCGTCTGGCACACCTTCAGAAGATGCTGTATGTGAGTTTGTAGTGCCTGCACAGAATGGACCAGCTGCAGGTAAAATACAACCAGCAGGAAAAACTTCAATGGCACCAGATTGTATCTGGTTATCCTGATTACCCAGGCTTATACCATTTAAAGTTTCCAGTTTAAAATGGTAAGGCCCACCACTAATGAATGCAGCGCCTTTACTTGGTCCATGCCATAATGCAGGGTAAGGAGAAGAGTTATCGCTGGTAGACAAATGCCCTCCCATAAGTATTAGTATATTTGGTGAAGCAGATACCCACGTAAGCCTATATTCACCATAAGAGTCACCAAAAAGATCGGGTGCTGAATATCCTATGAATTCTAATACTGCTCCTGTAATTGGATTTCCAGACACACCATATAGTTGCACTCCTCTCTTAGTATCTTTATCTTTTCCATTAAATGCAGGATAGTTATCATTATCATAGCCTTCGAGAATAGATTGCTTTGTTAAATATGTACTCGCCGCAGGCACAGCAGCTACGGCTGAGGTACCATCTCTGAACAAACTCGTAATCATTGCAGCTGTAGCAGGGTTTGGAATACTTGCACCTGCAACTAATCTGAGTCGCTCAGCATCATTATACATATCAAAAGTACTGTTAGTAATCTCAGAACCTGTAATGTTCATGTAGTCTTTCAGAGCCTGGTCAAAACCTGTTACAAAATCATATGCGTTTATACCTCCTTTAGTAGACAGTACTTTAAACAATAATTCATGCGTATTACCAGGTGTAGCTTTAATATTCACAAGCACTATACGCTGTAAAGTACTTGTACCTTCATAGTATTGAGAGTTATTCGGAATTAAAGCACCATTAATCCATTGCTCTTTAGTCGGCTCATTAGCATATTGTGAAAAGGATACTCCAAAAGTTTCTTTGGTCTTTTGTGCGTCAGCATTTGTACTAAAAAGTAAAATGAATGCACTTATCATCATAGCCAACCGCCATGATAACTGTAGCTGCTTCGAGAGAACATATGCTATCCTACTCGTGTAATCGTTAAAATTTCTCATAAGTAAATAACTTTCATATTGTTGTGTATTAAATGATTTACAGAATTGCTCCCTGGCATACTAGAGCGAAGGATTGTTATTGCGGAGATTTGCCATTATAGGCATAGGATAATCTTAACTGCATCAGACACAGTTTAGAGAGAAGTCATGGTGGTTTCTTGAAAATTTGGGCAAAAGGATACCTGTTACCCTTATAGAGGCTAATTAAATTCATTAGAGAGTCCTATTTTAGATAGTTTTGCTACAAAGTGAGTTATGTACAGTAATGCTGTATCCTATAGATTTTAGGTTTTAAGTGAATAAAGTAATGAATCACTAAAGCAGGTAGAGGAGGAAAGCTGCTTTTGTACAATAGCTTAACGCTATACTAAATACCAGTGTGCTGTAGAGGAGAGCACACTCATCTTGCTATAACCACATAAAAAATTGAGTAGCTACCATAACTCTAACGGCAACTACTCAAATTTGTATTAAGCCAATAAATAATTAAAGTAAATAGATGAAATAAGATAGGGAAAACACCTTTATATAGGGCAAGTATATATTAAAATGTTATAACACTAAATATTAGCATTCTGAAAAGCTATAACCATAGAAATTATAGACTTCCACTTGCTTGGGTTTCTTATCGCCGTATTGCCTGTAATAAAGCTGCTTAGGGCTCTCATCCGGAGACTCGTATCCCCATTTCAGCCTGTTTTCATACTTTAGTTCTTCCGGTAATTCTAGTTTACGTTGTTTCATGTTAAGGCACTCTAAGTGGTTAAACATTACTTACAAACCGGGCTTACATTTACAAAACAGCCAGTTACCTTCGTGTACGTAACCCAAAGCACCTCGGATAGTAATAAAACAGTATAAAAAATAACAGAAATAACTAAAATACTAGATGGGTTATGCGGCAACTATAGTTTGCTCCCTGGCCAGCCTGGCTCTGCGTTGCCATTCTACCAGCCCCCAGAAGGCCATCAGCAAAAGTATAAAGTAAAACACGGAGGTAAATACCAGGCCTTTTGCAAAATACAAAGGTATAGAGGCAACGTTAGTACCGATCCACCAATACCAGCTTTCCACTTTTTTACGTGCCATCAGCCACATACCTGTGTAAGCGGTAGCACTGGCAAAGGCATCGCCCCATGGTATCACGCCCGGGTAAAAAGCCTCTTTCAGGTAAACCAGGCTAAAGTAAATTACCACATACAGCACCGCGAAGAAGGCAAGCTGCCACGCCCACATTTTAGGAGTTGAGAAAGTGATATGCAGTACATGTTCGTGCTGCTTATTGCGCCTTGCCCAAAGGTACCAGCCATACAAACTCAGCACGCTATAGTATATGTTCACGCTGGCCTCCCCTATCAGGTGGTATTTAAAGCTAAGGTATACATAAATAGTGGTACTGATAAGGCCGATCGGGTAAACCAGGATATCTTCTTTGCGCGAGTACCAAACACTAACTATACCTGCTATTACAGCTACATACTCTAACAACGATGTCTGGATCATACCACTCACAAACTGCTCCCAGATCTGGGTAAGGTCAACTATAGCGATCACAGATGGTATGGCAGGTGTAGAAAGAATATCATTTAGAGAAATCATGTACAGAATTTAAAGGCGCAACAGGGTTATAGTTACAATTGGTTGCTAAGTTTGCAAATCGAAACTTAATAGCCAACAAAGCGCTACAACTATAAATTTACTTTACAATGGATGAGATCACGGCACCGGAACTGAAACAGCGCCTGGCCCATGGGCACAAACTGCAATTACTGGATGTAAGAGAGCCTTCTGAGTTTGAGATATGTAACCTGGGTGGCGACCTTATACCACTGGGCGAACTGCCAAAACAAACCGACCGCATCCGCAGGGATATACCTGTAGTTGTTATCTGTCACCACGGCTTCCGGAGCGCACAGGCCATAAACTTCCTGAGTCAGCGCTTTGGTTTCGAGAACCTGCTTAACCTGAAAGGCGGCATCCATGCCTGGGCTACACAGGTAGACCCTGAAATGGCGGTTTATTGATTACTGGACAAACTATAAATTATAGTTGAAGCTATGACCCGCTTAAAAACGGATAACCTAACTATAGTTGCAACCAAACTATAGCCACTCCTGAAACTCCTACTTGCTATAGTTCGGGCAAAACGCCAGTTACAGACTAGCAGCCATGTCTTACCACCTGTCACCGCTGCGCTCAAACGGGCATCATGTATCGTATAGTTTTAGTCCATACTTAAATCGCTTATCGCCAACCGTTACCCTTCACAAAAATCAATGTTCAAATAATTTAAACTATAGTTGCAAATTAATCCGGGATTTTTTTTGTAATTTTACGCGGCAAATAAGGACCCCTAAATTATTTGCCATGCTCTCTGATCAGAACAAAATTGCCTTCGAAGCGCTAACCTACGACGACGTGCTTCTGCTCCCGGCCTACTCCGAGGTGCTACCAAATAACACTGACACATCTTCCTGGCTTACACGGAACATCCGGATAAACGTGCCGCTTATTTCAGCTGCCATGGATACCGTTACCGAAGCTGACCTGGCTATTGCTATGGCACAGGAAGGCGGCATCGGCATCATCCACAAAAACATGTCCATCAAAAAGCAGGCGGCGCAGGTGCGTAAAGTAAAGCGTTCTGAAAGCGGCATGATCCTGGACCCGATCACACTCGAAGAAACTGCTACCCTGGGCGATGCCGTACAGATCATGACAGATCATAAAATAGGCGGTATCCCTATCATTAACTCCCAAGGAAAGCTGACCGGCATTATAACCAACCGTGACCTGCGTTTCGAGAAAGACCTTACCCAACCGGTTATCTCCATCATGACCAGCAAAAACCTGATCACGGCGGAGCGCGGTACAGACCTGGCAAAAGCGGAAGACATTCTGCAGCAATACAAGATCGAAAAACTGCCCGTAGTAGATGAAGAAGGCAAACTGGTTGGCCTGATCACTTACAAAGATATTCTGAAGAAGAAGGACAGACCCTTCGCCTGCAAGGATGAATTTGGTCGTTTGCGTGTTGGTGCTGCCGTAGGTGTTACGCCCGATGTAATTGACCGCGTACAGGCGCTGGTCGAAGCCGGTGTGGATGTGATAAGTGTTGACACCGCCCATGGCCACTCGAAAGGTGTACTGGACGCTGTCAGAAGAATAAAAGACCTTTTCCCGAACGTAGACCTTATAGCAGGAAACATCGCTACAGCTGAAGGCGCCAGGGCCTTAGCAGATGCCGGTGCCGATGCTGTAAAAGTGGGTGTTGGCCCAGGCAGTATCTGTACTACGCGTGTGATTGCTGGTATAGGTGTGCCACAGTTAACAGCTGTTATGGAAGCTGCCAGGGGCCTGGAAGGCACAGGCGTGCCGGTTGTGGCAGATGGTGGTATCAAATTCTCTGGTGATATTGTGAAAGCTTTAGGCGGCGGTGCTAGCACTGTTATGATCGGATCGTTGCTGGCTGGTACCGATGAGGCTCCGGGCGAGATGGTTATTTACGAAGGACGTAAGTATAAGACATACCGCGGAATGGGTTCTGTAGAGGCTATGGAAGAAGGCTCGAAAGACCGTTATTTCCAGGGCAACGAAAAAGATTCGCGCAAACTGGTACCGGAAGGTATAGTTGGCCGGGTAGCTTATAAAGGCTTGGTGAGCGAAGTTATTTACCAGCTGGTGGGCGGCATCAGGGCAGGTATGGGGTATTGCGGTACACCAACTATATCTGATCTGCAGAAAGCGCGTATGGTTAAAATAACCGGAGCCGGCTTACGCGAGAGTCATCCGCATGATGTGCAGATCACAAGCGAGGCCCCAAACTATAGCCGTTAAAATTTAAATGCTTACTTTTATAGTTGGTTGGCTTTAGCAGTATCAAAATAAAGCCAACCAACTATATATTTTATACGTTATGCAGGATGTTTTTCTAAACGCGATAAAACACCTTGTTTAACGAGCGAAAATTTTTCTTACCTTTCATTAAACAAAACACGACAAACAGCCAAAAACAGTTGCTGCCAAAACTTAGCACGGTTTTCCGTTTTATGCTATACAAGACTAACGTAAAATCTTTGTTGGTTACTGCTGCTATAGTTAGCTGGGTACTGCTGTTAGGTAATGTACTGCTGATGGCAGAAAGTGCGCGTCAGCCGGGTGCTATAAAACTGGCCCTCCCCTACATTAACAACCTGCTTATCATTGTCTTTATCCTTTCTGTTTTCTTTTTCCAGCGGTTTAGCGCCAACAACTTAAAGGGCATCGATTTCAGCAGTTATCTCTGGAACCTGTTCTCTAAAGCAGCCATTGCCGCCTACCTCAGCATTGCCTTATACTTTGCCTATAAACTATCTACAGGGTATGCGCGGCTGCAATCGCCGTTGCTGCTGCACATTGTGTACCAGGTAAACTTCGGGTTGCTTGTTTACTTCCTTGCCAAGGCTTTTTATATATGGCGCCAGCTGCTGCTGTATCATAAAAATAAATTCCTGCAGGTTGCCTGGGAGTGGTTCGAGCTGTTGCTCTTCAGTACGCTCATTCTTACGCTGCTTAATTTCAACTATACCAACTACATTTTCCTGCCGCTTTTCGGGTTGTTCGGGTGCTATATTTTGTTTCTGTGCACTAACCTGAAGTGGGTAGCATATCTCTCGTTCAACAAAAAGAGCAGGTCGCTGGTGCTGCTAGGTGCCATACTGGTCAGCTGTTACATTTTCACGAAGTTCTTCCAGGAGTTTGCTGATTCAGAGCAACTGGTTATAGATTATTCTGATGTCGGTTTCCTGGCGCTGGCAATGCTGTTTGTTGGCACCTATACGTTGGCTGCCTTCCTGGTTTCGTTGTTTAGTTTGCCTACATCCAGTGTGTTTGAGCAGAAAAGCGAAGACCTGTTAAATTTCCAGCGTTTAAGCCAGTCTATACAGCAGGGCCAGAACGAGTCGCAGGTGTACAATACCCTTTTCGAGAGTACCATAAAAGCGTCTGATGCTACAGCAGCTTGGTTCGAAATGGTACGCGGCAACAACACGCACGTATCGCATTTACTTAATATCAACAACGACCAGATCGAGCGGATCCGCCATTTGCTGATGGCCTACAACATCCAGAACATCGATTACATTAACAATAACCTTGATCGCAATACCGGCTTCCGTGACCTTTCCTTACCCTGGAAATCGCTTATCATTCTGCCGATCAAATCTAAAAAGCATGTATTTGGCACCTTGTACTTACTCCGCGATATAGAACAGGGCTTCGACCGCGAGACGGTAAATGTGCTCCGTACTTTTACCAGCCAGACTATACTAACTATAGAAAACCTGCGTTTGGTGGCCGAATCGTTACAGAACGAGCGTTACAAGGAAGAGCTTAAGATTGCTACGCAGGTACAGGAAAGTTTAATACCAAAGACCTTCCCTACCGACAGCTGGTTCGAGATCGCGACGCATGCCGTGGCAGCCAAAGAAGTAGGTGGCGACTTTTACGATTTCCTGCAGCTAAGCGAATCCCGGATCGCTATTATTATTGGCGACGTGTCAGGTAAAGGTATTTCGGCAGCGTTTCATATGGCCCAGATGAAAGGTATTTTTCATGGGCTGATGCAGCAGGATATGCCGCCAAGCGAGTTCATGAAACAGGCCAATAGTGCCCTGAGCCGCTGCCTCGAGAAAACTTCTTTTATTACATCTTCGCTATACATCATAGATTACCGCATGCAGGGCTTTATGTTTGCACGTGCCGGCCATTGCCACACGCTATACTATAATGCCATGATGGAAGATGTGTTCTATTTCCAGACAGATGGTCTGGGCCTGGGTATAGTTCGCGACAAAAGTTACAACAACCACGTGCGGGAAATGTATTACGACTATAACCCCGGTGATGTAATGGTAATTTATACCGACGGTATAGTGGAGGCCCGTAATGCGGCAAATGATGAATATGGAGAAGACAGGCTGAAGTATATGCTCACGCAGACCTACCACCTGGAAGCCGAAGATATTAAGTGCGCCATCATCAACGACCTGGAAGATTTTACCGGTCCGGACAACCTATATGACGATCAAACGTTGCTGGTGATTAAGTTTAAACCTGTTCAACCTAAGGCATAATAATAACGTAAAGTAGCCGATGAAAATAACACAAGATATTAAAGACTCTACCGTCATCATGACCCTTGATGGCGAACTCGACGCAAGCTCTTCCGTGATACTGGATGAGGAATTGTCGGATCCGGAAATAATGAAGTACAGCAAAATACTTGTAGACTGCAGAAATCTTAACTATATTTCTTCTGCTGGTCTGGGGGTATTTATTTCGCATCTGCAGCGCTTTGAGGATGCGCAGATAAAGCTCATTTTCTTTAACATGCAGGATAAGGTGCGTAACGTATTCGAGATACTTGGCCTTGACCTCCTCATGACCATCGTAACTAACTACGAGGAAGCCATTACCATAGCTGATGAATAACTCCATCCGGGTAAGCTGTACAAAAAAGAACCTTAAGCTGATACGGGATTTCGTTACGGAATATCTGCAGGGCCTCGCGCTCTCAGATGTACTGACGAACCAGATCGTATTGGCCGTGGATGAGATATGCGCCAACCTCATCATCCACGCCAATAACGAAGATCCATCAAAATACATTTACCTTACCATTACGGAGCCTAAAGATGCCGTTCAGTTTGAGATAACGGATAACGGCGTTGCTTTTAAAAGTAATGATTACAAAGAGCCTGATATTCTGGAGCACGTCCGGATAGGTAAGAAAGGGGGCGTAGGCATTGCGCTTGTGCGGCGCATAATGGATAAAGTTGAGTTTACGACCAAAGGCGACGCCAACGCCTGCCTCCTGTATAAAAAGATAAAATAAGACTGTAACACACACTTTTAACAGTCTTTGTCCGTTATCCGGAACGAAAACCCATGCAATAGGATTATAGTTATGTTTTTTGGCTTATCTGTCAGAAAAAATAATTAAAATTGCATATCTGATATCAATCAGCGAAACAAGTTTTGTTTAAACAACTTATGCGCAGCAATCACCTACTTGTTGCGGTAGCCGCTTTAGCTCTGGCCGGATGTACCGCATCCAACAAGAACAACAGCAAAGAGCCGGCTATCGCTACGCTTGGCTCTCAGCCACTTTCCACTTCCGAGTTTAAATACGTGTATGAGAAAAACAACGGGGGCAACGAAGACGCTTACTCAGAAAAGAGCGTCGAAGACTACCTCGAACTATACACCAACTTTAAACTAAAGGTACTGGAAGCAGAGAGCCGCGGACTGGATACCACCACTGCCTTTAACCGTGAGCTGGAAGGTTACAAAGAACAACTGGCTCTGCCTTACCTTACCGAGAACAGCGTGACCGACAAACTGGTACGCGAAGCTTACGAGCGCTCGAAGCAGGAAATTAACGCATCGCACATACTCATAACCTTAGACCCGGATGCTGCTCCGCAGGATACGCTGGCCGCATACAACAAAGTGATGGCGTTGCGCAAGCGTGCACAGGCCGGCGAAGACTTTGCAAAACTGGCAAAAGAGAATTCGCAGGACCCGTCGGCAGCTGAGAACGGTGGTAACTTAGGTTATTTTACTGCCATGCAGATGGTGTACCCGTTTGAGAATGCTGCTTATAACACAGAAGCGGGTCAGCTATCGATGCCGGTGCGCACCCGCTTTGGCTACCACCTTATAAAAGTGCACAACAAGCGCGCTGCCCGCGGCGAAGTAAAAGTAGCGCACATTATGGTGCGTGCTACACCGGGCATGCCTAAAGCCGACTCGCTGGCAGCCAAGCAACGCATAGATGCTATCTACAAACGTGTGCAGCGAAACGAGAACTGGGACAAACTGACTTCAGAATTTTCGGAAGACGACAATACTGCAGATAATGGTGGTGAACTGCCATGGTTTGGTACAGGCCGTATGATCCCGGCGTTTGAAGAAGCGGCTTTTGCATTACAAAAAGAAGGCGAAATTGCAAAGCCTACCCTAACACCCTATGGCTGGCACATTATAAAACTGATCGAGAAGCGCGGCTTGCCTCCTTACGAAGATATGGAGCAAAACCTGCGTAATAAGGTAGCAAAAGACTCTCGCTCAGAACTGAACAAAGCTGTATTCCTGAAGCGCATACGCCAGGAAAATAATTTTACTGAAGTTGCTGAAGCCAAAACAGCTGCTTTCAGCAAAGCAAACGATGCACTGCTGAAAGGAACCTGGAATTTCGAACAGAATGAGAAAGACAAAACGCAGAAAGCAACCTTGTTTACCATTCAGGGCAAGCCTTACACTGTAGCTGACTTTTATAGTTACGTAGAAGAGAACCAGCGCCCGCGTACCAATGGAACACCTGAATACGCCATGACGCTGCTTTACGACAACTTCGTGAACAAAAGCCTGCTGGACTATGAGCGAGCCAACCTGGAGAACAAGCACACCGATTACCGTATGCTGGTTCGCGAGTATCACGACGGCATTCTGTTGTTCCAGATGATGGATGAAAAGGTTTGGTCGAAAGCAGTAGAGGATTCTGTTGGACTGAAGGCTTATTTTGAAGCAAATAAAGAGAACTATAAGTGGGGCGAACGTGTAGATGCTATAGTTATTAGCGCTGCCAACAAAGACCTGCTTAAAGCTGCGCAAAGCCAATTGGATAAACGTCGTTACGCAGTTAAAACCGCTAAAATTCCGGATATACTGTTCGATAATGGCAAGGCTACACTTACCAAAGAAGGCATAGCCCAACTGAACGAAGTGGCAGAACTGCTTACTGAAATGCCGAACACTAGCCTGGATATAAACGGCCACACAGACTCCCGTGAAGAAGCAGCTGCAAAAGACCTGGCCCAGAAACGTGCGCAGGCAGTTGCAGAATACCTGCAGCAGGAAGGCGTACCAACCGCACAGCTAACTATAAACAGCCTGGGCAAAACCAAACAGGCCGGCCCCGATAAAACTGAAACTGGTCGCCGCCGCAACCGCAGGGTATCGTTCACTTTATATTCATCTGACCTTGGTGCGCTTGCTGATAACCTGAATGCAGGAAACCCGCTAGCTGTACAGATATCCGAAAAGAAATTCCAGAAAGGTGAGAACAAGGCGGTGGATGCTGTGAAGTGGGAACCGGGAACGTACAACACCCAACTTAACGGTCGTGAATACCTGGTGATCATAAACAAAGTATTGCAGCCAGGTTACAAACAACTGAACGAAGTACGTGGAGCAGCCATCTCTGATTACCAGAATTACCTGGAAGAGCAATGGGTAAAACAGCTCCGCGAAAAGTACCCGGTTAATGTTAACAAATCGGAACTGGAAAAGCTGATAAAGTAAAAAGCATCTGCAAAAAAAGCTGCACTTTTATAGTGGAGCTTTTTTTGCTAAAAAAATCTTTAGAGATTGCAGGTTGCAAAACCTGGCTAAAGGTTTCCGCAGAATAAGATCATCCCGGGCTTATGTGCCCCGGTCACAAATAAAGCAAGTATAGCGCCGCAGCAACAAGTGCGCAAAACATCATTATGCATAACCAACCTATAACAACACCCCGAGTATTTTGTGTGGTAGCAGCCATTATCGTGAGTATAATGTCAGCTTTCCAGGCTACGGCGCAGGCTCCTGTGCAACGCCAGGTAGATGGTATC